>JAYVPF010000001.1:0-37657 GCA_043757535.1 Burkholderiales bacterium
TGAGTTCGACGGCACGCCGTTGCAGTCCGTTGCCAAGGGCGCGGTTGACCTGGGCAAGTTGCAGGACGATGCGGAGAAAAAAGCCGCAGAAGAAGCCGCTGAATCGTTCAAACCCACGCTCGAAAAGCTCAAAGCGGCATTGAAAGACAAGGCCGAAGACGTGCGTGTCACGACGCGTCTGGTTGACTCTGCCGCGTGTTTAGTGGTGCAAGATCACGGCATGTCGACACAGCTCGCACGCATGCTCAAGCAGGCAGGGCAAGATGCGCCCGAGACCAAGCCAATTCTGGAAGTGAATGCCGATCATCCGCTGGTAAAAAAGCTCGTCGATTCGACGCACTTTGATGATCTCGCGCACATTCTGTTTGATCAGGCGCTGCTGGCGGAAGGCGGGCTGCCCGATGACCCGGCGACTTATGTGAAACGGGTGAATTCGTTGCTGGTTTGAGTTTGGCGCCCTCTCCCTTGAGGGGAGAGGGCGGGGGAGAGGGTGATCGTGGCGCTGAGTTCAAAGTTTGCTACTTATCAACCGTCCCCCTCTCCCCAACCCTCCCCCACCAAAGGGGGAGGGGGCAAGACACAGATAATTCCAACATGCTCACCTTTGACAACCGCTTCCTGAACGAACTTCCCGGCGACGCGAATCCAAACAATCACTCGCGTCAGGTGCACGGTGCGTTCTGGTCGCGCGTTGATCCGACGCCGGTTGCAGCGCCTCGCTTGATTGCATATTCGACAGAAGTGGCGTCCATGCTCGGATTTAGCGAAGCCGAATTGCAGTCAACCGAAATGGTCAACGCGCTCTCAGGCAACGGCAAACTCCCCGGCATGGAGACTTACGCCACGGTCTACGGTGGCCATCAGTTCGGCAACTGGGCAGGGCAACTGGGCGATGGCCGCGCGATTTTGCTTGGCGAAGTCATCTCACGTGACAACCACCGGTACGAGCTGCAACTCAAAGGCGCAGGCCCAACACCGTTCTCGCGTCGCGCCGATGGTCGTGCGGTGTTGCGCTCATCAATGCGCGAATTTTTGTGCTCGGAGGCGATGCATCATCTGGGTGTCCCAACGACGCGCGCGCTGGCGCTCGTGCAGACCGGCGATAGGGTGGTGCGCGACATGTTTTACGACGGCAACGATGCGCCTGAACCCGGTGCAATCGTGTGCCGCGTCGCGCCAACGTTCATTCGCTTCGGACACTTCGAATTATTCGCCTCGCGTGGCGAATCGGCGCTACTCAAACAGCTCATTGATTTCACAATCAGGCATTACTTTCCGCACCTGAACGCGTTGCCGGAAAACGAGCAAATCATCGCGTGGTACGGTGAAGTGTGCGAGCGCACGGCGAAACTCATTGCCGAGTGGATGCGCGTCGGTTTCGTGCATGGCGTGATGAACACCGACAACATGTCCATCATCGGGCTCACGATTGATTACGGCCCTTACGGCTGGATTGACAATTTCGACCCGGGCTGGACGCCGAACACAACCGACGCGGGCGGCAAACGCTACGCCTACGGTCGTCAGCCTGGCGTTGCACAGTGGAATCTAGGACGCCTCGGCGATGCGCTGTCGACGCTCGAGATCCCGGCTGAAGCATTGCAGGGCGCGCTAGCCAAGTTCGAATCAACCTACGCCGTTGAAATGAAACGCGTCTTTGCCAACAAGTTCGGCTTAAAGGCGTGGTCAGATCAGGGCGGCGAGATCGTTGATGCGGCATTCGCGCTGCTCGGTGCGTCCGAGATCGACATGACGATTTTCTTCCGGCGACTGGCGACCGCGAACTCGGTTGATGATTTCGAAGACGCGTTCTATCTCGAAGGCGAATGGGTCACCGAGCGCGAAAAATTCGCCGTTTGGTTCGGACATTATTCCGCGTTATTCGCGATGGAAAATCCAGCCCCGAAGGATCAGGCAGATCGCGTCAAGCGCATGAATGCCGCCAACCCGAAATACGTGCTGCGCAACTATCTCGCGCAACAAGCCATCGACGCCGCATACGACGGCGACACCTCAAAAATCAGCGAACTGCTCGACATGATGCGTCATCCGTACGACGAACAACCGGGCCGCGAATCCTTCGCCGAAAAACGTCCCGACTGGGCGCGACACAAGGCAGGTTGCTCGATGTTGTCGTGCAGCTCGTAAGCGTTTCGCCACTAGCTTTTGTCGAAACCATCGCCGCGACCGCCCAGGTCACCGCGTTTGACCTTGCCCGTTGCTGGCTTGCCTTTACTACCCCAACTTGTAGCGAGCGCCGCTGAGTTCAGCTTGCGTTTGCCCAAGCCGCTTTTCATCGACGCAACAGAGCTCGATCCCGTCAACGTTGACGCCACCGCGCCCCAGAGCATCAGGACGCCGATGAGTGCAAAAAATCCAACAATACCGAGCACGAAGAACTCAACGTCGTCTTCCTGCGAGACCAGCAGCATGATCGGGAAAACAAAGCCACACCACGCTGCGGAAAATCCCCACAACCCTGCGGCATCAAACTGTCTGCGGTAGTAGCTGAATCCGCACAACGCACCGAGAAATCCCGTCACACCCGCCAGTGCAAAAATTGCAAATCCAACCCCCATCAAGGCTCGCGGCCAAAGTGTTCCGATGGGCAGATCACGCGATACAACCGCTATTTCCGGGATGCGCGGGCTGACCCAAATAGTCACCGGCTTCTGGTTGCTGCGCGCGTTGTCGAGACCTTTCATCACGATGGCGTTGGCGGGCTCGTCAATCGCCTCGTCTTCAAGCACCGTCATTCGCGAAGTTTCATAGGACTTGCCGTCCACCTCGTAGCGCGCCGCCTGCCAGTAAAACGTCCCGTTCTCGTCACTGCCGGTACGCTGCACAACGGTCGCTGGAACCGCTTTGTAGCCACGCGCAAGGTTCCAGTTGCCTAACGCCACCGTCACCGGTTGTAGCGCGAAAAACCAGCCGACGAGGCCGAACCCGACCGCCATCAGCGCCCAGATGAGCGCGGCACCGATGCGTCTTCCCCATGTGTAGTGCGGGCTGTCCATGTGCGCGATGATACGCGTGAAATTCAAAGGACGAAAGAGCGTATCGGTGATAAATTAACTCCAGTTTCACAGCATCAAGGAGATGCCATGTTCGCTCGCACAACCATGAAAAAAGCGGCGCTAGCAATTTCATTGCTCTCTGCCGCTAACCTTGCCTTTGCCCAGCAAAAAGTCACCTTCCAGAGCAACTGGTTCGCGCAGGCCGAACATGGCGGGCTCTATCAGGCGGTCGCTGAAGGCACCTACAAAAAATATGGACTCGATGTCACCATCAAGATGGGTGGTCCGCAGGTCAATGGCCTGCAGTTGCTTGCCGTGGGGCAGGTCGACATCTTCATGGGTTTTGATATTCAAAACTACAAGGCGTGGGAGCAGGGCGTTCAGGCTGTGAGCGTCGGCACCTTTTTCCAGAAGGATCCCATCGTCGTCATCGCGCACAGCGACGTGAAAACTTTCGCGGATTTGAAGAGCAAAACCGTGCTTGTCTCGACCGATGGCCAGACCAACTGGTGGCCGTGGGCGAAGGCAAAATTCGGCTTCAAGGATGAGCAGACGCGGCCGTACACGTTCAACGTGCAGCCGTTTGTAGCCGACAAAAAAATAGCGATGCAGGGCTATCTGACCTCCGAGACATTAGCGGTGCAGAAGGCCGGCATCAAGGACGCCCGAGTGTTCCTGCTCGCTGATCTCGGCTATCCGCCGTACACCGAAACAATCACCGTGCTCAAGAAGACCATCGACAACAATCCGAAGATGGTCGAGGCGTTTGTGAAGGCCACGATGGAGGGCTGGAAGAGCTATCTGAAGAATCCCGCTCCCGCTAATGCCCTCATCAAAAAAGACAATCCGGCGATGACCGAGGAGCTGCTTGCTTATGGGCTGACGAAGATCAAGGAAATGGGCATCGTCGACGGCGGTGACGCAGTCAAACTAGGCATTGGCATCATCACCGAAGCGCGCATGAAGCAGACGTGGGACATGATGGTCGCGAACAAACTGGTGGACACCACGAAGGTAAAATTCACCGATGCGTGGACGGATAAATTTGTTAAAGATGTGAAGGTGATGCCGTAGACAGGCAACTAGGAAGAGGGTGATGGTTGCAGCCATAGCAAAGTTGGTCTGTGCGCCACGCTCACCCTCTCCCCGTCCCTCTCCCCTCAAGGGAGAGGGGGCAGAACAAGATGAACGCTAAATCCCCCGCCATCGCAATCGTCGCTGCCGAAAAAACCTACCCCAACGGTACGCGCGCACTGCTGCCCGTCAACCTTACGGTGCAGCCCGGCGAATTCATCACCTTGCTCGGCCCGTCCGGCTGCGGCAAAAGCACACTGCTGAACATGGTCGCGGGCCTGCTCGTGCCGAGTGCCGGACGCATCAGCGTGTGGGGCGAACCCCCGAACGCGCAATCGCAGGCGAAGCAGCGCATGTCCTTCGTGTTTCAGGAGGCAACGCTCATGCCGTGGGCGCGCGTTGCCGCGAACGTGCGCTTACCGCTTGATCTGCAAGGCATGGGTAGCGCTGACGCGGATCAGCGAGTGTGCGATGCGCTCAAACTCGTTGGTCTAGAAAAATTCGGCGAATCCTATCCACGCGAACTCTCGGGCGGCATGCAGATGCGCGCCTCCATCGCACGCAGCCTCGTCACCGATCCCGCACTGTTGCTGATGGATGAACCGTTTGGCGCGCTAGACGAAATCACGCGAAACCGTCTTGACGACGAACTGCTAACGCTGTGGCGTAGCAAACGTCTCACGGTCATCTTCGTCACCCATTCGATTCACGAAGCGGTGTATTTGTCATCGCGTGTCGTTGTGATGGCTGCACGACCAGGCCGCGTAGTCGAAGAAATTGCGATCACGCCGAGCGTTCCGCGTGATGACGCGTTCCGCGTATCGACGGAGTTCGCCGCGTACGCAAAGCGATTGCAGGACAGTTTGCTGCGCGCGTCCGTGAGTGTGGATGAGGCGTTGGCGTGAGCGGCATTATCTATGCGCCGTCGCGCTGGATCGACTCCCCTCCCCCCGCGTGGGGGAGGGGCTGGGGGAGAGGGGTTGGTGGCGTCCTCGATCAAGTCTGTTTTATCGCCACGATCACCCTCTCCCCTCAAGGGAGAGGGGGCCAAACGGCGCGCTCATGAAACGGATACTTCTCCCGACGATCGTCGCGTTCATGCTCGTCGGCCTGTGGCAATGGTGGGTGACGGCGTACGACATCCCGCAGTTCCTCGTCCCCAGCCCGCTCGTGGTCGCACAAACGCTGGTGAAAGACGGGTCGCTGTTAGGCGCGGCGTTGCTCGTGACGCTCAAAGTCACTTTCCTCGCGCTCATCTGCTCCGTGTTGCTCGGTGTGCTCATTGCATTTGCGTTCGTGCAAAGTCCGTGGATCGAAACTGCGTTTTTTCCTTACGCGGTATTGCTACAAGTCACACCGATTGTCGCCATAGCGCCACTCATCATCATCTGGGTCAAAAGCCCCACCGCGTCGCTGGTCATCTGCGCCACATTGGTCGCGTTGTTCCCGATCATTGCCAACACCACGCTCGGTCTGCGCAGCGTGAATCGCGGCTTGCAAAGTCTGTTCAAAATGAACCGCGCAACGCGCTGGCAAACGCTCGTCCGGCTCCGTATTCCGAGCGCGTTGCCGTACTTTTTTGGCGGACTGCGCATCTCGTCTGGCCTCGCATTGATCGGAGCAGTCGTCGCCGAATTTGTCGCGGGAACAGGCGGCACTGGCACTGGCCTCGCTTATCAAATTTTGCAAGCCGGATACCAGCTAAACATCCCGCGTATGTTTGCCGCCCTCGCGCTCATCACGCTAATGGGCGTCGTGCTCTTCGCGCTCATGGGCGCGCTGTCAAAGTGGGCGCTGGGCAGTTGGCATGAGAGCGAAACCAACTTGAGTTGATGCTATCGCGGGCAATATGATAGTATTGTTGGTAATATGGTATCTAGACTCGTTATCGACACCAATGTCATCGTTGCCGCACTGCGAAGCGCGAAAGGCACGTCTGCGGCGCTCATGCTGCATGTGGCAGAAAAGCGGGTGAAACCGCTCTTGACTGTGGCGCTGGTGTTGGAGATTGAGGCCGTGTTGTGTCGCCCTGAACATCTGGCGGCGAGCGGCCTTACGACTGAGCTGGTGCAGGGTTTTGTCGACGAGTTGTGTGCGTTGGCGGAGGCTGTGCAGATTCACTTTGCGTGGCGTCCGCAATTGCATGACGCGGCGGATGAAATGGTGTTGGAGGCTGCGGTGAACGGTCAGGCTGATGCGCTGGTGACGTTCAATCTCAAGGACTTTTTACCGGCTGCGCAAAGCTTCGGCGTCGAGGTGATCGCGCCGGTCACTGCGCTGCGCGTGTTTGATTTGATGGATCGTTGATTAAGTTGAGAGGGAAATCATCATGAGTAACTTCGCACTTCGCTTGCCCGACTCGCTCTTCGAGCGAGCACGCATTTTGGCCGAGCGCGACAACTGCTCGCTCAATCAACTGTTCGCGGTCGCCATTGCCGAGAAAATCGCGACGATTGATGCCGAAGCCTTCTTCGCCGAACGCACTGCGCGCGCCGCTGCGCAGCCGGGCGGCATGATGCGCGCGCTCAACGTGGCGTGGAAACACAACTCCGAAACCGCGCCGATCGCAGGCGACGAAATGCCAGCAAGCGGCGGGCACAGCGTGCAGGAAGAGCGGGCGACTTACGTCGTCAACAAAGTGCCGGCAAAAGTGGTCGCCAAACGCAAGGGTTGAATGTCGGGGGCAACCGCGCTATCGCACAACGGTACAAAAGCTCGTTGAGCCAATCCGATGCGCGGGGCGCGAGTTCCATTCACGGCGCGTTGAGAAAGCCGCGACAACTCGCCGCGCCACATCGGCACAGCATCGGCGGCGCGTCGCTGTTGTCAGCCCGCACGCGGTAGTCGAGCAGCAACTCTTCCCCGGTGGCGATCTCGCGGAGACTAACGAAAAAAACGTGCCCTTCCGCGATGTCCACGCCCAAGTTCGGGGCGCAACTGTGATTGATGAATTCCGCGCCGCTGCCGCCGACCGCCCCATCAATCAGCCGCCCGGGCGAGACCCAGAACAGGTACAGATACGGTCGCTCGCGTCGCCGCTCGGCCTCGCGATAGCCGATGCGCTCGCCGGTGTATTCAATGACGCGGACGTTCGCCGGAATCGTCTGCGTGGCGAAGATGCCAAAGCGATGAATAGGAGACGGCCTCGCCTCAAGGCGGAACGCCGTCGCCTTGTTGTCGATGCGCGGTTCGGCGGGTTCGTTCAAGGGAACCATACCGCGCCCGATTTAGCCGTGGGGCTCTTAATCACGCGCGGTGCCTGTGCAATTGGCTTTTCGTCGACCCTCACCTTCTGTATAGACAAGTTACAACCTGTTGAAACGTAACGGGAGTCCATTTTGCGCTTCAAGCAAAGCATTGACATGCCAAGCTCAGCGCAGCCCGCGAAACGCCGGTCGATATCGAGCACTATTCGGGCAGCGCATGCGCGAGGCCCGTCGCTGCTACGATAGCCCCAACTAGAGGGGACAGCATGCCGGACACGCCACCGCCCACCGCGCCGAACGCAAGTGCGACTGAAGACTCGCTCGGCTACGACGCCTACGCCAAAACGTTGTGGACGCGCATCGAGCAAGCGCTGAATCGCGATGCTGTTACCGGCAAGCTCGGTGACGATCCGCTGGTCGTTGGAATTTTCGGTGAATGGGGCGCGGGCAAGTCCTTCCTGCTCGGCAGAATTCTTAAACACGCCTTTGCCTTTGAACAAGGCCGAATTGATCGTCGCAAGGGCGGCATACTTGGCAATGCGGGCTTTGGGCTGACGGTGCCGGTGTTTTTCCAGCCGTGGAAATATGAGCACGAAGAACACTTGCATGTGCCGCTCATGCTGCACATTCTGGAGGCGCTGAAGCGCGATCTCGCGGCATCCAAATCGATCACAGAGCGCGCGAAAGCAGGCTTTGACGAGGGCGGTGACTGGCTGGTGCAGCACATGAAACCCGCCGTTGCGATGTTTGAAAAGCTCGTCACGGCGACTGCAGTGGTCACGGTGACCGCAACCTCTGGCGCGTCGTTGGTGACCATCCCAGCGATGAGTATTGTGAAGCGACTGCTTTCATGGCTGCCCAGCAAAAAGCCCGACAAACCGAACCTCCCCGCGACCATTCGCTACAGCAACGAGGGGCGTTACTTCTACGAAATACATCAGCATTTAAAAGCAGTCACACGACCTGCGTCGAGGGAAAATCACAAGAAGGGATATACGCAGAGCCAACAAAGTCAGCACGACAAGCTCGACATCAATTTCGTAGTTTTTGTAGACGACCTAGACCGTTGCCTGCCCGAAAAAGCGGTCGCCGTACTCGAACTTATCAAGACGGTCTTCAACGTAGAAAGCTTCGCCTTCGTGCTCGCGCTGGATGACGAAGTGATCGAGCGCGGCATCAGCCATCGCTACAAGGACTACTCGTTCGGCAACAAAAAATCCGAAATGCCGATCACGGGGTTTGAGTATCTTGAAAAGATCGTGCATTTGCCGTTTCGCTTGCCTGCGCTGACATACGCGGACGCGCTACGCTTTTTGCAGCGCAAAGAGGAGGCGTTGGTGAAACTCAAATCGCCCAACGACGCAGCGGCACCAAAGTGGTTTTCGCCACTGCCGACGAACGTTGATGCGCGGCGAGTGATAGATATCGCTGAAATCTCGGAGACTGAGGTTTATCGCCCGCGACAACGCAAAATCGAACTCAACCTAGCGCAACTGGTGCTTGCCGCGTTTGACGGTTACGTGCCGCGCAAACTTGATCGTGTGGTGGAGCTGTTTCACCAAGTCGTGAGTATCGCTGCCGAGCGTGGTCGCCCGCTGGGCGTGTCGTTGGGCGACGATGCCGACTCGCGCGTGGTGCTGGCGCTAGTGCTGCTGCAACTGTTTCAGCCGGAGCTTTATCGCTGCCTCAAGCGCACTGGCAACGGTTTTGATGTGCTACGCGGCAGCATGAAAGACAACACCTTGTCGCCTGTGTTCTCCGATCAGGACTTGTTGCATTGGGCGTGTTACGGCACCAAACCGCCATCCGAAAGAGTCGGTGAAACGACGGTTGACCAAAAGCTGTTTCCGCCGATCAACGTTGCCGAAGCGCTGCGCCGTATCGCGCAGCTTGACGACAGCGAGCGCTACCCGGCGCAGCGAATTCGTCTGCCGATTGTCGAGCGAATGTTGGAGCACCGCGCCGCCCAGCGACATGTGTTTGATCCGCTAAAACTCTTTGCTGAATTGAACAAAAGCTTCGCCGACGTGCCACTCAATGCGACCGATACGCGCAGCTACTACAGCCTGCTAACGGTGGAGCGTGTGTTGGACGGGTCAGAGATGGCGTTGCAATTGACGCGCTCCTACAGCGTGGAGGCTCCGATTGCGCCAGTGGAATTTGAAGTCAGCGTCTCGGTGGGCGAGAACGCATCCGCCGATCCGGAAACTTTGCCATCAACGCCGCCGCCAAGCGCCTTCGCCACGGACCAAAAATCATCGGCGACACTGACCGACGTGCGCAGCGTTTACTTGGCGCTCATTTCAGCCGAGGCATCCGATCAAGCGGACTTAGTCAATCGAGCGGGATTGCGGGCTGGGCAGGTCATCGCATCCTCGTCAGCAGCGGATCTGTTCGGACTGGTCGACAGCTGGATTAATAATCAATCTGCAACCCTAGGCAATCCAACCGTTGCGAAGCAGAGATTACTGCGCGGTTTGTTGCATCTCGCGCCGCATCTTACAAAAACAGACGCACAGCTTTTTTGGGCCTTAGTTCAAGACGCCGTTGAACTGCCGACGAAGCCCGATAGGTTGATTGACGAGCCACAATTCGCGGCGCACTACATCGACGTGCGCTCCGCGCTTGGTCAGGATGACCGCTTTCATCCCAAGCGACCGTACATAATGAAAAAGCGATATCTGGGTCATGATACGGACGTCGAACCTGTTCCCGGTTTTGTTCGCGTACCGAAGGGAGACTTCACTATTGGGCACTCGTCCGAGGAGGGCAATCGGCCCCGTGTCGTAGTGGTCAATACCCAGTTCTACATCGCGCGCATGTTGACGACGGTCGAGCAGTTCGCGCTGTTTGTAGGGAAAAATGGCTATCAGCCCGATGAGCTGCTGTGGAACCGTCACGGAGTCGAATGGCTTGCCCTGTTCGGGCGAAAAACGCCTGATCGGTGGAGCGAGCAGCTTGTCCATCGGAGCCGTCCAGTAACAAACGTTACTTGGTTCGAAGCGCAAGCCTACGCGCGTTGGCTGAGTATGCGGCTGCGCAATTTTTTAGACAAAGCTGGTCTGAACGCCTACGAAGTAAGTTTGCCCAACGAACACCAATGGGAACGCGCGGCTCGCGCGAAAAACTTGACTGAAGTGCATGAAGGAAGATGGCCGTGGGGTGACGATGTGACGGCAGTAATGTACCGGGCGAATGTGGCATCGACCGGTATCGGGGGAACGAGCAGCGCGGGGCTCTTTGCGCCGACCGCGATTGGTCTGCATGACATGGCGGGCAATGTGTGGGAGTGGATGGGAAACGACTTTAGGAGTGCTAACTATGATGGCGTCTTTGGCATTGAACACGCCGAAAACCACACGAGCGCCTTTAGAGCCCACCGGTCGCTGCGCGGTGGCTCCTGGGCAGATGTTCCTGAGACCGCAGGTTGTTCTTATCGAAATTGGAACCTTCCCATTTTTTCAAACGGTTTCACTGGTTTGCGAGTTGTGCTGTCAAAAACTCAATCGGCAAGTGCGAACCCTGAATCCTGATGGTGGGTGGGGCTGGGGCTTCGATGGCGTGTGCTCAGAAGGTAGAGCATTTTGTTTTCTTGCATTGTTCGCCGGAGCTCCTTGAAGGGCGAATGGCTTGCAACGCGGCTTCGACGAGCTCAGCCAGAACGTGAAAAATCATCCAGCAACCACGCCACCTCAAACCTCCGCAAACGGATTCAGCAGCGCAATTCCGCAGCCCTCAAAATCAGCGACGTTGCGTGTGGCCAGCGGTATGCGGTGAGTGAGTGCGGTGGCGGCGATCAGCATGTCGGCGGCGGTTCGGGTGTGGCCGCGTTGCTGCAATTGGCCGCGCAGTAGACCGGCGCGTGCTGCGATTTCCGGCGTGATCGGCAGGATGTGCGGCCAGGTGTTGACTATGCGGTCGAACGCGGTTTGCAGCTTGGCGCTGGGTCGCCAAGCCACGCCGTACGCCATCTCTTCGATGGTGACTACCGAGAGTGCGGGCGTGTCCTCCAGCTCAAAAAAGCTCACCACACCGGCGTTGGGCTCGCGCTTGAGCATTTCGCTGATGACGTTGGTGTCGACCAGCGTCATCGCAGTTCGGCATCGGTGAGTGCGGTAAACGCATTGCGGCGATCAACGCGGATGCCGAACGGAGCGTCCTCATCGCCGTGCTGTTCCAATGCGGCCTCGCGAAGCGGTGTGAGCAGATCTGTGAGCCTTGGCGGGTGGGCGATGCGGGCGCGCTCCACATCCGCCAGCGATTCGATGGCGATCACCGCCGCGACGGGTTTGCCGCGATTACTGATGATTTGCGGCGCGGCTTGCGCATCGCGAATCACCTGAGTGAGCGATTGTTTGGCAGCAGCACTATTCCACATGGTCATGATGATCTGATTAGATGACCATATTTTAGTGCCGACCAGTGGTGGGTAGGTTTAAAAGCATTCAACTTTTCTACCAAAGCCTTTAATTCATTGGGCTAAGAGTGACTTATCCTTAAAGTCGACATGCGCGATAAACAGTCTTTAGCCACCATAAAATAGTGATTTAAACGGAAAGCTGTTAATTTTGAAGTGCCCCTGATTTGCTTGTAAACTTGTGTGAATGAATACACCGTTCACTCCCTGCAGCGCCGCCCAACTCGGGCTGGCCGGGATCAGCGTGGTCGTTCATCAGGGCGCTTTCAGCCGCTCCTCCCGCTCCCGCTAGGCGGGACATTTTTTTCTCCCTCCGCTTTTCGCTTGCGCGCGGCATTCGTATTTGCCGTGTCACGCTCGCAACTTCCCATTTCGAAAATTCAAATTCACGAGTGACACATCATGTTTGACATCAATCTTCTGCGCAACGACATCGCGGCTACGGCCGAGCGGATGAAGGCGCGCAATTATGTGATCAACACCGCGGCGTTCGAGGCGCTGGAGGCCGAGCGCAAAGCGCTGCAGATCCAGACGCAGGAGCTGCAACAACAGCGGAACACCTTGAGCAAAGCCGTCGGTCAGGCCAAGGCGGCAAAGGACGAGGCAAAGGCGCAGCAACTGCTCGCCGAGGTTGCCGCAGTGCCTGATAAGGTCAAGGCGAACGAGCTGGCGCTGGCGGGCGTTCAGGAGCGTGTGAATGCGATCCTGATGACGATGCCGAACCAGCCGCAGACGGACGTTCCGATGGGCAAGGACAGCGACGAGAACGTTGAGCAACGTCGTTGGGGTACGGCCCGTGAGTTCGACTTCGAAGTGAAAGATCACGTCGCTCTGGGTGAGGCGCTCGTCAGCGCTGCCGGCCCGCAGCTCGATTTCGAAGCGGGTGTGAAACTCTCGGGTGCGCGCTTCACCGTCATGCGCGGCCAGCTCGCCCGTATGCACCGTGCGCTCGCGCAATTCATGCTCGACACGCACGTGAACGAGCACGGCTTCACCGAGTGCTACGTGCCGTACATTGTCAACGCTGAGTCGATGACGGGCACCGGGCAATTGCCGAAATTTGAAGAAGATTTGTTCAAGGTACCGATGCCATCGGAAGAAGGCGGTGAAGTCAAAAATCGCTATCTGATCCCGACCTCTGAAGTCTCGCTCACCAACTTCGTGCGCGACTCAATGGTCGACGCGGCGCAGCTGCCGATGCGCCTTACGGCGCACACACCCTGCTTCCGCTCGGAGGCGGGCAGTTACGGGCGCGACACGCGTGGCATGATTCGCCAGCATCAGTTTGACAAGGTCGAGATGGTCTACATCACGAAGCCCGAAGAGTCGAACGCCATGCTCGAAGAGATGACCGGCAACGCCGAAAAAATCCTGCAAAAACTCGGCCTGCCGTACCGCGTGATGTTGCTCTGCACTGGCGACATGGGCTTCGGCGCAACGAAGACTTACGACCTCGAAGTGTGGCTGCCCGCGCAGAACACGTATCGCGAAATTTCGAGCTGCTCGAACTGCGAAGCCTTCCAGGCCCGCCGCATGGGCGCGCGCTACAAAAACGCAGCAGGCAAGAACGAACCGGTGCATACGTTGAACGGCTCGGGCCTAGCGGTTGGTCGCACGCTGGTTGCGATTCTTGAAAATTATCAGAACGCGGATGGATCGATTACGGTGCCGGAGGTTTTGCGGGGGTACATGGGTGGGGTTGATGTGATTCGATAACGCGCTTGTCGAGGCGTAGGGTGTGCACCAGAGTGCGCACCGATGGTTCGTTTGCGTCAATGGATTGATAGGTGCAACGATGGTGCGCATTCTCATGCGCACCCTAATTGGCTGCCTTGTTACCGTGTTGACAACGCTTTCAAGAACTGATCCATCCCGCGCAACTCTAGCTCGATTGATTGAGTTCGTTGGTCAGTGGTTACGTACTCTAGAACGACGGCTTTTCCGAACATCATCTTCTTCTCTTGGAGTATTCGGACGCCCACTTTGTCGATGTTCAGTTCCAGCCCAAATATCTCAGGAAGAAACAATAGATTGAATGGAAATGTTGGTTGCACAAGCAGCGAGTCGTTCGTTACCGCAACCATCAAACACCGGCGCGCTCCGCTCAGCCTTGTAAATTGACTTCTGTTGGAATGTCCCGATGCGCTGGTTTCGCAGAACGACGCGTTTAGTGGTCGACGAGGAAAAATCGGTTTGCCTTTTATCTTTCGATAGATTGTCGATGCGGCTATGCAAAGCAGAATCCACGTGATCGCGACGCCCATGAGGATCGGAAACAGGGTGTTCAAGTTTGAAATGTAGGATTGCATTGAAAGCAATGTCCGATTTGTTATGTGAGTAGCGTAGGGCAGGCACTGTCGGCCTCGTGAACTATCGGGCGAGGCCTGCAATTATCAGCGCTTCGCGGGGAGCACATGGCGGGCAGTGCCCGCCCTACTGGATCCCCGGCTTGTGGCCGAGGATGACGCCGAAGAATTCAATGTGCGCTCACCAAACCGCCGTCATTCTCGCCGCAGGCGGGAATCCAGTTTGTGAACTACGCGGAGCGCTGAAAAATAGGCACAAGCCGCTACGATACCAACATGGATCAAATCGACACCGTAGTCATCGGCGCAGGCGTAGTCGGCCTTGCGGTTGCGCGGGCGCTCGCTTTGCGTGGTCGCGAAGTGCTGGTGCTGGAGGCGGCGGACGCGATCGGCACGGGCACCAGTTCGCGCAACAGCGAGGTGATTCATGCGGGCATCTACTACGCGGCTGGGTCGCTGAAGGCGCGGTTGTGCGTTGCGGGCAAGGCGCTGCTTTACGCGTATTGCGCAGAGCGCGGCATTCCCCATCGGCGCTGCGGCAAGTTGCTGGTGGCGACGAGTGACGATCAGTTGCCGCAACTGCAAATGATCATTGACAAAGCTGCTGCCAACGGCGTATACGACCTCGCGCTGCTCACGCAGGCTGAGGCGCAGGCGATGGAGCCGCATCTCGCTTGCGTCGCCGCCGTGCACTCGCCGAGCACAGGCATCATCGACAGTCACGCGTTGATGCTCTCGTTGCAGGGCGATCTCGAAAACGCGGGCGGCATGGTGGCGTTCAACACGCCAGTGACGAGCGCGAAAGTCACACCCGATGGCATAGAACTCACGATGGCGGACGGCACACAACTTTTGTGCAAACGCGTGGTGAACGCCGCCGGTTTGCATGCACAAGCGCTCGCGCGTCGCATCGAAGGCCTGGCCGCTGAGCATGTGCCACCCGCCTTCTTCGCGAAGGGCAATTACTTCACGCTGTCGGGCCGTTCACCATTCACGCGGCTGATTTATCCCGTGCCGCAAGCGGCAGGGCTGGGCGTGCATCTGACGATTGATATGGGCGGTCAGGCGAAATTCGGGCCGGATGTGGAATGGGTGGATTCGCCGGACGAATTGACCGTCGATCCTGCGCGCGGCGACGCGTTCTACGCTGAGGTGCGCAAGTACTGGCCCGAGCTGCCCGACGGCGCGCTGCAAGCGGGTTACGCGGGAATTCGGCCGAAGATCCAGAGCCCAACCGAGCCAGCGCGTGATTTTCTGGTTCAGGGGCCGCCGGATCATGGCGTGCCGGGGTTGGTGAACATGTTTGGGATTGAATCGCCGGGGTTGACCAGTTCTTTGGCGTTGGGGGAGTTTGTTGTGGGGAAATTTGACTGCTGAGGCGGGCGCACGGAAGCCCCTCTCCCTTGAGGGGAGAGGGGTTGGGGAGAGGGTGAGGGTGGCGTGAAGATTCACCGTGACTGCCCATTCCACCGTCCCCCTCTCCCCCAGCCCCTCCCCCACCAAGGGGGAGGGGAGTTAATTCTTCGTGTAGAGTCAGTCTCATGCCAAAGAAAAAAACAGAGCCCGCCGCAGTTGCCGCGATGCCCGAAATCCGCGCCGGACAATCCGTCGAACTCTTGAAAGCGCTGCACATCCTGACCGTCGATGGCAAGATGAATCAGGATTCGCGGCGGAAGCTGAAACAGGTTTATCACCTCGTTCAGTTCATCGAACCATTGCTCGCGCAGGTGCTCGCGGAGCGCGGGGGCGTGACGCTGGTCGATCACGGCGCGGGCAAATCGTATCTCGGCTTCATCCTCTACGACCTGTTTTTCAAAGCCATCGCAGCGCTTTATCCTGCGAACAAAGTGTGGGGCATCGAGACGCGCGCGCCGCTGGTGGACGGCGCGATCAAGCTCGCAGAGCAGCTTGGTTTCACGCAAATGGCGTTCTTGAACGCTTCTGTCGCCGAAGCAATCTTCACAGAAAAACTGCCAGCGCAAATTGACGTCGTCACGGCGCTGCACGCCTGCGACACCGCCACCGATGATGCACTCCGCTTCGGTCTCGAAAAGAAAGCCAAATTCATCGTGCTCGTGCCCTGCTGCCAGGCTGAAGTCGCAGCGCATTTGCGCAACGACAAGGGCGAAACGACAGCCAGCAAGAGCATCAGCGAACTCTGGCGTCACCCGATTCACACGCGTGAATTTGGCAGCCAGATTACGAATGTGCTCCGCTGCCTGTTACTCGAAGCGAACGGCTACAAAGTTACGGTGACCGAGCTGGTTGGCTGGGAACATTCAATGAAGAATGAACTCATCATCGCGCAGTTCAAAAACCTGCCGCGCAAGGCAGCTGCCGAGCGATTAAGGGGAGTGCTCGCGACGTTTGGGCTGGAAGGTATGCGAGAGCGCTTCGCAGCTTCCATAGCCTGAAAATCGGCGCGGTTCAATCGACTGGACTCGAACGAGATTAACCGCGTGTAGTTATCGCACCGAGGGCGACTGCAACCCTGCACCTTGCAGGGCCCGAGCAAACCTTGGCTCGTTGCGCAGTTCATCGAACGCAGGATCGATGAGGACATTGACCAGCCAGTAATCACCGTCAGCCGCCGCCTGTTCGAGCCACGTGAGTGCAGCGTCAACGTCACCCAAGGCGACGTGCGCTGCTGATCGGTAGACCGGCGAAAAATAGCGGTTGGCAAAGTCATGATCGAACGCGGCCAATGCAGCCCAGGCCTCATCGTGACGCCGAGCGGCAGCGAGTGCACGAACGCGTTCCAGAGCGACTCCCCCCCAGATCAGGATTCTCTGCCCAGCAAGCGGAAATTTCGGCGACTGCCGCATCCGCACGACCCAGCGCGATCAACGCACTGGCGTGTGCAATTCGAACAATCAGATGCCCAGGCTCCATCTCCAGCGCTTCCGAAAATATGCGTTCAGCACGCGTGAAGTCACGTTGAAAATAGGCCAGCGATCCGAGGTTGTGGCGCATAAAGAACGCGAACGGATCATGCGCGAATTCGGCGTCGAACATCTGCTGCGCTTGATCAAATTGACCACGAAAAATTAACCACCACGCGAACGATCTGCGCGCGCCCCACGATTCGGGACTGCGTTTCAGCGCAGTCTCGAATAGCACCTGACCACCTTCGAGATCGTAGCGATAGCGACACAAATATGTGCCCTGCAGCGAATCCAGTTCGGGATTATCGGGATCAATCGAGCGCGCGCGATATCGCAGCGGCCATTGCTGGACCCTGATTGCCCGCTTCGACTGGCACGCCCTGATGCCCGGCAATGTTGACGCGCGCCCAACCGATAGCGCGATGCGCTGCCGCGAATTCGGGCTCCTGCCGGACTGTGTCCTCAAACAGCGCGAGCGCCTTGCGATAGCCTTCAAGCGTTCGTGTTCGCATCATGTACCACGCACGCTCGTACGTCGCTAAAACCGTTGCGGGTAAGTCGGCTGGCACCATGCCACGCCCAGCGACTGAAAATCCGCGCGACAAACTTGAAGTCGCAGCGGTCGGTGCGTGATCGACAAACCTCGGGCGATAGTTTCCCGCTACCATTTCGATACGCAACGTGGTGCCCGCGCCTTCGTTGGCATAGTAGCGATCCAGCTTCTGACGGACGCGCGCCGCTTCTACCCGGACAATCGAATCGGTCGTGGAGTCAAAGTTTGCTGCGTCGCGCTGAAATACCTCAAGCGCGATGGTCGACTCTTTGAGCCGACCATATTCCCCCGCAAGCGTTGTACTGACGACGTGTTTAAGGAATGCGCGATGGTGCGCCGAGCGACCGATTGCACGGCTGGCAAGAATGCGCTCCAACGCTTCCTCGATCAGCGCCCGCCGCGAAGGATTGCCATGTGCTGCCCGAATGAGCGGATCAATCGAATCTGCACCGTCGCTCACGTCACTTTTCTCCGGATTTTTTGCTGGATTGTTAACGTTTTAGTAACGCTACCACGTATGACGGCTTGTCGTGCCTGATGCAACATACAGTCGAGTGGGCGGTGGAGCGCATCGATGTAACGCTGTGTAACCTCGAATGCATCGAGACGGCGGTTTTTCAGGTGGCGTTAGCCTTAGTATCGCCCGCACAGGTTAAACGCTCGCGACCCAAACGAAGGTTGCAACAAAAATCGAGGGAGCTACATGTCTGGATTCTGTTTTCACGGTCCCGCGAGTGCGAAGGCGCTCTTTTGTGCCCTGGCATTTGCATTGCCGATTTGCGACGCGGCTGAGCACAAATTCTCGTTGCTGCTGGACACTGACAATGCCGCTGCGACCGGATGCGTGATCACCACCGCTGACGGATCGTTTAGCGGCGTAGACCGCGTCAACACAGCGGTAGTCACCACGACAGCAACCACAGCCACGGTGTCACGACTGGAGCAGCAAACTTGCGTCGGCGGCGCGCTCACTGCCGCCACGTCGTACGACGCGGGCGGCTGGAGCGCGGGGCTCGGCAACGGCACTAGCGGCAGCGCGGCCATTGAATTTTCGATTCCGTTAACCAGCCTGCCGCGCGGCAGTACGATGAAAGCGCTGGCCGTGAGTCGCAATGCGCTCGGGCAACAGGACGCTACTGGCAGCTTCCTGATCAATATCGTGAACGCAGTGGTGGCTGTTGACGTGTTGCCGGTTCCGTTGTCAAAAGGGCTTGCTGCATTGATCGCATTGTTCGTCGCCGTCACCGTGGCGCTGCGCCTGCGTCGCCCCGCCTCGTCGCGGCTAGTGACGGTGCTCCTGGCGAGCATCGCCATCTCCACGCTCGCGTGGGCGGCCACGGTGACGCGGGACGGTAACGTCGGCGACTGGATTGGCGTCAGTGCGGCGGTGACCGACCCGACGGGTGACGCTCCCGCGAACGCCGATATCGTCAACGTTTTTCAGCAACAAGACTCCAACAATCTTTACATCCGTATTGATGCCGACGTGCGGCTCGACACGCCGGTAAACCTCGCCCCTGTCGTCAGCGCGGGCGTGAACCAAGCGATCACGCTGCCAGCTTCAGCAAGTCTGATTGGTAGCGCGACCGATGATGGCTTACCCAACCCGCCCGCTGTGCTCACTTATGCATGGACGAAGGTTTCTGGCTCTGGCACGGTGACGTTCGCCAGCGCCACCAGCGCCGCAACCACCGCCACCTTCGGCACAGCGGGTAGCTATGTGCTGCGGCTTACGGCAAATGACAGCCTGCTGAATGGAAGCGCAGACGTCACCATCAACGCCGCCGTCGCGCCGCCCGTCAACGTCGCGCCTACCGTCAATGCCGGCACCAATCAAACCATCACGCTGCCCGCCGCCGCAAGCCTTGCCGGAAGTGCCACCGATGACGGTCTACCCAACCCGCCCGGCGCGTTGACTCTAGGGTGGACAAAACTGTCCGGCCCGGGGTCGGTTAGCTTTGCTAACGCTTCACTCGCCAGCACCACTGCCACATTCAGCGTCGTCGGCAGCTACGTGCTGCGGTTGACCGCCAACGACGGCGCGCTCGCTAGCAGCGCCGACGTCACCATCGCCGTGAACACGCCGTCGAACACAGCCCCCGTCGTCAGCGCCGGGCAGAACCAGACGATCACGCTGCCGAGCATGGCTACGACGGCTGCATCGGCTTCCGACGATGGTTTGCCGAATCCGCCCGCTGCGCTGACCTATGCGTGGACGTTCGTGTCCGGCCCAATCAACGGCGTCGTGTTTGCAAACGCTGCGGCACTGAACACGACCGTGACGTTCCCGGCTGCGGGCACTTATGTGTTGAAGCTCACTGCGAGTGACAGCATACTGGCAACCAGCAGCACGGCGCAAATCATCGTGCAGGATTCCGGCCCCAAATTGGTCGCGGTTGCGGATCGAACGATCCCGGTCGGCGTGCGCTTTCAGCAAGTGTTGGCTGCGAATGACGCCAATTCGAGCGACACGCTGGCCTTCAGCCTCACTGCGGCTCCCGCGGGGGCGATGCTGAATCCTTCGCCCGTGATTGATTGGACGCCGAGCAACGCGCAACTCGGCACGCACACGTTCAACGCGAGGGTCGTTGACGCACAAGGTCACAGCGACAACGGCACATTCAAAATCACCGTTGTCGCGCAAAATCGTGCGCCACAGTTGGCAGCACAAGGCGATGCGTCCGTCGCTCAGGGGGCGGTGTTTTCACGCACGCTGATCGCAACCGATCCCGATGGCGATGCGATCACCTACGCGCTTTCATCAGCGCCTGCAGGCGTGACAATCAGCGGCGCGAATGTCACGTGGCCGACGGCGGGCGTCGCGGTGGGCGTCTACGCGATAACCGTTAAGGCCTCCGATCCCGCCGGACTGTTTGATGCGAAGCGCTTTGCAGTGAAGATCACGCCCTCTGCCGCGCCCGTCGCCGTTGACGACACCTACGCAACACGCCTCGGTCAAACGCTGACCGTCCCCATGGCGGGCGTACTCGGCAACGATTTCAGCCCCAGCGGCACCGCACTCTCCGCGATCAAGTTGAGCGACCCCGACAAGGGCACGCTCAGCGCTTTCAACGCCAACGGCAGCTTCACCTATCAAGCCCCGGCGACGCCGCCTGGTTCGGTGTTCACGCCGGTGCTGCGTCACAACAAAGAGCTCTCCGTAGGCGGTCCGCTCGGTCACACGATCATGATTGATCTCGACGGCGACGGCAAACCGGAAATGGTCGTCAGCGGCGAAAACCACGGTGTTTTCGCGATTCATGCCGATACCGGTAATGTCCTGTGGGCGTTCAGGGGTGACTTCTTCACCGGCTGCACGCCGTACTCGGGCCGCCGTACGTTAGCGGCGGCGGACATTGACGACGACGGCAAACCAGAGGTGATATTCACAGGGTCGTGCGCGGGCGACAACGGCGCCATGCGCATCGTTGCTCTGAACGGTCAGAACGGCACTGTGAAGTGGGTATCGCCGCCGCTCGCTGCTATTCCAGTATTGGGTGACGGCACCGATCTCACCACCTATGCCGTGCCGACTATCGCGCGCCTGCGCGTCGGCGAATCGCCGAGCGTGTTGATTAACGTGCAGGCGCAGGGTGCGCACCGAATCGCCGTGGTTGGCTTCGACGCCATTTACGAGCCGGCATGCCGCCTGATTGTGGATACTGTGCCCGACGGCGACTATCAGCCCAACCCGGCTTTCCCGCCGCACTACCAGCAGTGTCGCGGCGTGATCGTGCTCAATGGCACTGATGGCACCGTACGCCAGCGAATGATCGCCAGGCAAACACCGATCAGCGGGCTCGACGGTGGCACCGAGCAAACTGGCTTGTCGGCACCGGTCGTTGTTGATCTCGACGGCGATGGCACGCCGGAAATCGTCGCGGGCGGCGTGGTGTTCAACCTCAATGGCACGCCCCGCTGGCAGGGCGCATCCGCCAACATCCGCGAAGTCGCTGTCGGCAACTTCGACAATACGCCGGATATCGAAGTCGTCCGCTTTGAACAAGAGCCGGGCCGGAATTACTACCTTACGGTCTACAAATCTGACGGCAGCGTGCTGTGGCGCCTGCCTTTCGATTACACCACTTTCATTGGCAAGATCGTCGTGGGCGATCTCGATGGTGACGGCAAGGCCGATATCGTGATGAACATCGGTGGCTTACTCTGCGCGATCAAGCACGACGGGACGTATCGCTGGTGCAACACGGCCGCCGTGGTCAACGATGTTTTGCAGGTCAATTCAAGCACCCGCGTTGCGATCTTCGACTTCGACGGCGATGGTGTGGCCGAAGTCGTGATGCAGACCAACGAAGCCATCTTGTTCTTAGACGGACTTACCGGTAAATTGAAGGCAAGCTTTCCCATTACCATGGCATCAACCGGCACAACGCTCCCGCCGACACGCAACTGTTGTTACATCACGAGAGCGCCGTTGGTCGGCGATGTCGACGCTGATGGCCACGCCGATCTGATCTTTTTCTGGGTCGCCGAGGACAGCATCTCCTGGCGGCAAACCGTACTCAAAGCGCAAAACAACGACTGGCGTCCGGCCCGCGGCGTGCAAAACCAGTTCGCTTATCACGTCGCCAATATCAACGACAACGGCACCATTCCCGCCGTCGTGCCATTGCCCAACAATTTCGCGGTGCCGCGCACCAATGTGTTTGGCACTCAGGCGCAGATGCTGGCTCCGGTCGATCCGCGCAAGGCGACGCAGACCTCGTTCACCTACAAAGTCAACGACGGCACGCTCGATTCAGCGGCCGCCACGGTGAAGATTGACATCGCACCAGTCAACCGGCCGCCGGTTTTCGACTCGATTCCGCCGACTCGTTACAACTTGAATTTCGCACCGTTTAGCTACGCGGCCCATGCGATCGACCCGGACGTCGGCGACACTATCACCTACCGCATCGTGTTTTCCGCCAACTCGGATGGCTGCACCACGATCAACGCGACCACCGGCGTTCTTTCCTGCGCACGTCTGAATGACCAGAACGTGTTCTTCCTGATTGCGGCCACCGACAGTCAGGGCGCGGAGGCGCTGCAAACCATCAGGATGACTGGCGTCACTACGAGCAGTACGGTGCCGAATGTGATTGGCCAGTTACAGGCCGCTGCGGGCACAACGCTGACGACTGCCGGACTCGCCGTTGGCGTGGTGACAACCGTTGTCAGTGGAGCGCCAGTGGGCCAGGTGCTCGCACAAGCGCCGTCCGCGGGAACCGTCGTGCTCACCGGTGAGGCGGTCGCGCTCAATGTTTCCAGCGGACCGGCGCCGGTATTCGTCCCGTTCGTAGTTGGCAAGACAGAATCGGTCGCGCTTTCGCTGCTATCGAGCAACGGGTTTACAACGAATATCACGCGCAGTTTTTCGCTGACGGTACCGCTCGGTGAGGTCATGTCCCAAAGCCCAACAGCGGGTTCGCTGTTGGCTCCGGTCACGACAAGCCCGATCGCGCTGACGGTGTCGGCGGGCAGCGGGCTCCGGGTGAGACTGAGTCAGAACTGGACGACGGCAAACCAGAGCGTGACGGTCACGGTGACCCGCGTCGACATCAACGGGGTGGAGACGCCGTTTGTGAGTCCGGCTCCGGTGCTGACGCTCGTTGGGAGCGATGGCCGCAATCTCGGTGCGTTGCCCAGCGTCAGTGGCAATGCGGTCATACCCGCGCTCGATTCACTCGGTACATTCACCGTGCGCGCGACCGACCCGGTAAGCGGCGCGCAAGACAGCGCCGAGCTAGCCGTCGTGGCCGCCAGCGACGGCGTCGAGCGCGGCATTGATCTGGCGGCGTTCGCCGAGCAGGCGCGGCTGATTGCCTCGGTTGAGAATCTGATGCGTGACGCACTCGCGGCAGGGCAGTCGGCTGATATGCCAACCGCAGTTGCGAAAGCGACACAGGCGGTGCAGCTGTGGCGCGGCTTTGACCAGCGCCTGCTGCGCCTCTCCGCGCCGTTTAGCCCGGTCGACGGTCTGCCGCCGACGCCCGCCGATGTCCTGGCGCACGGAACGACACAAACCGCCGAGGATCTGGTGAACTTACAGCTACTGGAAACCACGGTGGCGCAGTTCACCACGATGGTGAGCCTGTTGCAGGATCCGTTGACGACGAAGGCGCAAGTCGACGCGTTGCTCGGGCCGCTGGTGGACACCGCAAAGGCGCTAGCTACGAGTAATCCGGGGCTGTACGGCATCGCGGACGCACAGCCCGAGTACGCCGTTATCCTTTCACGTTTGCTGCCCGACTTAATGGACGCGATGATGAATCGATTGGGCGACACGATGGGCCTGCCGCGCACTGAGCCCAGCACCAAACATTTGCTGTCTGGACAGGGCGGCAACCACCCGAAGCTCACGCTGATTGAGACGGGTCTGGTGACCGTGCTTAATACGCTGCTCGATGCTCTTAATCCAGCAAAAAATCTGGTGGCTGCGGGTCAGCATCAGCTCGCAATTGGCATGGCAATGGTCAAGCTGGCCGCTTATTATCAACAAAGCCTCAATACTCAAGAATTGTCCGGCGTGGTGGCGGGAGCTTCCCTAAGCTACCACCAATTCCGCGCCGATTGGTCATTTGTCGAGGCCAATGGCAGCAACGCAAAATACCCGATACTGAACTTCGTGTCGTTCGTCGGGCCGGACGCTGCGGGAGCGGCGGTCGCCTTGTTCGATGCGCTGCTCTCAGCTAACTTCACCACGCTGGCTTCGAGTGCGAAATCGGCGTATGCGCTGCTGACCACCGGAATCGACCTGCCAACGCTAACGACGACGTTGCGTCACAACGGCGTGCAGCGCACCAATCAGGCCTTGCGCGGCTGCATCTTTACTAGCGATCCGACCTGCAATCAGCTCGTCTACCCGAACGGAATAAACACGGTCTACACCTACGATCCAGCCTCAGGACTGCGCATACCGCAACCGGTGATTGTGCTGGTGCGTAGCCCGCTCACCGGCCGCTATTCAATGGGAACACCGTTGTTTATGCCCGCCAACAACTAAGATGAAGCGAGGTGCCGCAGATTAGACGTCATTGATTCAGCTTTTGCATGTAACCCATTATTGGCAGGGGCTAAGCCTTAAATAAAGCGATTGTCGACTATTTGCAAAATGAGCGATTAGACTTAATGCAGTGGGAGATTGGGAGAAAAGCTGATAAATTTTATGGTTCAAAGTCAGATTCCAGATTGCTACTGAAACACCCGCTTTAGCGATGTCAAAAATCGCTGTACCGTAACCACATAATGACGCAGAAAACCGGATCGCGACATGAATGAAGCACGAGATCAGATGATCCGCAAGGAGCTGGATCGCTTGCTCGAAAGCGATGTGTTGCGCCGTTCGGCAAGCCATTTGCGGCTGTTGCGACATCTGGTGGAGCGTAGTCTCGCTAACGATCTCGGCGCGCTGCGCGAGATGTCGATTGGTATCGAAGTGTTTCATCGCAATCCGTCGACGTACGACCCGAAGAGCGATCCCATCGTGCGCGTGAATGTGAGTCGTTTGCGTGAACGACTGGTTAAGCACTACGCGATGTTCGACGCGCCACCGCAGTTGCGTATCGAATTGCCGAAGGGGCGTTATGCGCCCGAGTTTGTTGAGCTTGGCGCACGCATGCTCGCTGCGCCGCGCTTTTTGGTGCTGCCGTTTGTGAGCGAAGCGCGCGATGATTCGCTGGCGACGCTATTGTTTGAATCGACGATTGGCGAGCTTCAATCAGTGTTGCAAGTGCTCGTACTCGGCTCACGTTCGGCGCGCGCGGTAGCGGACGATGAGCCGCTAGATTCTGCAAGGCGCGTGAATGCGCAGGCTGTGTTGTCGGCGCGCTGGGTTCGAGTTGGCAGCGAGCAGCACGTACACACGATGCTGCTGTCCGCGCCCTACGGTCAT
Source organism: Burkholderiales bacterium (assembly GCA_043757535.1). Taxonomy (GTDB): domain Bacteria; phylum Pseudomonadota; class Gammaproteobacteria; order Burkholderiales; family Casimicrobiaceae; genus Casimicrobium. The sequence goes on from JAYVPF010000001.1 coordinate 25,350, forward strand.
ATGATGGCGAGCAAGCGCTACGCTCGTACTGAGGACGAAGCGGACGCTGCGTTCGTGGCTCGCCTGAGTCGCCAGATTCGTGAGGATTGCCTGCTCGCGCTCTCTGATTTGCTGCCAGGCGAATACATCCTGCCGCCGCAACGCAAGGGCTTTGCAGGTGTATCGCGTGAGGCGACCGATGCCTTTGTGCAAGCGCGTCGCGCCGGTGCGCTGGGCACGGCGGAAGGTCATGCTCAGGCCCGTGTGTTGCTGGAATCGTCAATCGCCGCTGCGCCTGAGTTTGCGATGGCTCATGCTTCGCTGGCGGCTACGATGGGCAACCTTTCGATGTACGAACAGGTGACGCCGGAAGAGGCTTGGCGCGTTGGCAGCGCTGCGTCGCTGCGTGCGCTCGAAATCGATCCGCTGGAGCCAAGCGCGTACCTCAATCTCGCAGGCGACAAGATTTTTTATGAGTATGACTTCCCGGCGGCTCGGGCGTTGCTCATGACTGCGCGCAAACTCGCACCAAGGCAACCCGGTGTGCACATGTTGTTCGGTACCGTCGCCTCATATAACGGTGAACTTGAGCAAGCACTCGGCCATCTTGACGCGGCGCAGGAGGTCGATCCGCTGTTCCCTGCCATCCGTTCAAATCGCGGCGTGGCGTATTATTTCGCGGGCCAATTTGATGAGGCAAATCGAGTGTTTCTGGAGCTGCTCACGGAGTTCCCGCAACGCACCGGAACACGATTGTCACTGGCGAATTCGCTGACCTTATGCGGCGCGTTCGAAGCGGCTCGCGCCGAGTTAAACGCAGTGATTGTGCACGACCCTGACGACGCCAGCGCACGCCTTGCGCTGGCCATCTTGACGGCTCGCGAAGGTGACAAAAGGCAAGCCAGAAAAATCATCAATTCCGTGCGCGCCAGCAGTGCGATTAAGAAGACAAATCCTTCCGCTTTGGCTGCTGCCTACGCGCAACTTGGCGAGTCGGAAGCGGCCATGAAATGGCTGACGCTTGCTGCTGATTCGCATGAAGGTGGGTTTGCTGAGACGCAGGTCGATCCGTTGCTTGCGCCGTTGCTGGTCGTAGGTGGATTTCACACGCTTCTCGCGAGGTATGGATTGATCGCGAAACAAGCCGCAGCGCGGTTGCGATGTCGTGAGTAGGCGGAACCCCAAGCGTTCCACCCTACCCAGTCATTGTGTCGCTGCCGTCCCGCTCGCTGCACAAAACACAACCCCTTCCGGACTCCAGCCTTTCGTTGTCATCTCGTTGTAGCGCGTCAAGGAGGTGCTGAATCGATGGTTGGACGTCTTGCCACCCACACCAGCGCGGAAGCTGCGGTAAATTGCAAATGGTGCCGTCGCTGGGCAGGCACCGCTGAGCGGCAACATCACCGCAAAATCCAACCCATCGTACGAAAATCCGGCGGGTTTTGCAGCAGCGATCAACGCGCAGTCGGTATCGCGTGGCCCGTAAAAATGCGAGCTGGTGTACGGGCTGGCAATGCTGATGTAGTAGCGGCAGATCGGCGTAACCCCAGCTGTTTCCGTCGCGGCTGAAATCGCAGCGAATGTGCCGCCCGTGCGCTGAAAGCTGGCAACACCGTCAACCGCCGTTTGCTCATTGGTTCGCCCGGTGATGAAGTAGGCGTCGAGATCGCGGTTGTAAAACTCAACGACCGTGACGTTGCTAGCCAGCGCGGGCGTGGCGGCGAGCGCTGCCGCTGCGTCGAGCTTGCCATAGCCCCAGCGCGAATTCGGCACGGCTCCGGTGAACGAATCAGCTCGCGAGGACGTGCGCAAAATCTGGCGAATCTGCACGGCGTCGAGTGTCGGATTGCGTTGCAGCATCAAGGCGATGACGCCGACGGCCATCGGCGTCGCACCGCTCACAGCGCCGAACTTCACGTAGCGGCCAGCGCCATCGGACGGGAAGATGCCCGTGAGTGTCGACCAATGGGAATCGGCTCCGAGCGGGACGACATAGCCTTCGCCCGGCGCGCTAAAGTCTATGCCCAGGCGACCGTCGTACGTGGGCCCGATTCCGCTGCCCTCCCATAAGTCGCCTACGTTGCCACCGGTGCCTGCCTTGTAGATATAGTTGTTCGGCGAAATGTTGTTGAATGCGGCGGCCGCGTCCCAAACGGTATGGCCCGGCTGCGCAAAGGTCAGGAATTTGTTGTCGGTTGACGCGGGACCGATCGTGCGCGACGGGTTAAGTGATGCCTGAAACTTGCCGGTGGTGACGCTTCGTCCTGTCAAGCGCAAGGTGTAGGTGCCCGTCGGGCCGCTGATATCGGTGAGTACATAGCGCTTGCCGTTACTGTTGGTGGCACCGCCGCGATGAAAGTAGTTAACGCCACCGGCAGTTTTGCTATCGCTGCCATTGGCGGCGGGTGCGGCGTAGGGGCCGAACGTACCGGTTGGTGTGACCAGCGTGACATCAAACTGGTCGGCGCCCGGATACCAGAGCCAGACGCGCAAGTTGCTCGATGCGTTGGTCGCACCTTTCTGCACCTGTAGGTCAACGCTCGCACCCAGTGCCAGAGTGCCTTCAGCGTAGTTGGCGGAGCCCCCGTCGTCACTGGATCCGCTCAGATGACAACGCCCGGTTTGCCAGCGCCAGCCACCGCATCCATCGCCTCGGCGAGCGAGCCTGTGCCATCCATCGGCCCCGCCACGCTACCGAAGTTCATGTGTATCACGACCGGCAAACCGAGACGCGTGGCGGTGTCTGTTATGAAGCGCAAAGCGAGCGGTAACCGGGCGGGATCGTAGAACGCCGCTTCGGCGGGAAAGCTGCCGTGCGCAGGCGCGCCAGCGCTGGTGAACTTCACGACAACCAGCGTTGCTTCATACGCCGGGGCGCGATACTTGCCGCTGCTTGCCGCGCCATTTCCGGTAGCGCCACCCGCCGTTGCCGAACCGTGGCCGTGCGCGTCGCGCGTCCCAAGCTCGGTGCCCGCAGTCAGCGCCGCGTTGATTTGCGCGCGGGTGTAGATCGTGCCTTTGCCGTAGGTGTTGCCCGCTGCGGCTGCACCGCTGTCGTCCATCAGATCGAATATGGCCTCGATACGCGTCGATCCATCGGCATTTCTGAAATCCGGGTGCTTCCAGTCGATGCCGCGATCAATCGGCGCCACGATCACGCCGCGCCCCGACACGCCGTAGGTTGACCAAGCTTGAATCACGCGTGCTTCCGCGTTGCTCTCGGGCTCGGCTGACGCGAAGTTGGCGCCAATGAGCGTGAGCGCTGTGATTGCGGCATGCAGCGACACTTTGGCGAACATGTTCATTTCCATGAAAAACTCCAGAAACGCGTGGCAAGGGTCGGACTGTTTAATCGAAAATTTCCGTTCTCTAATTCTCCATCGAAATGCATCGGAAAAACCGAAAATTCACCCGCCTGGCTGTTACATGGCGTTACGTTCGCAGCCGCGACGCAGCGCTAACATGAACGACGTTGCGGACTAACTTTCCGCCCAAGGATGAAGACATTGCTGCGTATTACTGAACTCAAATTGCCGATCGATCACGCTGAGGCAGATCTGCTAACGGCGCTCGTTGCAAAGCTCGGCATTCGCGCGGAGCAGGTCACGCGATTCGTGATTTTTCGGCGCGGGTACGACTCGCGGAAGAAGGCGGATATTCAACTTGTCTACACGCTCGATTTCGAGGTGCCGAATGCAGTTGCAGCGTATCTGCTGAAAAAGTTCAAGCGCGATGTCAACCTGTTGCCGACGCCCGATACGAGCTACAAATTTGTTGCTAACGAAGCGTCGTTAGGCACCGCGCATTTGCGTCCAGTCGTCATTGGCTTTGGGCCGTGCGGCATTATGGCGGCGTTGATCCTTGCGCAAATGGGGTTGCGGCCGATCATTCTGGAGCGTGGAAAAGTGGGCCGCGAGCGTACGCTGGATACTTGGGCGTTCTGGCGCAAAGGCAAGCTTGATCCTGAGTCCAACGTGCAGTTTGGCGAAGGCGGCGCGGGCACATTTTCTGACGGTAAATTGTGGTCGCAGGTGAAGGACCCGAAGCACTACGGACGCAAGGTTTTGGAAGAGTTTGTGAAGGCGGGTGCGCCGGAGGAAATTTTGTATGTCAGCAAGCCGCACGTCGGCACTTTCCGGCTGGTGAAGATGGTGGAGCACATTCGCGCTACGATCATTTCGTTAGGTGGTGAATTTCGCTTTCAGCACAAGGTGGTGGATATTGAATTTGACGCGGATTCGGCATCCGTTTCACAGAAAATTATTCGTGCCATAGTTACGGAAGACGCAGAGGGAGCGCGGGAAACGCTGCGCACCGATCATGTCGTTCTCGCCATAGGGCACAGTGCGCGCGATACTTTCAAAATGCTGTTTGATCGCGGCGTATACATCGAGGCGAAACCGTTCTCGATCGGTTTTCGTATCGAACATCCGCAGGGCCTGGTTGATCGCGCTCGCTTCGGCCCCAGCGCGGGCAATGCGATCCTCGGCGCGGCCGATTACAAACTCGTGCACCACGCAAGCAACGGACGCTCGGTGTACAGCTTTTGTATGTGTCCGGGTGGCACGGTGGTCGCCGCAACCTCTGAGGAGGGGCACGTGGTGACCAACGGCATGAGCCAGTATTCGCGCAATGAACGCAATGCGAATGCAGGAATCGTGGTTGGTATTACGCCCGACGATTATCCTGGTCATCCGCTCGCGGGCATAGCGTTTCAGCAACAGTGGGAGAGCCGCGCTTATGAGCTGGGTGGTCGTAACTACTACGCTCCGGCGCAGCTCGTGGGTGACTTTGTAGCGGGCGTTGCGTCCACCACGCTTGGCAGCGTCGAGCCCAGCTACAAACCGGGTGTGATCTTGACTGATTTGGCCAGCGCCTTGCCGGACTATGCAGTGGTTGCGATTCGCGAGGCGATCGTGGCGTTTGAAAAGCAGATTCCCGGTTTTTTCATGGCGGACGCCGTGCTCACGGGTGTTGAGACGCGCACCAGTTCGCCGATCCGCATCACGCGGCGCGACGATGATTTGCAATGCCTGAACGTGCGCGGCCTGTTTCCGGCAGGAGAGGGCGCGGGCTACGCGGGCGGGATTATGTCGGCCGGGATTGATGGCATTCGGGTGGCGGAGGCGGTCGCGCTGAGCATCGTTGCCCGCAAGTAGTCGCAGAGACTGCATCTTCATTTTCATGTCCGCGCAGTTCGCGTCTAAACTCTCGATTGACTAAAAAATTTGGTTGCGGGTCGCACACATGGCTGGCTGGTGTCTCGAAGGGGTGACATTTAAAAACGCAGATGCGTTGGTTCGCATCGCGCGTTTCCCGTTCGTAGTGGGTCGCGATGCTGGGTGCGATCTGCCGATTGCGTCTGCCGAAACATCGCGGCAACACGCGGTAATTGACTTAGACATCGGCGGTTGTCTGCGTCTGACTGATCTCAACAGCGCGAACGGAACGTTCGTTAACCGCGAGCAGATTTACGGTTCCGTCTTGCTCGCGGATGGCGATGTGGCGCACTTTGGCACGACCGAATTTCGCGTGCGACACGTTGAACAAAATGTGTTTGACGCGCTCGGGATGTCCACTAGCGACAAGACTGTGCTGGTGGGATGCGAGCCGTTGCTAAGCGAGCACTTCGTCATGCTGGAGCGCCAATTCCTCGACATGCTGCAAGCGCGTGCAGTTCACACGGCCCTTCAGCCCATCGTGCATGCACGCGACGGTCGGCTCCGGGCATTTGAAGTCCTCGGGCGCGGTCAGATACCGGAGTTGCCACAAGCACCAATCGACATGTTCGTCATGGCAGGCCGACTCGGTAAGGAGGTCGAGTTGAGCGAGGCGTTTCGTTGGGCCGGGTTGACGGCTGCCGCGACCTTCGCACCCAACGCGACGCTATTTGTGAATGTGCATCCGCGCGAAATGTTCACCGAGGCTTTGTATCGATCCATTGTCTTGCTGCGCGCGATGGTGCCGACCGCCCAAATTGTGATCGAGATTCATGAAACTGCAGTCACTCAAATTGTCGATGTGAAAGCCATGGCGCTGCGATTGCAGGAAATCAACGTTCAGTTCGCCTACGACGACTTTGGCGCTGGGCAGGCACGGCTGGTGGAGCTGGTGGACGCGCCGCCCCATTACGTGAAGTTTGATATGGGCTTGATCCGTGACATTGATCGGGCAAGTCCGAAAAAGCAGCAACTCGTGTCGCAACTTGTGCGAATTGTTCATGATGTGGGTGCTATTGCGCTTGCTGAAGGCGTTGAAACGCCTGCCGAAGCACACGTCTGCGCCGTGATGAACTTTGACTTGATTCAGGGCTATCTTGCCGGAAAACCCATGCAACCCGAGCGGGGCTGGCCCTATCCGCCAGGCTACGTTGCTACCGCGATTGGTGAGGTCACAACGACGATCACTTTGTCGCGCTAGATTTGCTGGATTCATGGGGCCATTGCGGCTTGTTGGGCTGCGATCACTTCCACTCGAACCTGCTCGGTGAGTTCGGCTTTTAACTGTGCGAACGCGAGTGTTGTTTTCACTGAATAGTGCCTCGGATGCGGCATCGGCACTTCGAGGTTCAGTTTGATGCGCCCCGGCCGCGCGCTCATGACTACGACGCGGCTGCCCATGAAGACAGCCTCGTCGATGTCATGGGTGACGAAAAGCACCGTCTTTTTTTCCGCTTCCCAGATGCCAAGCAACAACTCCTGCATCAGCTCACGCGTCTGATGATCAAGTGCGCCGAACGGCTCATCCATGAGCAGAATGCGCGGATTGTTGGCTAGTGCGCGAGCGAGCGCCGTGCGTTGTTGCATGCCACCGGAGAGCTGCTTCGGATAGTGATTCTCGAACCCGCGCAGGCCGACCTTTTGAATGAAGGATTGTGCGATTTCGAGTTGTTGGGCACGCGGCAAATTGCGCTCGCGTAGTCCAAAGCAAACGTTATCGAGCACCGTGAGCCACGGAAACAAGGTGTAGCTCTGAAACACCATGCCGCGATCTGAACCCGGTCCCTTGATGCGTTTGCCGTCGAGCATCGCATCGCCAGAGGACTGTTGGTCGAGCCCCGCCACGATACGCAGCAGCGTGCTTTTGCCGCAGCCCGAAGGGCCAAGGATGGTGATGAAATCGTTTTCGGTGACTTCGAGATCAGTGGCTTGCAGCGCGACCGTGGGGGCGCGACCAGCGGACTCAAAACTGCGGGAAACGCCGCGTACGGAGAGAATGCTCATGACTTCATTTCCCTCATTTGCCTAGAGCGGCCCAAGGGAACAGCTTGCGATTGGCAAGCTTGAACAGCATGTCGCTCACGAGACCGATGAGGCCGATCACGATGATGCCGAAGATGATCTGGTCGGTGGCGAGTAGCGATTGACTGTCGGTAATCATGTGGCCAATGCCGCTCGATGCGCCTATGAGTTCGGCAACGATCACGTATGTCCATGCCCAGCCGAGCACCATGCGCAAGATCTCCGCGATCTCGGGCGCGGCTCTTGGTATGAGCACCCGACGCACCAGACTTGAATCGCTTGCACCCAACGTGTATGCGGCTTCCACAAGGTCTCGCCGGGTGTTGCCAACGGCAACCGCGATCATCAAAACCAGTTGAAAGAACGAACCGATGAAGATCACGGCGAGCTTTTGTGCCTCACCAATGCCAGCCCAAAGAATGAGCAGCGGGATGAAGGCTGATGCAGGCAGGTAGCGTGCAAATGAAATGAACGGCTCGAAGAACGCCTCAATCGGTTTGTAGGCTCCCATCATCACGCCCAAGGGCAACGCCAGTAGAGCGGCGATCAGAAATCCGCCCACGACGCGACCCACCGTCATACCAATGTCCTTTGCAAACCCCATTTCAGTTAGCAGCGTGTAACCGCTTTTGACCATCGTAATCGGGTCAGCGAGGAAGGTTTTTGATACGAAGCCGCCGAGAGTTGCCACAGCCCATACCGCGACAAACACCACGAAGAATGAGATGCCGAGCGTGATGCGAGTGGCGGGGGCGACGGGGGTGAGAGGTTTCATCTATGTCGTCAATCCGGGAGCAGTCCGGTTTTGTTCCTCCACCTTCAAGGGGGAGGTTAGGTGGGGGATGGGATTCGGTGGAACATGAACGAGTGGTCTTGGGGGACAAACCCATCCCCACCCTGGCCCTCCCCTTGAAGGAGAGGGGACAGTAGCTACTGCTGGCTATTTGATAAACCGCGTGTCAGCCAATTTCGTGAGATCAGGAATCGCCTTGATCACACCGGCTTCAAGCAACAAATCCGCCGCCTCTTTGCTGAACTGCGCATGCTCACCAGCGAAGAATTTCTGGTTCGCAGCTTTGTCTTGCCAACGAAGGAACGCGGCGCTCTTCTCAAAAGCCTCGCCCGTTTGCTTCACATCTGCGCCCATGACTTCGAAGCTCTTCTTTGGGTCCGCTTTGATCATGTCGAGCGAGTCAAAGTACGCATTCGCCAGCGCTTGAGCAGCCTTCGGATTCTCAGCGAGGAACTTCGGTGTGCAGCCAAACGTGTCCATCACCATCGGGTAATCGAGCGTGGTCGCGATGATTTTTCCGGCTTCTGGCTTGGCGCGGACAGCGCTTAGGTAAGGCTCGTAGGTCATCGCGGCGTCAACTCCGGCAGCGCCTGCAATGATCGCGTTCGCAGCGGCTTGTGGCTCAAGGTTCACGATGGTGACGTCTTTGAGTGTCATGCCGTTTTTCTTGAGCATCCATGCCAGGGCGAAGTAGGGCGAAGTGCCCGGTGCGCTCGCGGCAACGGTTTTGCCTTTCAAATCGGTGATCTTGGCAATGCCGGGTTTGGTGACCATGCCGTCAGCGCCGTAGCTCTTGTCGAGCTGGAAAATTTGCGTTGTCATGACGCCCGCCGCGTTCCACGCGACCCAGGTTTCAACGGTCGTTGCCGCGCATTGAATGTCACCTGATGCGATGGCGAGATGACGATCTTTTTGCGGAATTTTTTTGATCGAAACGTCTAGTCCCTGCTTCTTGAACAGGCCCGCTTCTTTCGCCAACGTGAGCGGTGCAAAGCCAGTCCAGCCGGACATGCCGATGGCGACTTTGGTTTCTTGAGCGAACGCTGGCGCAGACGCCAGAGCACACAAGGAGAGGGCAGTCAGAGTTTTTTTCATGCGAAGGTTCTTTCGATGGTTTAGTGGATGAGTGCAGTGCGAGTCATAGCGAATCAGGACGCAATCCAGAGCGTCGGTAAATTAGCGGTGGTAGGTAGCGCGCGAAACACTTTTGACAGCGCACCATTGCGAACCAAGAGTGTCGCACGTTCAATCTCGGGGGCCATGTAGCGATCCCGTTCAATGGATTTGCACTCTGCACGCAGCAAGCCATGTGCCTCTTCAAGCGCCACCGAACTTTTCATCGGGCGCAGAAATTCAATGCCTTGGGCACTGGCGAGCAACTCGATTCCGAGAATATGCGAGGTGTTGGCGATCATCGCCTGTAAGCGCCTCGCCGCGAAGGTTGCCATCGACACGTGATCTTCCTGATTGGCCGATGTGGGCAAGCTGTCGACGCTGGCTGGATGTGCCAGTGATTTGTTTTCGCTGGCGAGCGATGCGGCGGTGACGTGCGCAATCATGAAGCCAGAATTCAATCCCGCGTCGGCGGTTAGGAATGGCGGTAAACGCGACACGCTGCCGTCGATGAGCATCGCAATGCGGCGCTCGGCAATCGCCCCAACTTCAGCAATCGCCACGGCCATCGCATCACACGCCAGCGCCACTGGCTCCGCATGAAAATTACCGCCTGAGATCATCTCCTGAGTATCGGCAAAGACGAGCGGATTGTCGGTCACCGCATTAGCTTCGCGCAACAGCACGAGCGCGGCATGACGTAACTGATCGAGGCAGGCACCGACCACTTGCGGCTGGCAGCGCAGGCAATACGGATCCTGCACGCGGTCGTCATCCTCTTCATGCGAATGACGAATCTCGCTGCCCGCTAACAACGCCCGGTAATACTGCGCCACATCGATTTGCCCAGGTTGCCCACGCACCGCATGGATACGAGGATCGAACGGGCCGTCACTGCCACGCGCCGCATCGACCGTCATTGCGCCAACTACGAGCGCGGCTTCGAGGACGGGCTCGAATATGAGCAGCGCATGCAGCGCAAGCGCCGTGGAAGTTTGCGTTCCGTTGATCAGCGCAAGACCTTCTTTAGCCGCGAGCTTGAGCGGCGCAATGCCTGCTTTTGCCAACGCGGTGTCAGCCGGGACGCGCTGCCCGTTCTCCAGCATTTCGCCTTCGCCGATGAGCGCCAACGTCATGTGCGAAAGCGGTGCGAGATCGCCTGATGCGCCGACCGAGCCTTGGCTCGGGACATAGGGAATCAGGCCTGCGTTATAAGCAGCCAGCAGCGTGTCGACCACGATCTCGCGGACGCCCGAGTATCCACGCGAAAGGCTCGCCGCTTTCAGTGCCAGTATCAGACGGACGACTGCGGGCGCAAGCGGTTCACCCACACCCACCGAATGCGAGCGGATCAGATTGACTTGCAGCGTTTCCAGATCCTCGGCGCTGATACGCTTGTTCGCCAGCTTGCCAAAGCCCGTGTTGACGCCGTAGACGGCAACGTCACCTGCAGCGGCTTTGGCGACTACGTTGTGGCTGACGCGGATGGCTTCTCGGGCTGATTGGGTAATGGTGAGTTTGACGCCACCTGTGTGAAGCGTCTGCAAGTCATCGAGGGCCAGCGTGCCGACATGTAGGGCGATGGTTTTCAAAATCGTCTTCTCTGTCATTCTTATGCGGTTTTGGGAATCATGGGCAGATTCAAACCCCACTCCCGCGAGCAGGCCCGAGCGATTTCGTAGCCCGCATCGGCATGGCGCATCACACCTGTTGCCGGATCGTTCCACAGCACACGCGCAATACGCTTCGCTGCAGCGTCAGTGCCATCACAAACAATGACAACGCCCGAGTGCTGCGAATAGCCCATACCAACGCCACCACCGTGATGCAGAGACACCCAAGTCGCGCCACCAGCGGTATTCAGTAGTGCGTTCAGCAACGGCCAGTCGGACACCGCGTCCGAGCCGTCCATCATCGATTCCGTCTCACGATTTGGCGATGCGACGGAGCCCGAGTCAAGATGGTCGCGACCGATCACAATCGGTGCTTTGAGGTCGCCCGATTTCACCATCTCATTAAACGCTAGCCCAGCACGATGTCGCTCGCCGAGTCCAATCCAGCAAATGCGCGCAGGCAATCCCTGGAACGCGATACGCTCAGCCGCCATGTCGAGCCAGCGGTGCAAGTGAGCGTTCTCCGGGAAAAGCTCCTTCATCTTCGCATCGGTCCTGGCGATGTCTTCGGGATCGCCCGACAGCGCGACCCAGCGGAACGGGCCGACACCTCGACAGAACAGAGGCCGCACGTAAGCGGGCACAAAGCCCGGGATGTCGAAGGCGTTTTTCACACCGTTATCGAACGCGACCTGACGAATGTTGTTGCCGTAATCGACCGTCGGAATTCCCATCGCCTGAAAGTCGAGCATTGCCTGAACGTGCACTGCGCAGGACTTTGCCGCCGCTTCGCGCAACGTCGCGAACTGGCTTTCGTCGGCACGCGCGGCCCGCCACCGTTCGACAGACCAGCCCATCGGCAGATAGCCATTGACCAGATCGTGCGCGGAGGTTTGATCGGTCACGATGTCGGGGCGCAATGCGTTTACCGTGCCCGATTTGGCGCGTCGCACCAGCTCAGGCAAAAGCTCGGCAGCGTTACCGCGTAATGCGATAGAAACGGCGCGCTTCTCTGCGGTGTATTTCGCGATGCGGGCGAGCGCGTCGTCCAGATCGTGCGCCTGCTCGTCGACATAGCGAGTCGTCAACCGAAATTCGATGCTCGATTGCTGGCATTCAATGTTGAGTGAACATGCGCCCGCGAATGTCGCTGCCAATGGTTGTGCGCCGCCCATTCCGCCAAGGCCAGCGGTGAGAATCCATTTGCCAGCGAGACTGCCGCCGTAATGTTGACGACCTGCTTCAACAAACGTTTCGTACGTTCCCTGCACAATGCCCTGACTACCAATGTAAATCCACGACCCTGCCGTCATCTGGCCGTACATCATGAGTCCCTTGCGATCAAGCTGATCAAAGTGCTCCCATGTCGCCCACTTGGGCACCAGATTTGAGTTGGCCAGCAGCACGCGAGGCGCATCTGCATGAGTGCGAAACACACCGACTGGTTTACCGGACTGAATGAGCAGCGTTTCTTCTTCGCCTAATGCTCGCAAGGCCGTAAGGATTGCTTCGAAGCAGTCCCAATTGCGCGCCGCTTTGCCGATCCCGCCGTAGACAACCAGCGCGTCC
>JAYVPF010000002.1:0-10919 GCA_043757535.1 Burkholderiales bacterium
AAGAAATGGCGGATAGCCCCGGTGCAATGGTCGTTATAGCCAAAAGCTGTATGTCGTTCATTCGTGAATTTTACGGAGTCATGAATTCAAAAATTCACGTAAGGCGACGAGCAGCCGCGCTCAGCAGAGCCCGAGAGCAGAGTTTGTGAAAACCGAGGAGGGCTTTGAACACAAAACCCATCTCCGACTTGCCGGTTGACGCATTCCTCACGGGCACTACAGCCGAACCAAAGTAAAGCCGAGTCCGGCCCGACTCCTCCGCTGCCGAAATCATCAGCCATGACCGCGTGCGACCGTCAATCGCGCACAAAAGCAACTGGTCATCCGCCCGCGCCTCAACCCGCCACGCCGCGAACTCGTTCAACTCACCCGCTGCAAGCTGCCGCGCCTGAAGATCGGTGGACGGTCTGGAGATAAACACGCGCAGCAAGAACCGCTCAACCTTGAAGGGTGATTTCATGCTTGAATAGACTAACTGAAAATTAAGCGTCGTTACCGTGGTGTAAATAACGAGTAGACGCACACCCAGTTGGTCGGGTTGTCAAAAATGTGGCTGAGAGAGGGATGCCGTGTCGATACTGCAAGAAATACTGGAGTGGACTCAAGGCTTACCAGCATGGCAAAGCGACGCCGTTGCGCGCTTGTTAGCGAATCAAACTCTGACAATGGAGGATCAAGACGATCTGTTTGCTCTGCTGAAAGTGGCTCATAACATACCCGACCCTAAAGGTCGGCAGCCCAAGCCCCTCACTGCTGATCAGATTCCTGCGTCGGTGAATGCGACTACCCACGTTGAACTGCGCGCCGTAAAGAACATGCGTTTTGTCAATGCGATTGCGGAGAACCAGCGTCTGCCGATCGGCGCGACTGGAATGACAGTCATTTATGGTGACAACGGTTCGGGCAAATCGGGATACTCACGTGTGCTCAAGCGCGCCTGCCGTGCCCGTGACCAGATGGAAACGATCCATCCGGATGCCAATCTGCCGGCAGGCAAGACTGGGATAGCAGAAGCCGCCTTCGAGGTGGTCGTAGATGGCGTTGCAAAGGATGCTCACTGGATACAGAGCAAGACAGCGCCGCCCGAGTTGTCGTCATTCGCCGTCTTCGATTCTCGCTGCGCGCGCGCCTACCTCGACAGCGAGGACGATTTTTCCTACGTGCCCTATGGGCTGGACGTGTTTGAGGGATTGGCGAAAGTCTGCAAGCAATTGAAGACTTTGATCGACACCGAGCACGCACTTTCCGCTGCCGACCTCACGGCATTCGCACCGCTGCAGGGCGACACGCTCGTCGGCAAGCTGATCGCATCGCTTTCTGACCAGACGACGAAGGCCCGGATCGATGCGCTGGCCACGCTGACACCTGAAGAACTCGCTCAGCACGTCGCGCTCGACAAGAGCCTGAAAGAGAAAAACCCGGAGGAGAAGGCAACCGAGTTACGCCTGCGTGCCCGCCGCATTGGTGCAATCGCCACGAACGCTGCCAACAAGGGGGCGCTCGTGGATCAGGCGGTCGCCGCCAAGCTGCGCGGGCTGGCGGACAGCTATCGCACGGCGCAGGCAGCCGCTGTGCTTGCGGCCAAGCAGTTCAAGGAAGCCGAGAACCTGCTGCCGGGCACCGGCGGCGAGGTTTGGCGCGAACTCTTCGATGCCGCCCGCAAGTTCGCGGTCGAATCCCACCCGGACAAGGCATTCCCCGAACTGGGTGCCGAAGCACCCTGTCCACTGTGCCAGCAACCTCTTGGCGAAGGCGCAGCGCGCATGCTGCGCTTCGAGGCCTTCATGCAGCAGGAGGCCGAGAAAACCTCGCAGGCGCGCCGAATCGCGCTGTACGCCGAATACAAGCCGTTCATCGCCCATGTACTGACGCTGAATCTTGACGATGTGACCCATGGCGAAATCGAAGTCCTGGACCCGCAGCTCGCTGCGGATGCCAAAGCATTCGAGCCATTGCTGGCTGCTCGCCAGGAAGCCATCAAGGCGGCGGTGATCTCCCACCATTGGGACGGTATCGATCTACCCTTGGTCAATCCGGCCGTGCGGCTCCAGACCTTGGCCGACAAGCTGAACAACCAGGCAGCGACCTTGGAAAAGGCGTCGGACAAAAAGGCTCGCGCGGCGCTGCAAAAGCAGTTTGGCGAACTTGATGCGTGTTTACGGCTGAGCCAGGTCAAGGGTGCCGTGGTCTCAGCGGTCGCAAAACTCAGCCACCAAGCGAAGCTCGTGAAGTGTCTCGCGGCCGTCAAGACCAAAGCCATCTCCCTGAAGGCATCGGAGTTGGCGGAGAAATTGGTCTCCAAGCAACTGGCCGAAGCGTTGAACCGCGAATTCAAGGCGTTGGGTGTCGGTACGATGCGTGTTTCGCTCCAGAGCCGTGCCGACAGGGGCAAAGCTCTGCACAAGCTCAAACTGGAACTACCGCAGAGCCGCAGCCCCGGCGACATCTTGAGCGAGGGTGAGCAGCGCGCAGTTGCGATCAGTGCTTTCCTTGCCGAGGTTGAATTGAGCGGAGGCAAGGGAGGCATCGTGTTCGATGATCCAGTGTCTTCGCTTGACCATCGTCGACGCGAGCGCGTGGCAAAACGCTTCGCCATCGAAGCCTCGCGTCGCCAAGTGATCATATTCACGCATGACATCTACTTCCTTTGTCTCCTCACAGAGGAAGCAAAGCTGGCGGGTGTACCGATTACCACGCAAAGCTTGACTCGACGTAAGGAGGGATACGGGATTGCAGACGCGGAATTGCCGTTCGAAGGCAAGAATGCCAGCAAACGGATCGCAGCTTTGAACGACCAGCAGCAGACTATCGCCAAACTGTATAAGGACGGCGAGGAACAGGAACACCGAAGGCAGACCGTCGATGCTTATTTCCGGCTGCGCATGGCGTGGGAGCGAGCCGTCGAGGAGGTGCTGCTGGGCGAAGTTGTTATGCGCTTCCGCAAGGGTGTTGAGACCAAACGCCTAGCAGCCGTGGTGGTCGAAGACGCCGATTACGCCCAAGTGGATGCTGGTATGACGAGGTGCTCGAACTATGCCCACGATAAAGCATTATTGGGCGGCGTGGCAGTTCCCGATCCCGACGAACTACTCGCAGATATTGCTGCACTGGAAGCTTGGCGCAAATCGACCCATAAGCGTGGAGAAGAAACAGGGAAAAAGCGTAAATCAGGCGCTGTGCCGGTCGCAGCGCCAGTGCTGAGCTAAAGACGGGAATCCACAAAAGGGGTCAGCTCAAGTTCGATTTTTCTTAGCACCTGCCGCGCGCAAGCTCATAAATCGTCCAGCGAGATTTTGCGAGCACTTTTGACTGATTCCACTCGCGCAGCTGCCTTTAATATGATCAGTTGATCGGCGGCTTCCGTGACCTCCGCTCCATTCGGCACGTCCGTATTGATACCTCGACACATGCCGCGTATGGCAGACATCAGTGGTTCGCTTGCCGATTCAGGATCAGTTTCAACGCGGTTAACTGGTGTTTGCAAAGTCATACTTTCTGGGCGAGGTTTAGATTTCTGCATGACGAACTTGGGTGAAGCGTTGAGTTAACGCGCTAAGTTAACCACCGCCGCGCATCCTTAAGGAGCAACAGTAACTGTTGTTCTCGTAGCGGTGATGCGACAAAGCCGAAGCGGGTGTAGAACCTCGCGGCGTCCTCGTCGATGGGATGGGTGAGCATGGCGCGAATGCCCGCGTGTTCGGCGATCAGGGTCGTGCGTCGGACGGCGTCTTGCAGCAGGCCGATACCGATGCCGCGCCCTTGATCCTGCTGCGCCACGGCCAGTCGGGCGAGGATGACGACTGGCACAGGGTATTGCCCCATGCCTTTGCGGATGCGCTCCGGGGCTTCCAGTATGTCAATCTGGCCGACGGTCAGGCTGAAGTATCCCGCTACCCGGCCAGCGTCGGCGACCACGAAGGTTTTGGCAGAGCCGCTGCCCTGCGCGTGGCGGGCGTGACGACACAGCCAGTCGTTCAGCGCTGCCTTGCCGCAGTCGAAAGCTTCAAGTTGATGTTGTGGCTGTAACGATTCCGGGCTGCTGAAGGTCACTTCGCGATCCAGGGAGCGTTGCGCGAAAAGAGGTCACGCAGCCCGTCGTTAGGTTGCTCCGCCTGATCCAGCAAATCCATGAGCGCCTGATATTGGCCACCCGACACCATGAACAGGCGTTGATCGAGCAACGTTTGTTCAGCAGCCAGGCAGGCGCTGTCGAGAATGAAATCGGTCAACGATTTGTGCGCCACATCGGCTGCGCGGCGCAGCACAACCTCTTGCTCGGGCGTGGCGCGCAGGCCGAGACGTGCGGAGCGGGCGGAAGGAGATGTTGCAACGGCGGACATCGTGGCACTCGACTTTGTTTGATAACGTGCCGTATGTTAGTACAAATGACGTACGTTGTCCGGGCGAACTGGAAATTATGGAACGGCACAACGGCTGTAAGGTGCTTGCTTGGCAACTCACTCCAACGGAAAGCGCTCGCGCCAAAAGTCAGCCAGCCGCAGATCTTCGTCCACGCGGCGCACTACAGGCGTCATGCGTGGCGCAACCTCGTAGAAGCGCTCTCGCCACGGACCGAAGCGGGACACTACCGTGACATACAGGTCGAGAACGGATAGCTCGTCCCCCAGCAAGTACCGGCCCGGATTCAGTTGACTATCCATATTGCCCCAGCAGAACGCAATCCGGTCGTGTAGCGCGTTTACGACGGACGCTCGCGAGCTTTCGGGCGCGCCGATGCGCCGTACGTCGGGCTTGATCCAGTGCAGTGAGTAGATGGCGGAGGAGGCGTAGATCATCCAGCGCAAAAACTGTCGACGTCGCGCGTCGTCCGGCGCTGGGGCAAGACCGGCTTCCGCGTGTAGATCGGCAAGGTAAATCAGGATCGCAGCGCTCTCCGTCATGACTTCGCCATCGGGCATCACGAGCGTCGGGATCTGCCGCATCGGGTTCACCGGGGCGACGCGATCCCGCGCTTCCTTCTCGGCCCACGCGGCACCTTCTACCCGCGCGTACGGAATACCGAGCAGCGTCAGTGCCGTCTCAACGGCGATTGATCCTAACGCCCGCGCACCGTAGAGCTTGAGGGTAGGTGCTTTAGTTTTCATGATGTTTCTCGACGGAAGGTTACGCCTTAATGCCACAGACTGAGAATGAAGTAGTAGCAACTACTTCGGCCCAGTGATTCATGAATGCCCCACGCGTTTTTCGCGACGCTTGATGTGCCTTATACGAATCGCGGGATTACCGGCGTAGCGCCTCGCGGATAACCAGCTTCAGGCGCGACCACTTCTCGTCAACAGCGTAGACCTTGACATCAATAAGCCCCATCGGCAGGCCAGCTGTGCGGATGGTGTCTTAGGTGATGTCGGCGGGGACTTTTGACGCTTTCTTGGGCCGTGAGACTCACACGACGCCATCCGCTTTTTAGATCCGGCAGGATGGGGGTGAGCATGCTTTCGAGATCAATTCGCAGCGTGACGAAGCGGTGGAAGAGGTTGGCGCTGGTGGCGAACGTCGTAACTGTGCGCGTACTGTCATGTTCAATTACGATTTGTAGGAGACGAACCGCTTTGACGGCGCAGCAAAAATACAGGAAGCGCCGCGAGGAGAACCGCAGCGAGCAGCCAAAACGCGCCGTCCGGCCGCCACCATTGCAACACTCCTCCGGTACTTAACGGCTTGCCATTTTACCGCACGAAAAGCGATCAGCTTTTTTCATAACGCACTGCTGCACGGGGGCTAGATGCCAATTTTGTCAATTGTCGATATTACGCCATTTTGAGTCGTAGCCCCTGATAAACTGTCGATGTAGCAAAAAGCTGATACCAAAACTCCTGCCCTGTCGCGTCGACGCGCGGCGATCCTGTAGTGCGCGTTCATTGGTTTGAGTGGCCTCCCGATACGGCATGTGCTCGCACCAAAATGCTTCAGCGACACGGCGCACGAAGCGCGCAAGCACCGAGCTGGGGCAATCGCCTGCGCAATGGTGCCGCCCGCGATCCTAAGCCCGCTGAGACCGCGTCCGTTCCAGCATTGGCACGGTACGTGCGACATTTTGGCAAGCCTTGCTGAGATCGGCATGATTTTGGTGCCATGAAGCATTCGCTGCGCCTTTGATTCAAACGGATGACGGCGTCCATTTCCGGGTACTGACACGTTGAGATGCAGGAATGGGCGCTTTTTATTGTGCAACTACGCTTACAGGGGAATAGTTTTGTCTTATTTAGTGCCTTCGGAATTCGTGACCAAGATGATCGATGCAGGCGAGGCGAAGATCTTCATGTCCACGCGTGACACGCTGATTCGCGCCTTCATGGCCGGAGCGATTCTCGCGCTGGCCGCCGCGTTCGCCGTGACCATCAACGTGCAGACCGGCCAGCCGCTTGCGGGTGCGGTGTTGTTCCCGGTGGGCTTTTGCATGCTGTATCTGCTCGGCTTTGATCTGCTCACTGGCGTGTTCGTGCTGTGCCCGCTCGCCGTGATCGACAAACGCCCCGGCGTCACCTGGAACGGGGTGTTCCGCAATTGGGGCCTGGTGTTCATTGGCAATTTCGCGGGTGCCTTTGTGGTGGCCGTGCTCATCGCCATTACTGTGACCTACGGCTTTTCGACGGAGCCTAACGCCGTCGGCAAAGCTATAGGGTTGATCGGTGAAAGCCGGACGGTGGGTTACGCCAAGTACGGCGCAGCGGGTATGTTGACGCTCTTCGTGCGCGGCATGTTGTGTAACTGGATGGTGTCCACCGGCGTGGTCGGCGCGATGATCTCGACGACTGTCAGCGGCAAGGTAATCGCGATGTGGATGCCGATCATGCTGTTCTTCTACATGACGTTTGAGCATTCGATTGTGAACATGTTCCTGTTCCCGTCGGGACTCATGCTGGGTGGCCACTTCTCGCTCATGGACTATCTGATCTGGAATGAAATCCCGACCGTGCTGGGCAACCTCGTGGGCGGGCTCTCGTTCACAGGCCTGACGCTTTATGCAACGCACATGAAGACGGCGCCAAAGCGCGCTTTCAAGTAATCTGCTCGAGGCATGAGCGTATGAGTCACTCATTGTTGTCATTCTGAGCCTCTGGCGAAGAATCAGGGCTACCACCGGCGGTTTGATTTGCGTCTACTCTCTGGCAAGCTGATGCTTCGCTTAAGCTCAGCATGACAGCGTTAATGACTTCGCAAAAAGATGTCCAATGAACTAAAAATTTCCGTCGGGCAGTATTCGGACAAAGGCCGCAAGGCGGTCAATCAGGATTTTCACGGTGTCTACATTCCGAAAGAGCCGCAGCTAAGCTCGAAGGGAATCGCCATCGCGCTGGCCGACGGCATCAGCAGCAGCGACGTCAGCCACATTGCCAGCCAGTCGGCCGTCACCGGTTTTCTCGATGACTATTACTGCACCTCGGATTCGTGGTCGGTCAAGAAGTCGGCCGAACGTGTGCTCAATGCCGTCAATGCGTGGCTGCATTCGCAGAACCAGCAAGGCCAGTCACGCTACGACAAGGACAAGGGCTATGTCTGCACGCTAAGCGCGATGGTCATCAAGTCGACGACGGCCCACATTTTTCACGTGGGCGACGCACGCATCTACCGATTGCAGGGCAGCGCGCTTGAGCAATTGACCACCGATCATCGCGTGCAGATTTCGCAAGAGCAGAGCTATCTGGGCCGCGCTTTGGGCATCCATCCGCAAGTCGAAATCGATTATCAAACGCAAGCCTTGGAACAGGGCGATGTCTTTGTCTTCGCGACCGACGGCGTCTACGAGCATGCCGAAGCCAGCTTCATTGCGGGCACCCTTCGCGACCATCCGAACGAGCTGGATCAGGCCGCCAAGCTTATAGTGGACGCCGCCTACGAACGCGGCAGCAGCGACAATCTCACCGTCCAGATCGTGCGCGTCGAAGCTTTGGCGAGCGCGGCGGCGAACGAGGTTTATCAGCAATTGTCCACGCTTCCGCTGCCGCCGATTCTGGAGGCGCGGGCGGATTTTGATGGCTACAAAATTGTGCGCGAAGTGCATGGCAGCAGCCGCAGTCACATTTATCTGGCGGTCGACGGCGACACCCATCAACGCGTGAGCATCAAAACGCCGTCGATCGATCTTCAGGGCGATGCCGCGTATCTCGAACGCTTTTTGATGGAAGAGTGGATCGCTCGCCGCATCAACAGTCCGCATGTGCTGAAGCCGTGTTTGCAGACGCGAAAACGCCAGTTTCAATACGTCGTTACCGAGTTCATCGACGGGCAAACGCTGACGCAGTGGATGATTGACAACCCGAAGCCGGACATGGAATCAGTGCGCGGTATCGTCGAGCAAATTGCCAAAGGGCTGCAAGCGTTTCACCGGCTGGAAATGCTGCATCAGGACCTGCGACCCGAGAACGTCATGATCGACGGTACCGGCACCGCAAAGATCATCGATTTTGGCTCCACGCAAGTCGCCAGCATGATGGAAATTGCATCCCCCGGCGAGCGCAATAACATTCTCGGGACCGCGCAATACACCGCACCGGAATATTTTTTAGGTGAAAACGGAACCTCGCGCTCAGACCTTTTTTCATTGGCGGTCATCACCTATCAAATGTTGACGGGACGACTGCCGTACGGCGCCGAGGTCGCGAAATCGCGAACCAAGTCAGCGCAGCGAAACCTGCAATACGACTCGGTGCTTCATGATGATCGCGAGATTCCGGCTTGGATCGACGGCGTGCTCAAGAAAGCGCTCAACTCCGATCCAGCCAAGCGCTACGAGGAGCTGTCCGAATTCGTCTACGACCTGCGGCACCCGAACAAGGCATTTTTAGGCAAGACGCGGCCGCCGTTAATCGAGCGAAACCCGCTTGCGTTCTGGAAAGGCGTGTCGCTCGTGCTCGCAACTCTCATCGCGGTAATCGCCGTGAAGGCCGCATTCAAATAGACGGATTTCGGGTCGTTTGACGGTGCCGTTGGCGTCCATCAGCTTTATCGTTAAAGTACCATTTCTCTTGGGATGGCCCGTAATTTTCATAGAAGTCAATTTATGCCATTTTCGCCAGCTAGCCCCAGTGAAATGGTGGAAGTATCAGAAAGCTGTATGACTTCAGCTGCTGCGTTAACGCATGCCATCTCCGGCAATCGTGCCCAATCCTCTGAAGCGGTTTATAATCATGGGCTTACTTCGATAAAACCATGCGTCTTTCGGGGTGCGGTTGACTTAGCGCAAACTGAGCTCATGCCGTTTCTCTGGTTGACGATTAAAAAGAGAACAGGACACTTTTATGGCACTCACGCCAGCACAATCCGCAGCCATCATTAAAGAACACGGTCGTTCGGCGAACGATTCCGGCTCGACCGAAGTGCAAGTCGCACTGTTGACCGCCAACATTAATTTTTTGGCCGGCGACCACTTCAAAGTTCACACCAAAGATCACCACAGCCGTCGCGGCCTCTTGAAGATGGTTAACAACCGCCGCGCACTGCTCGCGTATCTGAAAAACACCGACCGCGCACGCTATCAGTCGCTGATCGAAAAATTGGGCCTGCGGAAATAAATTGCAGGCACACGTAAAGAGGCCGCAGCTCTCCTTGTCGAGGCGCGGCCTTTTTGCTTTAGGACGTGAACAGTGAGACGTGAGCAGTAGCGAGTCTCCTCGACTCGATAGCGCTCACAGTTCATCGTTCACGAAGTTGAAAAAACGCGCACGAATGCGCATGCCGGATGCCTCTAAGAATTTGTTTATAGAGATGCAGTGCTAGGCGCGCTGCGCGCAGCGACCCAATGCGCTCTAGAAACGAATTCTTTGAGGTATCCGAAAAGAAAGGTATCAGCAGATGCTCACCGCAACCACCAAGTCCATTCAATATGGCGCACACACCTTAACCTTAGAGACCGGCGAAATTGGCCGTCAAGCCGACGCCTCGGTGCTCGTGCGTTACGGCGACACCGTCGTGCTCGTCACAGCCGTTGCCAAGACAACCGTCAAAGAGGGCCAAGACTTCTTTCCACTGACCGTTGATTATCAGGAGAAGACCTACGCCGCTGGCAAAATCCCCGGTGGATTTTTCAAGCGTGAAGGCCGTCCTTCAGAAAAAGAAACGCTCACCTCGCGTCTGATCGACCGCCCGATTCGCCCGCTGTTCCCGGACGGTTTCTATAACGAAATTCAAGTCATCGCGACCGTGATGTCGCTCGATCCTGAGATCGATTCCGACATCCCCGCGATCATCGGGGCGTCTGCCGCGCTCTATCTGGCTGGCGTGCCATTCGCTGCGCCGATTGGTGCCGCACGTGTCGGTTACGCCAACGGCCAGTACATCCTGAACCCATCGATGACCGAGCGTAAAACCTCGGAGATGGACTTGATCGTTGCTGCCACCGAAACCGCCGTGATGATGGTGGAATCTGACGCGACCGAGCTGCCCGAAGCCGTCATGCTAGAGGCCATTTGGTGGGGTCAGGCGCAACAACAACCCGTGATCGACATGATCATGGCGCTGGGCGAAGTGGCTGGCAAACCGTCATGGGATTGGCAGCCTCCGGCAAAAGACGAAGCGCTCGTCGCGAAGATCGTTGAAATCGCAGGCCCTGGCTACGACGAAGCGTACAAAATCAAGTCGAAGAGCGCCCGTAGTGCCAAGCTCAAAGAAGTAGCCGCAGCTGCTGAAGCCGTGTTGATTCCGGCCGACGCTAACAGCGCCACCAAGAACCACATCCGCAACGAAATGTTCGCGCTCGAAGCGAAAACCGTTCGCGAGCAAATCCTGCGCGGCGAGCCCCGCATCGACGGTCGCGACACGCGCACCGTGCGCCCGATCTCGATCCGCACCGGCGTACTGCCGCGCGCTCACGGCTCGGCGCTGTTCACACGCGGCGAAACGCAAGCATTGGTCGTCGCCACGCTCGGCACCAAGCAGGATGAGCAGATGATTGACGCGCT
>JAYVPF010000003.1:0-10906 GCA_043757535.1 Burkholderiales bacterium
CGCCGTTTCCGAGAGCTTCATGTAGGGCGACGCGAGCAGGCGTGCGCTCTCCAGTTCACGCGAAAGCAGCGCAACTTTTTCGTCCTCGCTTAACGCGGAATAGTCGGCGCACAAGCCGCAGCCTGCAAGCAATTCAGCTACCACCGATTCATGCACGGTCGAGTTCTGGCGCAAATCCACGGGCGCTAAATGAAAGCCAAAAATTTGCACGGCGCGCTTTAATGGCAACACACGCGCATCAGCAATCACCTTTGAGCCATGCCCGTTGAGCGACTCGGCAATGAGTTCAAGATCGTCGGCAAATTCTTCCGGGGTCGCATACGGCGCGGCTTCCATGTTGTGCGGCGCACGCACCGAGCTTTTGCCAGTGAGGCAGCGATAAGTCGCGGCCATTCGGCTGTAGATGCCCGTGAGCGCACGCCGATACGGCTCGTCGACGCGAAAGCGCGACGCATCATTGCCACGCTCAGCAAGGTCAGCAAGTTCCGGCGTAACCTCGATCAAGCGGCTCGACATCGCAAGCTCAGCACCGAGCGAATGCACCTCGGCGAGATAGTGCGACAGGGCAAGTTCCGACTGCGTGTCGATCACATATTCAAGCGTGTCGGCGTTCACAAACGGATTGCCATCGCGGTCACCGCCAATCCACATGCCGACCTTCAAAAACGCGGGCAACTCGGCGACCGTGCGATCATGTGCGGCCAGTAAGCCCAGCGTGTTTTTGGTAAGGCGCGGCACTTCGGACAAAAAACTCGCGCGGAAATAACTCAACGCATTGTCAATTTCATCCCGCACCCGCAGCTTGGTCAATCGCAGCATCGCAGTTTGCCAAAGCTGCAACACGAGGCGATGCAGCGTGGCTTCGCGATCATCTTCATCGAGCGTAAGTGATTGCGCTATGAACCGCTCGGTGTCAAGCGTGCTCTGCCGTTTGATCTCGGTCGGATGCGCGGTCAACGTCGGGCTCACGTTAGCGCGCGCGAGGCAATGCGCGATTTCCGCGCCGCTAATGTGACCTGCCTTCAAGCGTTCAAACGCCGCTGCAAGTGAACCTGCCTGCGCCGCCGAGCGCGCCTTTTTGTGATGGCGACGACGACGATTTTGCTGCACGTCTTCAGCAATATTCGCGAGGTGCGAAAAGTAAGTGAACGCCCGAACCACGTCGAGCGTTTCTTCAATGCTCAAGTCGGCCAGCAGCGCGTCAAGTGTTCGATGCGTGGCACCTTCTCGATGAAAGCGCACTGACTCCTGCCGGATCGACTCTACTTTGTCGAACGTCGTGGCGCCCCGTTGTTCACGAATCACATCTCCAAGCAAACGACCGAGTAGGCGGGTGTCGGCCTTGAGTGGCGCGTCTTTATCTTCGAGGTCGGAGGCAAGCGTTGGTGTGTTCATCGTCTGATTATGCTGCAACGCACAACTACCGGAAACTACGCGGATTGCGCCGTTTGGGATGCTGATCTTCTTGGTGACGTCGATAGTCACGGCAAGTCGGCGCGAGGATTTAAGTACTCGCTAGCGCGAATTCCATCTCCGTTTGAGTTCCACCATTCTCTCGTCAAGACGCAAGCTCTCATCCGCCAAAGCTATTCGCGTCAGAACTCCGTCGGCATCGTATGGCCAATCTGTCGCCTTGTCCGACAACACCGCAAACATGAGCGCCAGCATTTCCTTCGGAAACCTACGAGACAAGTTGCCTTTAACGTCATGTGTGTGAAGCATGAACTGATTGCCGCGATCAATGCGGGTCAGCAGGGGTAGAACAATCGCTGTCATTGTGGGCAGACTATCCGCATCGGAGAAAATCAGGTTTAAGAGCGCAGCGGACGTTTTTGGAGTTTTTGCCGACTTTTGAAGTGGCCAGACGTCGCGAATGAATTCGGGAACAAGTGTGCGCCAATTATTGACGCCGTCAGCGTCGGTCGCTTGTCTGACCCATGTTTGTAATTGCCACAGTGCGCGCGAACGGAAATCGTCGCCAGCATGCAGCAATACTTCTCGCATCTCGCTGTTGGAAATGGCGCGCTGTCCGTTTGTCTCGTCTCTGCTTCCCCAGCCCGCAAGAATCATCGCAGCCAAGACATTGTCTCGATTGCTTTGGGACAAACGTGGCGCACTGACAAACGCAAGGAAGCTTGGCTTCAAACGTAAGTACAGCCGCATTCTGGGAATCTTTGCCCCCCAAAAGAATCCACCCCAGAGCGCGTCGCGATCGTCTTCGTCGTCGCCGTCTAAAACAGTCAGCAAATTCTCTTCAGTCCAGTTCGGATCGATGAAATGAAACCAGTCGAGGTTATGGGCGAATATGACTAGCGCGTGTCTGCGAAGATCGCCCGGCAACGCGAGCAGATCGCTCACCCGTTCCCGCCACTCAGATGGAAGCCCTGCATCCGCTTGCAGCGTTGCAATTTTGGGGTCGTTCCACAACGTCTGCGCAATTTTCCCGGCCGGCGCGTTTATCGCCTCCATGACCCAGTCGGGCGCTTTATCCCTCCGAACAATGCCGGACTTACCGTGATCTGTTTGTAAACGAAGACCTTCAATGAGTTTCGACATCACGCTATGAAATGACTGCGGAAATTGCGCTAACAAGTGCTCGCTAACTGTTAGTACCCAATCTGAGACTGAACGGAGGAGACCACCAACAGCGTCCAACGGAAATCGAGAGACACGCTCGGCAATAAGTGCCATAAACTTTGGTCGATCTGTTTTTCGCGCCTCGGAGTTCAAGAACTGTCGCCAAAGTTCAAATGGTAATTCACTCCGCTTCGAGGCTTGCACCAGTGCTCGGAACGCTTGAACGGGGTGCGAAGCAGCCAAACCAGCAAAGGGTGCTTTGTTTACTAAAAAGTTCTCGTGACTGCCACCCACTTTCAACGCCGTTGAAAGGACATTTGAGAGCGACTGTTCCAAGAGCGTTGCATGATCAGTGTCGGTTTGTACGCATCCGCCATGAGCCTCCATCGAGTTGGCTGCTTTATCGGCATATTCAGGCTTCCAGGCTGGCACGATAAGCTGGAGGCGATCAATTTCGGCTTTGATGTTCGCGGCGAAAACGCAGCCCTTTTCCGCGAGCCAAGTAATCCGGGATAAGGTCGCGTAAGCGCGGCGTTGGTCATAGCCCTGTTCATCCTCGTCGTGCCATCTCGTCGGCCCGTCTAGCAACCGTCGCTCTACCGTCTGGCGCGCGGACTCTGGCAGGTCTTGCCAACGCCCCGCCAACGTCATCAGCAAGTCTCGTTGGTGATAGCTACTCCAAAATGCGTCGTCACTTAGCACGGCGAAAACGTCGCCGAACGTTTGCGGTGAGACGAGTTCCCGCTTTCCCGACGTACAAATTCGTAGCCGACTGAAAACCGAATCATCGTCGGTTGGCCACGCCGCCATTTCTCGGGCGGCCGCAGCAATGTCGAATTGCATCAGTCGTTCGAAGTGCAACACGAACGACCTCACGACCCCGGACAAGCCGCCAGCGCTACCAAAACCATACAACTCTGCGGAGTCGTCTCGAATGAGCGGGCTGATGTTGTGCAGCCCCCATCCGCCAATTTCACTTTCAAGTGATACTGCTAACTCGAGATTTTTTCGCAGTCCTCGAATTGCAATTACGAGCCATTCGTCAGGTATTGCAGCGTCGTCATGATGGTCTGGGTAGTCGACATCTAGAGCAAAAAGGCTGCGCAGTGTTGTGGCCTCCGAGTTCGACGGCGGTTGTGCGCCCGCCGCATAGCTGAAAGTGACCTTCAGTCGCGGTTGGTTAATGCGAGCAAACCTTCTCGCAAGGGCGCTATCCCAACCCTCTTTTTCGATGATTGATTTCAAAGCGTAGCTGTCGTCATTGACGTCGCTCTTGGTTTCCCAAGCTTCAAATAGGTAGCGCCAAGCTTTCTTGACGATTCGAGAAGACGGCTCGTCCGTGCGATCTTGTCGCCACCGTATGTTTCGCTGTACCGCTGGATGCAACCCGAACTGATGGCTCGCCCACCAAACGGCGGCGGGTTGATTGGATATGTTGCCAACCCACGTTGCTATTCGGCTCAAGCGCGCTGGAAGCGCCTGCGGACTTACGGCTGATCCGCCACGGAATAGCGACGCGGCACTGCCAACCAAATCGATCTGATCTAGCCGATTAGTTGCGAAACAGTCCCACGCATCAGCAGGAGTAGTTCGCTTGGCCTGGTAGTCGTCCGGGCCAATTTTTTCAGGCGCCGAGTCCGAATCGAGGCCATAGCAATCAAACGGATCAACGTATGGGTCATCTGTACCGGATTCCCCGGATTTCTGTGGCCGCGAATACCGCCTATGCGGGTCAAAAACACAAAGCCATTCTGCGCCGAGCGGGTTTTTGTCCTCGGCCAAATCGTTAGCGCCCTCGACGGTAGAAACCATATGCGCAACTTGCCCACGTTCGTGAGGCGTAAGATTTCCCGGGCCTTGTTTCGCTCGCTCAAATACCCCTTGGCGCCACTGTTTTGGGTCTTTCGCTCGTTCGGCCCACGCCTCCAGTGTTCGCCATAACGAAAAGTGCGCGTTTTCGTCGGGGTATGCAATGGCTTGAATGCCCTTGTGCTGCCACCGTGCCGCTGCGTCGTTCGACGTGCCGGATTGGAAGGCGTAAATGCCGTCGAGTTGACCGACGGATTTGTTCAATGCTTCGAGAAGGTACTGTACGGGTGGGTCATCGGCCGAATAGCCGACAAAGACGACCACATATTTTTCGAGAATGTCGCGGAAGAATCGGGTCGCCCAGCCATCCGCGAGATAAGCCCGACCAAAATCGGCACGCGATAGAACGAAGCCGCCTCCCTCCGATTGGCAGTAGTCAACGTTTGATCGACCATGTAGGTAAGTGATTCCATCAAATTCGTCTTGAATCGATAGATCAGGTAACCGCGGTGGTTGCCAAGTCCGGATCGTGTTGTCGCAGTCACTGAAAAGGCGATCAAAATTCGTTGTGACGAGACGTATTTTGTGATCCGGCGTCGTAGCTAGCTGTATCAGAATTTGATGCGCGGAGAGATCCACGTTGGGCTTTGGTTTGAGCGCACTTGCGACGGCGGATTCAATATCCCGAACCAGAAAATCGCGTTCCAACCGCCCGAAAATTTGATCAGCAGAGATCAACCCTGCGACTCCTATTTGCGCGTCTGTTTCTCTGGCCAAGCGCAGCACCTTACATGCTGCATGATCCGCGGGGACACCTAGCATGCCAATAACGCTCTCAGCTAATCCGAAGAAGTCTGAGAGTCCAGCTCGCGCACGCGACACACCTGCGCCGCAGAAAAAAACGACGCGCCCTTGGTCTCGCGCGACAAGCAGTTCATCGGGAATTAACGGGCCGTTTTCAAGGAAGCGCATATTTTTTATTCGACGGAACTGAAGCGGCCAATCTACCTCGAAATGCAATTCTTCGCGCCCTTCGTCGCGCGCGGCACTTTTTTCCACATCTCATCTTCACCCGCACGGTATTAGCAAGATGCTTTTCGGTCAGCGGTTGTCATGCAATTCATCGGGCGGTTTTGAAATCAAGTCAACCTCTAGCGCCTACCAAACCGGCAGCATCGATGCGCCGCAGGCTTTCAGGCAGCTTCGCCTTTAAGCAACTCAATCAACCGATGATTCAGATACAGCTTCTCGCGCCCTTTGCTTAACTCGGTGAGCACGCCGATTTCAGCGAGCGATTGCAGGTACACCGCTGCTGTTTGTCGCTTGGCAATTTGCGCATCCACCACGTCGGTGATCCGACAGTAAGGCAAGCGAAACACGAGTTCGATGAGACCTTTTGCTTGCCAAATTTGGTTGTGCGTTGCACTTCTGCGTGCGTTTCGCTGAGTTTTCGGTTGAAGAAATCAACCAATACGGTGGCGTCGAATGCGACAGGCATTGGGCGCTATGCGCCGCGCAATCGGCGAAGCTCGGCTTGCGGGTCATCCAGCGACGACCAGTCGGTGTCAATCGCGCGCAATTGGGTGACGAGTTCGTTCAGCGGTGTTTGCTCCAGCGGCTCGAAGCTCTTGATGTCAAAAACCGCGAGTTCCCAAACGCGTTCTCTCGTGCGTCGCCATTTCGCGTTGCCCGCAACGCGCACCGGCGCTTCGAAGAGATATTTCGCAAGCTGCTTCGCAAACTCCCGCGTTGCGTTGCATTCGAGCTTTTCGCCGCCTTCGCCTTGCAGCCACACTGGTACGGTCGAATCTTTGCCGCCAACACGGATGACCACACCATCAAGTTCGCCTTGCTCATGCACGACAACCTCTTCCGACAGCGGCGTTTTGCGGCCGGGGAATTCAAGAATTGTTGCGCCGCGCTTCACGCGCAAAACGGCGGACGCGTTGTCTTCGCGCAGCAGTGTGTTGACCTTGCTCCAGTTCGATTTGATGTCGTCAGGTGCGTCGGTCGTGTTGACTAGCGACAAACGCTGGCGTACCTTCAACTCGGCGGTCAGTGCGACGGCGATTTCGGGCACCGCGCTGCCTTTGCGCACCTTCAACAGATGTACATGCGCCTCAGAGCCCATGAGCTTCGCGAGGCAGGCGACGTATTCGGCCAGCCGCGCCATGGGCAAAGTCTCGGGCGACCAAGCGTCGATCCGAAAGTCAAAGGTGGTGAACGTGTCCATCGTGCATCATTTCACTGGAACACGTGGCTCGGCAACTGCGGGCGGCTAGCCATGCCGGCAACTTCCTAACGCACTGCACACCAAACGCAGTGCGCTGGCGTTGGCCGACGCGCCTTTGTTGGCGCTGCGGGGGGGCGGGAGGAGTGACGCAATTTAGCAACCGTCGTCGGGCAGTGTGGTGCGCTGGCACACACCATCTCCTGGCAAATGAGGGAATGCGCGAGTTTTGCCGCCCCTGGCCAGCAGAGAAAACAGACTTTTACGCAAAGCTAGAATACGTGGAATAGCTATTCCATAGTTTTCACACCACTTCGTATAGGTGAGGAGCGTAAAAATGATCGCCATGACGTCGGTTGAGGCACAAAGCCGCTTTGGTGAGTTGATCGATCGGGCGCAGCGAGAGCCGGTTTCGGTGACGCGGCGTGGCAGAACGGTGGCCTACGTGGTGTCGGAGCATGACATGATGGCACTGACTGGCGTTGCGGCACGACGCAGTGCTGCCGCACGCTGGTACTCAGAGTACCGCGCAACCGTTGGTGTGGGCGTGCTGCCGGAGCAGATACGGGCGGCTCAAGCGCTCACCGATGAGGACGTAAATCAGCTCGTGCATGAGCTTCGATAGGCGGATCGTTTTTGACACGGGCGTGTTGGTGAGCGCGGCGTTGCGTCCGGCGTCAGTTCCTGCGCTCGCGCTTGAAAAAGGTTTTTTGAACTTTGACCTGTGCGTTTCGAGGACAACCTTGGATGAGCTCTGCGAGGTCTTGATGCGTAAAAAATTCGCCGCATATGCCCCAGAGCAGGCGCGCCGTCAATTCTTGGCGGGCTTTACTGACCGCGCTATTTTGCTTGACGTGCGCTCGCGAGTGAGCGACTGCGTTGACAAAAAGGACAACAAGTTTTTGGAACTGGCGCTTGATTGCGACGCAGAACTCATTGTTGCCAGCGACGCACACTTAACCACGCTGCATCCGTGGCGCAACATTCCCATCATGCCGCCTTCTGCATTCTTGGTGGGTGTGCGGGGGTAGATCGATAGCCGTCTTCGCGTCGCTCCTGCCAAAAATCCAGCTTCACGCTGGCACCAATGTTCGTCTGTCACCTTCGCCCTTGAGCAAATCGATCAACCGATGATTCAGATACAGCTTCTCGCGCCCTTTGCTTAACTCGGTGAGCACGCCGATGTCAGCGAGTGTTTGTAGGTACACCGCTGCTGTTTGTCGTTTGGCAATTTGCGCATCCACCACGTCGGCAATTCGGCAGTAGGGCAAGCGAAACACCAGCTCGATCAAGCCTTTTTGATTCCCGAGTTTGGTCGTGGTTTGCACTTCGGCGTGCGTCTCAGTGATGAGCGTCGAAATCGCCAACACTTTGCCAAGCGTCCACTTCGCCGTCTCCCGGACCGCGTCCAGCATATAGGCGATCCAGTCGCGCCAGGCCGCGTCGCTGCCCTCACGGGACACGGCGAGCAGCTTCGCGTAATAGTCGTTGCGATGGTGCCGGATATGGCGCGACAGATACAGGATCGGTGTGGAGAGCAGGCCCTTTTCCACCAGAAAAAGCAGATTCAAAACGCGTCCTGTGCGGCCATTGCCATCGAGAAACGGATGGATCGCTTCGAACTGATAGTGCAGCTCCGCCATTCGCACCAGCGGGTCGAGCTCGCCGCCGCGCTGTGCGTCATCGGGCAGCGCATGGCAAAACCGCTCCCAGTCGGCAAGCAGTTCGCGCAAGTGAGATTCGCCCTGCGGCGGCGTGTAAGGGTAGGAAGGCGTCTGCTTCGTTCGCGCGTGTACCAGCGCGGTGCCGGGCACCTTGCGCACGCGCATGTCCACGCCCTTGGTGCGCGTGCAAATCTCCTCCATCATTGTTGTGGTCAGTGGTCGCGCCTTGAGCGCATTCATGCCGTAGTACAACGACTCGCGGTAGCGCAGCGTCTCTTTCACCGCGCTATCGGCGTTTTCCACACGACGCGCATCAGCTTGCGCAAACTCAAACAGCGCGTCGGTCGTGGTCACGATGTTCTCAATCTCCGAGCTGGCCTGCGACTCCAGCAGCACCAGTGACGACAACATCACATCTGGGTTCGGCAGCAGCGCGGTGGCCTGGTGCAGGGCCGAAAGCGCCGCTACACGAACGGCACTCGTTATTTGCTAACGAGGTTCATGGGCTTATTTGAGAACTCGTGCGCGGCGTCCAGTGTTCGCGCGCGCGGCAGCCGTAAATCCTTTGCTCTGCGCAAAAATCTTTCCGAGCTCTGCGATTTCTTCGCGGCGGGCGGATGTTTTGCGGAACGCCAGCGCGATGGTGCGTGATGGGCCGCGTGGCGTGAAGCGGCGGGCGTAAAGGCTTGAGCCTGAGAGCACGCCGCCGGCGATGGCAAGCTCGGGTAGCAACGTGTGACCCAAGCCGCTCTCGACCATGTGGGTGAGCGTGATGAGGCTGGTGGCGGCGAGGGCGCGGTTAGTGTGGGCGTTTTTTAACGAGCAGGCAGCGATGGCGTGTTCGCGCAGGCAGTGGCCGTCTTCAAGCAACAGCAATTGTTCGGGGTCGATTTTTTCAATCGGTAGCGGCGATGCGGCTCCCCCAAGTTTGGGGTCGGCGGTGACGAACAAAAATTCATCATCGAACAGCGACAACGTTTCGATACCAGCGGGCAAGTCGTACGGCAGCGCGATCAGCGCGGCGTCGAGTGAGCTGGCGAGCAGCCGGTCGAGGCAGATGCCGGTTAATTCTTCGCGCAGCATGAGCTTCAGTTTGGGGTATTGCTCACGCAAAGTCGCGAGCGTTGGTGGCAGCGCAAATGGCGCGACGGTGGGGATCACGCCGAGGCGAAAGGTACCGGTGAGCGGGTGTCGCGACGAGGCGCACAACTCGACCAAGTCATTGGCCTGTGCGACGAGTTCGCGTGCGCGAACGACGGTGGCATCTCCAATCGCCGTGAACGCTACGTGACGACGATCACGTTCGACGAGCGTCACGTCCAACGTGCTTTCAAGGTCGCGCAGACTGGCGGATAACGTGCTTTGAGTGATGAAACTTTTCTCGGCCGCGCGACCGAAATGGCGCTCTGCTTCAAGGGCGATCAGGTAGCGCAGTTGTTGCAACGAGGGAAGAGCAGCCATGGTGTTCGCTAAATTCGATAACAAACACGAGTTTAAGTTGTTTTGCGAATTGCTTCAACCGCCCGACAATTGGGGCTGCGCTGTTTCAACCACCGGTTTGGCGTGGCTACGACAGCGCTGAACATGGCTTATTAACAAGTCAATTAAATATGTCCTATCGCAACCGGTATAGCTCCCTCTCCTTGGGGGAGAGGGCGGGGGGTGAGGGTGATTGCATGGCGATGCTTGAAACGTGTGCCAAGTCCCTCACCCCAACCCTCTCCCCGAGGGAGAGGGAGCCAGCCGAACAGGTCATATTTGGTTGACTCAGTATTAATGTATGTAGTCGAACGAAATCAAAGGAACTGATATGAAACCAAACATTGGAATTTCAGACAAAGACCGCAAAGTTGTCAGCGCAGTGCTCGCCGATTTGCTGGCAGACGAGGTCGCACTTTACGTTGCGACGCGCGGCGCACACTGGAACGTCGTGGGGCCGAACTTTGGCGCGTTGCACGGCTTTTTTGAGAGCCAGTACGAAGCGCTCGACGACATTCTGGACGACGTGGCCGAACGCATGCGCTCGCTCGGCAGCAAAGCCCCCGCCACGGTGGGCGCGTATGCGAAAGCGAAGTCGATTGACGACACGGCGGGTGATGCCGCGTCGGCCGCTGCCATGATCGAGAAGCTGTTGGCCGCGCACGAAGCGATCATACGTAGCCTGCGCAAGGCGACAGAAGTGGCCGACGACGCGGGCGATTCGGGCACTGAAGATTTTCTGGTGGGCCTAATGGAGCAACACGAAAAGATGGCGTGGATGCTGCGCGCGCACCTCGAATAGCCGCTCAGCTTTTCGTTTAAATGCCTATTTCATTGGGCGTGCGTGCCAATAAACGCTAAAGTCGATAAATAGCGTTTTGACGCGCTAATCCCCTATCAAACGGGCCTAAGCGTAAAAAGCTGTCAGCACAATTTACGCGGTTAACATTTCGTCAAACGCCCGGGCATCCGCGCCGACGTAGCCTTTTTCGAGCCACATCAACGACGTCAAAAGCCTGTCGAACTCAGGCTCAAATTGACTGATGATTGCTTGTGGATCGGGGCAGAGTTTGCGGTCCGTGATCAGGCCAAACTGCACGCCGCCCGCATACGAAAGGATCGATACACCCATGCCGACATGCCCACT
>JAYVPF010000004.1:0-37435 GCA_043757535.1 Burkholderiales bacterium
CGTGATCGTGCGTACGCCACCTGTCACCAGCGTCGCTGTTCGGGTTTTGACACCATTGTCCGCAGCGACAAAGCTGTAGTCCGCTGGCAGCGTCGCGGCACCGTCGGTCGAGGTGAAGTGCGCCGTGCCACGGTAGCCGGCCGCTACGTTGTTGAAAGCATCCAGCGCGGTCACGGTGAAGTTGAACGCGAGTCCGCTGACCGCCGCCGCCGGTGCTACAACCGAGAAGTGAGTCGCGGGCCCTGCGCTGATGGTGATCACAAATGTCTGGGCGACACTGGTATCGACGCCGCCGTTAGCGGTGCCACCATTGTCCTTGAGCGTGACGCCCACGGTGGCGGTGCCAGTGGCCGTACCCGCGACGGTGTACGTGAGCGTGCCATTAGCGGCAATAGCGGGCTGCACGCTAAACAGCGCGTTGTTGTTATTGGTTGCCGTGAAGGTGAGCGTCTGCCCTGCTTCATCGGCGGGTCCGGCGCTGATCGCCGTTGCCCAGCTCGCGACACTGACGGCACCGGCGGTAGCGGCAACCGACTGATCCGCTCCTTTGGTGAAGCTCGGCGCGTCGTTGACTGCGGTGACATTGATCACAAACGTCTGCGCGGCACTGGTGTCAACGCCGCCGTTGGCCGTACCGCCGTTGTCTTTGAGATTGATCGTAATCGTCGCGCTGCCGTTAGCGTTGGCAGCGGGCGTGTAGGTCAGCGCGCCGTTAGCAGCAATCGCCGGGCCTGCGCTAAACAACGTCGCGTTGGTATTGTTGGTGACTTGGAACGTGAGGGTTTGCGTATTACCATCGCCGTCGCTGATGGCGCTCGCCCAGAGCGCTACCGTCTGCGCGCCCGCGTCTTCCAGCACCGTTTGATCCGCGCCTTTGGTGAAGCTCGGCGCATGGTTGATCGCGGTGACCGTGATGGTGAAGCTTTGTACCGCGCTGGTATCAACGCCGCCATTGGCCGTACCACCGTTGTCCTTGATCTGCACGCCCACGGTCGCGACGCCACTTTGACCCGCTGTCGGTGTGAAGCTCAGAGCGCCCGACGGGCTAACGGCGGGTCCCACACTAAAGAGCGCTGC
Source organism: Burkholderiales bacterium (assembly GCA_043757535.1). Taxonomy (GTDB): domain Bacteria; phylum Pseudomonadota; class Gammaproteobacteria; order Burkholderiales; family Casimicrobiaceae; genus Casimicrobium. The sequence continues at coordinate 1,078 of JAYVPF010000004.1, forward strand.
ATTCGTATTGCTGGCGATGACGAAACTTAAGGTCTGGCTGGCCTCATCCGCTGGCCCCGCACTTAGTGCAGTCGCCCAGCCCGCTTGTGTGAAGGCCCCGCTGTTCTCGAACACGCTGATGTTGCCGCCTTTGGTGAAGCTTGGCGCATCGTTGACCGGTGTCACGGTGATGGTGAAGGTCTGCACTGCGCTGGTGTCAACGCCTCCGTTCGCGGTGCCGCCATCATCATGCAGGGCCACGCTGACCGTAGCGCTGCCGTTAGCGTTCGGCGTGAGGGTGAAGCTGAGAACACCGGTGGCAGAAACGGCAGGCTGCACGGCAAACAGCGGATTGTTCGTGTTGGTCACGATGAAATTGACGACTTGCGTGCTCTCGTTGGCTGGACCGGCGGCGATGGCAGTAGCCCAGGCTTGCGAGTACGTTGCGGCATCTTCGAGCACGGTGACGGCGGGGCCTGCCGTGAAGCTCGGCACCTGATTGACCGCCGTGACGGAGATGGTGAAGGTTTGCGCGGCGCTGGTATCGACACCGCCATTGGCAGTGCCGCCGCTATCTTTCAGCGTAACGGAGACAGTGGCGGTACCGTTGGCATTGACGGCTGGCGTGTAGGTGAGTGTGCCGTTCGCGGCGATGGCGGGTTGCGCGCTGAACAGTGCGTTGTTGGTGTTGGTGGCCGTAAACGTCAGCGTCTGCGCGACTTCGTCTGCGGGTCCAGCGCTGATCGCTGTCGCCCAGCCCGCTACCGTTTGCGCACCCACGTTTTGCAGCACGGTTTGATTGGCACCTTTGATGAAGCTTGGCGCGTCGTTAACCGAAGTGACGTTGATGACGAAGCTTTGGGTGGCGCTGGTGTCGACACCCCCGTCGGCGGTGCCGCCGTTGTCCTTGATGCGCAGGCTGATGGTGGCTGTGCCGTTGGCGTTGGCAGCGGGCGTGAAGGTCAAGTCGCCGCTCGCGGCGTTAACGGCTGGGAGCGCACTAAACAGGGCCGCGTTCGAGTTGCTGACGATGTCGAAGGTGAGCGTTTGTGCTGATTCGCAGGCGGCACCGGCGCTGCGCGCTGTTGCCCACCCGGCAACGGTTTGAGCGCCAGCGTCTTCAAGCACGGTAACGTCCGCGCCCTTGGTGAAGCTCGGTACCTGATTGACGGGGCGCACCGTCAGCACGAAATTCTGGTTCGCAGTCGCCACGACGTTGGTGGCAGACAATGTGACGGGATAGGTGCCGCGCGAACAGACTGCCGGTGTGCCGCTGAGGGTCGCGGTGGACGCTGGGGTGCCTGCGTAGGCGAAGCTGGTGCCGGTGGGCAGGGCCCCTGTGCTGCCCATGTTGGTAATCGGCAGCACTGATGACGTGGTGACCGTATGCGTGAAGGCTGCGGATTCCGGCACGCTGAGCGTGGCCGGACTGGTGATGACGGGCGCACCGCCAACCGTCAGCGTAAAGTTTTGCGAAGCGTTAGGCAACGTGCCGTTGGCGGCACCCACGGTACAGGCATACACGCCCGCTTGGGCAGGAGTGGGGTTGCCCGCGAGCACGCCGCCGCCCGTTGCGTTCGCCGTAAAGGTGATGGACGCGGGCAATGCGGGCGTGCAACTGCCGAACGACGCGGTAGGAGTCGGCATGCCGTTAGCCAGCACGGTGAAGGTGTTGGGCTGCGTCGGTATGAACAGCGCGTTGTTGACACTGGTGATCGCTGGGGCGCGGGTGTTACTGATCGTGACCGTGGCGACCGCTGAATCAAGCGAGCCGTCGTTTGCCTTAAAGGTGAAGCTGTCGACTGATGTTGCCGCCGCGTTCGGCGTATAGGTGACGTTCGCTCCGCTACCGCCGAGGGTGCCCTGAGTAGGTGGCGTGACAATGGTGAAGGTCAACGGCGAGGCTTCATAGTCGGAACCGGTCAGCGTGATGGCTAGCGTCTGACCGACGATGGCGGTGACGCTTTGCGCGTTGGCGACCGGCGGCGCGTTGAGTGCGATATCGATACGGAAATAGACGTTGCCGTCCATGACTGTGCTGTAGAGATTGGTGATGTCGGTGCCCACGGGCGCGTCGCCCGCCGGATCGATCGCTACCGGCGCGATGCCGGCCCAGTCACCGACAAACCCGTCGCGCGCAATCGCTGCGATGAGTTGCCCCGACATTGAAATCGCAAACGCGGCGACGATCACCAACTGGAAACCATGCCAGCCGCGACGGCGGGCAAACCAGACCGACAATGCCAATAAGAGTGCGGTCAGCGCGAGCGAGAGCTTGGCCAGCGTCGGCACTACGATAAGCGGTGGGCCGTCAACCAGAATCGGGCCACCGCCCGCCGCGGCGGTGAGCGCATCACTGCCCACCAATCCATCAGCGCCAGTCGTGGTGATGCCAATGCGCATTTTCTGCCCATTGGCGGGCAGATAAACGGCTGGCAAATAGGTTTCCACGGCGGTTGTGCCGCCGGTGCCCATACCTCGGGCGAGCGGGGTTGCGGACATGTCAATCGGGACGTTCGCACTGAGCGTGCCGCCGACGCAGCTTTGCAACGTGATGGACTGGATGCGATAGCCAGTGGTTTCCGCGATAACCGTGGTGTTAAGCACGCGGTCAACGCCTGTGAACGCGCCGTTGGCCGTGCTGATAGAACAGCCGGTGCCGAGATTGTTATCGGTATCGATCAGGGTGCTGACGGTGGTGCTGACGGCGAATGCGACCGACGCTGCCAAAGCGCCCACAGCGGCGACTGAAATCGCGCTTGCTCGCAATAAAGCCTGCCAGCGCGAGGCGCCAGACCTGTGGCCGCTGATGCCTGTCTCAGCCGTGCCGCGTGCGGTCTGAATGATTTCTTTCGAGCCGCTAAATTTGCCTGATCTCATGCAATCCCCTCACCCATTTTTTTCGGCCGCTAACGTCGCAGCCCACGCCGCCTACGCTTCATCGCAACGTCATAAATTGTTTTGACAATATGCACAAAACACTGCGATTAATCTTATGCTTACTTATTCGTGATCGCAAGAAAATTTCGCCCCGACAGCAAAAAATATTTTTTCAGCGTCCTTTCCCGTAGGCGTTGCTGCTGAAATAGTGCGCGTCGCGCGTCATCAAAGTTCGCATCCCTGTAACACAATATCGCCCAAAAGTACGACCGCAATTAAATCTATTCCAACGTCATAAACCGTCTTTTTTAGCGCCCCACTGGTGGCGCAAGGAGTGCCGCGTGAAACAAGCATTAGCCGTATTAATCGTAGCTTTTAATGTCTGGTGCGCGCGCTGGTGGCGCGAAACACGGTGGCTGCGTTTAGCAAGAATCGTTGGTTTAAGCGTTGGCTGTGGCGTGGGCATGAGTGCCGCGCAGTTGGCGTCGCCTCCCGCAGCGCCTGCCTCCATCGCCGCCCCCACTGCGATCCCTGTCGTCTGCACGTTGCCGCTTTCGGCCAGCAACATGCAGGGCGTAGCCAACTTCATCTGGGCGGGCTGCCACGTACTGCTGAACTGGCCACACGACGCAGCACCCCGCATGAGCGGGCCATCACCGTTGGCGACGAAATCAGTGCACGGCTATGTATTCAATTACTACTCGCCCTCGGTCTACGCGTGGTTGAAGGCGGGACAGCCGACAGGCGCGATTCCGAATGGCGCGGTGATCATGAAGCAGATGTACAAAGACACCAACGGCGTGAGGGGCGAACCGACGGGTTGGGCGTTGATGGTGAAGCAGAAGAGCGCGTCGTTCGACGGCTGGTACTGGGGCTACGCTGACCCGAAAAAACCGAGCGGCGCTGACGGCGGTTTCGGCGGTCAGTTCTATGACCCGAACTGCGTCGCGTGTCACGGCTCGACGAACACGCGTGAGTTGACATTTGCCTCGTTGACCAACTTCGCTAACGTATTCGGTGGCACCGCAATGCCGGTGGCTAACGGGCTCATGGGCGGGTCGCAGCATGCCAAGCTGGGCCTGCTGGCGCTGGCCGATCCGCCAGGTGCCAACCGCGCCGCTGCCGTGCCGGTGTCGGCGGCGGTGATCCCGAACAACATTCCGGCGCAAGCCAACAGCAAAGTGATCGTGGGGCCGCAGGGGCCGACCGGATTTGTGACCTCGGACGTATGTGCCGGATGTCACGACGGCAGCAACCTCGCGTTCGGGGTGCAGGCACATATGACGTGGCCACAAAATTTGCCACCGTCAAAATTTCCGACGACAGCGCTCACGAACTTCTCACCGTTCGGCGAATGGGGCGCCTCGATGATGGGACTAGCAGGTCGCGATCCGGTGTTTCAGGCGCAACGTGAATCGGAAACGCTCACCTATCCGTCGGTGAAAAACGAGATCGACAATGCGTGCTACACCTGTCACGGCGTGATGGGCAAACGGCAGTTGAGCACCGACAAACCTGGCGCGCTGTTCACCCATCAAAACTTCCTCGCGAGCAGCGGGCTTGATGCGAAATACGGTGGTCTGGCGCGCGACGGAATCTCTTGCCTTGCCTGCCATCAGATGACGCCCGAGGGCCTCGGCACGCAGGCAAGCTTTACCGGGCAATTCAAAGTCACCGATCCGAAAACGGTGTTTGGGCCGTACCAGAAAGTGGTGGAATATCCGATGCAAAATTCGGTGGGTTTGACACCGAAACATGGGGACGCGATATCCGATCCGGCGATGTGCGGTTCATGTCACGTTGTCGAGACAGCGATCCTTGATGCCAAAAAAACCTATGATCAGAAAACGTTCAATGCAGCGCGCAAATCGCACGAGCAAACCACGTATCTCGAATGGTTGAACAGCAGCTTTCAGACGAAGGCCCCGATCAAGCCAAACGCCACGCCGCAGACCTGCCAGCAGTGCCACATGCCGCGCACCATGGACGGCGCACCGATCACCACGAAGATTGCAAACATCGAGGATGAGACCTACGTTGACGCCGATGGCAAAGTGTTTGCCAACACCGCACCAGTGAAGGACATCACGATGACGCCGCGCGATCAATATGGGCGTCACACGTTCGTCGGTGCCAATGTGTTCGTGCTCGAAATGTTCAAGCAATATGGTGCGCAACTCGGACTCACGCAGGTCGACCCGAATTACGACACCAATACCTTCAACTTTGTGCCGGGACTTGATCTGGCGATCAAGGAAACGACGCAACAGGTGCAAAGCAAGACCGCGTCAGTGGCTATTCGCGGACAACGCCGTGGCACCAATGGGCTCGAAGTCGATGTCCAAGTGGTCAATCTTACCGGACACAAATTGCCGTCCGGGGTTGGCTTCCGTCGCGCCTACATCGAGTTCACCGCGCTCGATGCGGGTGGCAATATCGTGTGGTCGTCGGGCCGCAGCACGGACAAGGGTGTGTTGATTGACGACAAAGGACAGCCACTCGCCACCGAGTTCAGCAAGACCGTCTGGCAACCGCATTGGCGTGCGATTAACAACAGCCAACGCGTGCAGATTTATGAAGAGCGCACACAGGATGTGCAGGGCCTCTTAACCACCAGTTTCTTCGCACTCGCGAAGCCCGTGAAAGACAACCGCATGACGCCGGCGGGCTGGTCAAGCACGGGGCCGTATGCGTCATGGACCGCGCCGCTCGGCGTGAGCGCGACGCAGAGCCCCGGCTATTTCAACGGCACCGGCAGCGATCTCGTGACCTACGTGATTCCGCCGATCACGGCGGCGAAGGTCAAACTCGTGCGCGCCGTGCTCAACTATCAATCGATCCCGCCGTACTACCTGCAAGACCGTTTCACCATCGGAGGCAACAACCCCGCCACTGCACAATTGCGGGCGCTGACGCAGCTAGTGGACTACAGCAAGACGGCGGCGAAAGGATGGAAATTGCCAGTGGCATCGGCTGCGAGTGTGGTGCGCTAGTCGCGGGCGATCGCATCCGCAATTGCATCGGAAACGCAACCGATTCAACTGTCATCCTGAGCTACAGCGAAGGATCGGGGGGGGTGCGACGATGGTTCTTTTTCGCATGGAAAATGGCGCACGACGTGATTCTTCGCTGTAGCTAAGGATGACAGCACAATCGCGGTCGTTTCTAATGCGAATTGGAACAAGCGGACAACGGCGAGTTGCAGCGCTTCGTATCCACGCCTGCTCGCGCGTCGAAGCAGTCGGCGTCGGTTTACTTTGCGCTAGCTAGTAGTTTGTTTCATCAAAACGATGACGAATGAAATCGATGTATTTTTTCGTCAGGCAAGGCGCACAGCCGCAACCGTACTGAAGTACGGCAAGGTTGGGCAACGCAGCATGGCGGAGAAAGACGCGATTTCATGTCAGTGTTTTGGTGAAACGAACTACCAGGTTTGAGCGACCGCCCAAGCCGCGCTTGCTCGCCTCATCGAGCTCGGATGCAACACCCCAAGCTTAGGCGTCTGACCATACGGTGCCGCAGGCGGAACCTTGAACCACTCCTCGTTGTACGGCAGTTCGACCGTCTGCTTGAAATTGAACGTGGTGGGATCGCTCAAGCCTGCCAGTTTGTAGGCGGCGCGATCGGACGGACGTGAGTCGGTGGTTACAGGGATGGAAGTCGCGTTTTCGCCAGCGAAAGTTGCGGTTCGCCTCACTAAAAATCTGTCAACAACTTTTCCATGAAACGACTGTTTTATCGGGGCTACAGGATCATTTAATCACTAATCGATAACTGCCGTTTTATCGGTTCAGCCCCAGTACGACGGTGTTTTCAACCAAAAGCTGCTTCCGTCAATCAAGATTGTGTGCTGGCTATTTTTACGGCATTTTCACGTTCTGTGGATCAATTGGCATATCGTCGACAATAGCTGCATGTTGTAAGTTGCGAGACCGGTGTGGCCCAAGTTGATCAAGTGGATTTAGCGAAACTCAGCTTAAATAAAAATGGGGCTTCAGCGACCGCAGCGCTCGCCAAGCGGCGACGGCGCAAATGGATCCACTGGAGCATCATCGGTGCCGTTGTCGTCGGCACCGTGGCCGCGCTTGCGGTGCGACGCTTGAATGCGCCGTTCGAAGTTGAGCTCGGCACCGTAACGACCGCGTATCCGACACAAGGATTTACCCTGTTGAATGCAACGGGTCGCGTCGTCGCTGCGCGTAAGGCTGCCGTGTCGACCAAGGCGACCGGGCGGCTGGAATTTTTAGGCGTGCAGGAAGGCAGCGTGGTGAAGACCGGGCAGGTGATCGCGCGGCTGGAGGCGCTCGACGTAAACGCCACACGAGATCAGGCGCGGGCAGGCACAAGTGCGGCACGCGCGAATTTGACGCAGGGCGGCACCGAGTTGACTGAGGCCGAAGGAAACTATCGGCGCACACAGGATTTGTTTCAGAGAAATTTTGTATCTGCCGCGACCCTAGACAGCGCGAAGGCGCGGCTGGATAGGGCCAAGGCGACGATGGCGAGTTTGGGTGCGGCCGTTGGTGTGGCCGAAGCGCAAACGCGCTCAGCCAGCGTGTCGGTGGAGCAGACGGTCATCCGCGCACCGTTCGACGGTGTAATCCTCACCAAGAATGCCAACGTCGGTGACATCATCACACCGTTTTCGTCCGCCGCCGGATCGATTGGCGCGGTGGTGACCATGGCCGATATGAGCACGCTGGAGGTGGAGGCAGACGTTGCCGAATCGAGCATCGCGAAGGTGGTCATCGGCGCACCGTGCGAGATCACGCTGGATGCGTTTCCCGATGTGCGATTGCTCGGCGAAGTGTCGCGCATCGTGCCGACAGTGGATCGCGCGAAAGCGACCGTGCTGGTGAAGGTTGCGTTCGTCGAACGTGACTCGCGCGTGCTGCCGGACATGAGCGCGAAGGTGGCGTTCTTCAAGCAGAAACCGACCGATGCGGATCGCAAACCGGTGACTTCGGTTCGCAAAGAGGCGCTGGTGGAGCGCGACGGCAAGCCTGTGCTATTTGCGTTCGACGGCAAAACCGCGAAGCTGACGGCGGTAACCAAAGGCCGCAATCTCGGCGAGACCGTGGAAGTCTCGGGCGTAAAGACGGGTGATCGTGTCGTGCTCAAACCGACCGTCGAGTTGCGTGATGGCGGAGCCGTGGTTCAGGCCGCGAAGAAATGACCAGCACCACGAACGAGATCAAGTGTCCACTAGTCCAGATTAAAAATCTGTCGAAGCATTACACGCGCGGAGATCAGGATGTGCCCGTGTTAACCGACATCACGCTCGACATCCCCGAGGGTGATTTCATCGCGCTGATGGGGCCATCCGGTTCAGGGAAATCGACACTGTTGAATCTGATTGCCGGGATCGACAAACCGAGCGGTGGTGAGCTGCTCGTCGGTGGATTGAACATCGCTGAATTGTCGGAATCTGAGCTTGCCGATTGGCGCGCAGCAAACGTAGGTTTCATCTTTCAGTTCTATAACCTGATGCCGGTGCTCACCGCGTTTGGCAACGTCGAATTGCCGCTGATGCTCACGGATTTATCGCGCAGTGATCGCAAAGAGCGCGTCGAACTCGCGCTCTCGCTAGTCGGCCTGTCTGACCGCATGGATCACTACCCGAATGAACTGTCGGGCGGACAGCAACAACGTGTGGCGATTGCGCGAGCATTCATCACCGATCCGACGCTAATCGTCGCCGATGAACCCACCGGCGACCTCGACAAAAAGAGCGCGGAGGAAGTGCTCAACCTGCTCAAACAATTGAACAAAGAGATGGGCAAAACCATCATCATGGTGACGCACGATCCGGGCGCGGTGAAGTCGGCCACGCATGTGACACATCTGGAGAAGGGTGAGTTATTGGGGACAGAGGTTGTAAGGTGAGCGCGGCGTTGTCCCCTCCCCCCCGGTGGGGGAGGGTTAGGGAGAGGGGGACGGTGGAAGGGAGCGACACGGTGATTGCCTTTTCCACCATCACCATCACCCTCTCCCCCGGAGCCTGCGGGCGACACCCGTGTCGCGTCTCCCCCGGAGGGACAGGGTGCCTGCGATGATCTTCCAGCTCATCATCAAAAACATTTTCCGCGCACGCCTACGCAGCCTGCTGACGGTATTTGGTCTCATCGTTGCCGTGGTCGCATTTGGCCTGTTGCGCACGGTGGTGGACGCGTGGTACGCAGGTTCGGAAGCGGCGGCGGCCAACCGGCTCATCACGCGCAACGCGATCTCGCTGACCTTTACGATGCCGACTTATTACAAGGATCGTATTCGCGCGGTGGACGGCGTGACGCAGATCAGCACCAGCAACTGGTTCGGCGGCATCTATCAGGAACCCAAGAATTTCTTCCCGCAGTTTGCGATCACTTTGCCGGTGCATTTTCAAATCTACAACGAATATTTGCTGCCGCCAGAGCAGATGGATGCGATGATGAAAGATCGCAGAGGTTGTCTGATCGGGCGCAGTCTGGCCGATCAATACGGCTGGAAAGTGGGCGACACCATTCCGCTGCAAGGCACGATTTATCAGGGCGTCTGGGAATTCACCGTGCGTGGTATTTTCGATGGCCGCGACGAAGGCACGGTGACGCGCCAATTCTTCTTTCACTGGGACTACCTGAACGAGCGCGTGAAGCAGTCGCAACCGCGCGCTGCGGATCGTGCCGGTGTGTTCATCGTGAGCATCCAAGACCCGCAAGGATCGGCCGAGATGAGTCAGAAAATCGATGCCGAATTCAAAAATTCCATCGCCGAAACACTGACCGAGACCGAGAAAGCATTTCAGCTAGGTTTCGTCGCGCAATCGGAGGCCATCGTAGCGGCCATTCGCGTCGTGAGTTTTGTGGTGATCCTCATCATTCTGGCGGTGGTGGCAAATACGATGGCGATGACCGCGCGGGAGCGAACGGGTGAATACGCAACGCTCAAGGCGCTGGGCTTTGGGCCGGGCTTTGTCGCGCTGTTGATCGTGGGTGAATCGCTCGCGCTCACGCTAGTGGGTGGACTGCTCGGCATTGCCTTGACCTTCCCGATGATTAATGGGTTCAAGGGCTCCATCGGTGCGATTTTTCCGGTATTTCGGGTGTCGCAGGAAACGTTGCTGTTGCAGTTTTTCGCCGTCGTAGCCGTCGGCCTGCTCGCGGCCATCGTGCCCGCAGTGCGCTCAGCGCGCATCAAGATTGTTGATGGCTTGCGCCACGTAGCATGAAAATCCCCTTCAGCTATATCTTCCGAAACCTGTGGACGCGTCGACTCACGACCGCACTCACGGCGGGCGGCATGGCCCTCGTGGTGTTCGTTTTTTCTGCCGTATTGATGCTTGATGCAGGGCTCAAAAAGACACTCGTCGGCACCGGCAGTTACGACAACGTGATTCTTTTGCGGCAGGGCGTACAGACCGAAATTCAAAGCAGCGTGTCGCGCGATCAGGCCGCACTCGTCGAAACCAATCCCGTCGTAGCGCGCAATAGCAAAGGCGACGCACTGGTGTCCAGAGAAATCGTGGTGCTCATCGGTGCGCCAAAGAAGGGCGACACCAAGCCGCAGAACGTCGTGGTGCGTGGACTGACTGAGGCAGGTGCGGGATTGCGACCGCAGGTGAAGCTCATTGAGGGACGTTGGTTCGCACCGGGTGCGAGCGAAATCGTAGTGGGCAAAAGCGTCAACGCAGGCTTCGAAGGCATGGACGTCAGCCTGACCAAACGCTTTGCTGGTCGCGACTGGCGCATTGTCGGTGTGTTTGATGGCGGTTCATCGGGATTTGATTCCGAGGCATGGGGCGATGTCGAGCAATTGGGGCAGGCATTTCGTCGCTTCGGTTACTCAAGCGTGATTGCGCGGCTCGTGGATCGTGACCAATTCGAACGACTCAAGAGCGACATCGAGGCCGATATCCGCTTGAAACTCGATGTCAAGGTTGAACCACTTTTCTATGAGGAGCAGAGCAAGGCACTGTCCACATTCCTCTCAATCCTCGGGCTCGCCTTGTCATTCATTTTTTCTATCGGTGCCATCATCGGTGCGGCGATCACGATGTATGCGGCGGTGGCAAATCGCACCGGCGAAATTGGCACGCTACGCGCGCTCGGGTTCCGCCGTGCGTCGATTTTGTGGGCGTTCCTTGGCGAGTCCATCCTGCTGTCGCTGGTCGGAGGCGTAGTGGGTTTGCTCACCGCGTCATTCCTGCAACTGTTCACTGTATCCACACTCAATTTCACGTCGTTTTCGCAACTCTCATTTGGCTTCCACCTGACGCCGGCAATCGCCGTGCAAACGATGTGCTTCGCCGCCGTGATGGGCATCGTGGGCGGATTCCTGCCCAGCGTACGCGCGGCTCGCATGGAGATTGTGGATTCGCTCCGAGCTGGATGAACGCCGGATAGCGCGCAGACATTCACGCCAAAAATCCGCACTTCGCGCGATCCACCCGTGATTCATCGCACGCCGCTAGCCGCAAACAAGCACTCCGAATAAAGTTCATCCCATCGCGACGGAATACCCCGTTGCAAAACGAAACGAAAAACTTCGGAACCCATCATGAATCGCCCTTTCAATAGCCTCTCCCGCACCGAAACCGCTGTTAGCGCAGTGTTCGCGAGCGTCCTCTCAATGGTCACCGTCGGCGCAGTTGCTGCACTTTTTGCTACGGCAACCCCTACGCAAACAATCGATACAAATGTCGCACACGTCACCTTTGAAAAAGTAACCGTCACGGGCTCGAAGTCGATCTAGGTCTTAGTTCCGTGCGTAGTATTTGCGCTTAAGGATTTGCAATGAAAGCGTTGATCCTGTTGTTTGTGTGGTGCATCCTTCTGGTGGTGAGCTGGCCGATTGCCTTGCTTGCGCTAGTGCTGCTGCCGCTCCTCTGGTTGATCTCGCTCCCGTTTTTTCTGATTGGGCGCCTGATCGGCGTCACGTTTGATGCCCTGTTCGCGCTGATTCGCGCAATTCTTTTTCTGCCTGCTCGATTGTTCGGCTGGCGTTCGCGAGTTTGATTTGCAGGGTCAATTTTCGGGCTTGTGACTGATCCCGGTCTGATGATCAGCTTTTCTGTGGAAACACCGCTGTACCGGGTTCAAGTGCCAATTTGATGCAAAGTCGACTAAGCGCTTTTATTGCGTTTAGCCCCGATCAAATATTCGTTTCAGCAAAAAGCTACTTTATTCTTTTGCACCCAACCTGCGGCCGACGTACTATCGCGGCTTGATGTAGAAAAGTCCCCGATGGAACAGCTTCACCTTCCACATGATCGCGACGCACGACTTGCGGCGATTGCCCAGTATTTCCCCAACGCGACTGGCCCCGATTCCTCAATTCCGGGCGGTCGTATTGCCGCGTTGGCAAAGCTCAGCGGCGTTGACCCCGTCACTTACGGACGCACCCGCAATCATTTGCGCGGGGCCGTCACGCGACTCTCGCCGTATCTGCGCCACGGTTGCCTGACGTTAAATGAAGTGCGCGAATCGGCGCTCGAAAAAAGTGGCCCGACTGGCGCTTACCGACTGGTGTTCGAACTCGCGTGGCGCGACTTCTGGCGGCGCGTGTGGTTTGCGCGCGGCGACGAGATCCTACGCGATATCGAACCCGCAAAAGTGTCACTCGGCAACGCGCCGCTCGCCGCCGACATCATGAGCGGCAACACAGCCCTCGCCTGCATGGACGATACGATTCACGCTTTGCTGAACGACGGTTATGTGCACAACCATGCGCGGATGTGGTTCGCGGCGTACGTGGTGCATTTCCGAAAAATCGATTGGCGCGCAGGCGCGGATTGGTACGTGCAACACCTGCTCGATGGCGACGTGGCCTCGAACCATTTGTCGTGGCAATGGGTGGCCTCCACGTTCTCAAATAAACCGTATTTTTTCAATCGCGAGAATGTGCAAAAGTACACCGACGGCGAGCCGTGCATGCGCTGCAACGCCTCACGCGATGGCACCTGCCCGTTCGACGCAAGCTACGAAACGCTCGACGCGCGACTCTTCGGAAACGGAGAGCGCGTATGAACACGGACTGCTCTCGCGTGGTTCTGCTGCATGATGAAATGCTCTCACCTACCAACCCCACGCTGACCGCACACCCCGACCTTCCGCGCGTGTTTGTTTTTGACATGGGCAACGATGCGCATGGAGCCTTCGCGCTTAAACGATTGCAGTTCATTGCCGACGGTTTGACTGAAATACCCGGCGTGTTGGTTTACAAAGGCGATACGGCTGCGGTGCTCACTGCGCTGGGCGTGACGTCGATCGCGACGCAGAACACCCCGCAACGGTGGCTACACGCGCGCCTGAGCGCGTTTGAGGTCGCATGGATACCCGAGCCTGCCTTTGCCGATTACCGCGGTGCATTGCGACGATTTACGCCGTACTGGAAAAAGGTGGAAACCGCGCTGCTGACGGGTCAACAAAACCCCGCTCGCTAACATTGCGCCATGGCCCGCAAAAATCGCTCCGAATCGCTCCCGCAAGTTCGCTTGAAAAGCGAACGCAAATACGTTCATCCGCTGATCTTCCAGAAAATGGTGGAGCGGCCTGCCGAGCGCATCATTCCCGGTGATCTGGTGGAAGTGCTATCCGTTGACGGCGAATTCATCGGGCGCGGCATGCTCAACATGCAAGCGCCGATGGCAATTCGGCTGCTCACCGAGAGGCAGGATGAAATTGTCGATGCGCAATTCATCGCTGAGAAAATTGCGGACGCCGTGCAATTGCGGCGGAAGATTTATGATCTTGATGCTGTGTCCGATGCTTACCGCGTCATTCACGCCGAGGGCGACGGGCTCTCCGGGCTGATTGTGGATCGCTTTGGCGATGTGCTCGTGGTGGCGTTTTACGCGGCAGGCATGTTTCGTATGCAACACTGGATTTTTGATGCGCTGCTCACGCAATTCCCTGGCTCGCAAATTTTCGCGTTCGGCGATGACAACGCGCAGAAACAAGAAGGCTTCGAATGCCCACCCGGTAAGCCACCACATGGAGGAAAACCGTCAACCATTACCGAGCATGACGTGAAATTCTTCGTGCAGATCGGCGGTAAGCACAAGACGGGATTCTTCTGCGATCAGCGCGACAATAGGAAGCGCTGGGGCGAACTCATCGCGTCGACCAAGAGCGCGAGCATGCTTGATTTGTGCTGCAACTCAGGCGGTTTCGCTGTTTATTCCGGCGTTAACGGCGCGACTGACATCACTGCTGTTGATCTGGATGAGGAAGCCGTAGATTTTGCGACGCGCAACTTAAAACTCAACAACGTGAAAGCGAAGGTCACACAGGCCGACATCTTCCCTTGGCTGCGCGAGGCGCAGGACGCGGGCAAGCGCTGGGACGCCGTGGTGCTCGATCCCGCGAAGATGACGCGCGCTCGCGACGAGGTCATCGACGCACTGAAAAAATATCTCGACATGAACAAGCTGGCGCTTGCTGTCGTGAAGCCGGGCGGATTATTCCTCACCTGCTCTTGCACGGGAGTTGTCAGCGAAGAGCAGTTCCTCGACATGCTACGTCGGGCGGCGTTCTACGCGGGCCGCGAGTTGCAGATACTCGAGGTTCGCGGTGCGGGCGCCGATCATCCGTGGCTCGCGCAGGTCAACGAAAGCCGCTATTTGAAGGCTGTTTTTTGTAGAGTTTTATAGCCGTCATTCCCGCGAAAGCGGGAATCCTGTCCGTGCAATAAGCGTAGCGTCAAAATCATGCTCCCCTTCCAGTCCATCACTTTCACCGCCGTTCAACCCGGCAAACGCGTTCTATTTACCGGTGCCGTTCACGGCAACGAACTTGCGGGCATGCACGGCATTCGTCGCGTCATTGCTGAGATCGAATCCGGCCAGCTAACAATTGCTCGCGGCTCGGTCACCTTTGTGCCCATCACCAACCCGATGGCGTACGCGATGAAGCGCCGGATCGGTGACCGCAATCTGAATCGGAATCTACAACCGACGGACACGCCGGCTGAGTTCGAAGATCACATCGCGAACTGGCTCTGTCCGCTCATGGCGACGCATGAAGTGCTGCTTGATTTGCATTCGTTTCAGGCGCAGGGCCAAGCGTTTGTGATGGTCGGACCGGAGAACAATTTGAACGCGCTGGAGCCGACGATTCACGGTGACACCGAGCGCGATTGGGCGCTGCGCCTCGGCGTCGATCGCGCGGTGGATGGCTGGCTGGGCACTTATGCCGCAGGCGTCGAAGAACGCCGCGCACGCGCTGCTACGCTCGATCCGACGGCGGGCAAGCGCCACGATCTCGACCCCAAATACGGCGTCGGCACCACCGAGTACATGCGCAGCACCGGCGGCATGGCGCTGACACTCGAATGCGGTCAACACGAAGACCCGAATGGCCCGGAAGTCGCGTATCGCGCGATTCGCAACACACTCGCTCTATTCGGATTAATCGACGACCCAAAACCCGCGCTCGCAGCGAACGCCGAGGGATTGCACATCGCCAAGGTCATCGACAAATTCGACAAGGCCGACGCGTTTTCGCGAGCGTGGCAGAGCTTCGATCCGCTCAAAGCGGGCGACGTCATCGGCACGCGCGCCAACGGTGAAATCATCACCGCGCCGAACGATGGGTGCATTCTGTTTCCGAATGCCATCGCTGACGCCAACCATGAGTGGTTCTATTTGACCGAAGCGACGACGAGGTTTGCGACCTAGGTTTTGTCCCCTCTCCCCTCGTGGGAGAGGGTTAGGGCGAGGGGGTGGCTCCTTGAGCGGCGATGTTCGTTACGCCAGCAACCCCTCCGCCCCTTCGGGGCACCTCCCCTACTTCGCAGGGGAGGCTTGCAGTCCTGCAAACGCCTCGGCGTCCGAAAGCACGCACAGCTCACCCGGCGCGATCCCATCAACACGCCAAGGGCCTACGGCGACGCGAATCAGGCGTAGTGTCGGCAAGCCGACTGCCGCGGTCATGCGCCTCACCTGACGGTTGCGGCCCTCGCTGATCGTCAATTCAATCCAGCTATCCGGCACGCTTTTGCGCACACGAATCGGCGGCGCGCGCGGCCACGGCTCGCTAATCTGCCCGAGCAAGCGACACTTCGCAGGTCGCGTCAAGCCGTCTTTTAGCGTCACGCCGCGAGCGAGCTGCGTTGACTGTGCGTCGGTGGCGATGCCCTCAACTTGCGCCCAATAAGTCTTGGTCACTTTCGAACGATTACCCGCTATCGCCGCCTGCAATAGACCGTTGTCGGTGAGCACGAGCAACCCTTCGCTGTCCGCGTCCAGCCGCCCCGCCGCATAGACGTTGGGGATATCGATGAATTCAGCCAGCGTGCGCTCGTGCGCCTCGCCAGTGAACTGCGAAAGCACGCCGTAGGGTTTGTTGAAGAGCACCAGCATCGTGACGACGATGCTACTTTGCGCCCGGTTTCCAGCGACTGAGCATGAGCGCGTTGCTGACCACGCTGACCGAACTCATCGCCATTGCCGCACCGGCCATCACCGGGCTCAGATAGCCGAACGCCGCGAGCGGAATCCCGGCGACGTTGTAGGCGAACGCCCAGAACAGGTTCTGCCGGATTTTGGCGACGGTGCGACGCGAGATTTCGAGCGCGCCCGCGACGAGCGCCACGTCGCCGCGCATCAACGTGATCGCTGCGGCGTGCATCGCCACGTCTGTGCCTAAACCTAGACCCGCCATCGCGATGCCAACGTCGGCAGCGGCCAGCGCCGGCGCGTCGTTGACGCCATCGCCCACCATCGCGACGGTGTGCCCGCCCTGTTTCAACGCCGCGACCTTCGCGGCCTTATCGCCGGGCAATACTTCGGCCATCACCTCGTCGTCATTCAGGCCAAGACGATGCGCCATCGCCAGCGCAGCACCCTTGTTGTCGCCGGAGATCATCACCATGCGAATGCCAAGCGCACGTAACGCGGCGAGCGCTTCCTTAGCTCCGGGCTTCGGCTCGTCAGCGAACCCGAAAACACCTGCCAGTTCCAACGCACCGTTGGTTCTACGGGCGACCGCCGATACCGTTGCGCCCTCAGCCTGCAATGCTGCCGCACGGTCCGACAGCTCACCGAGTGAAACACCCAGCTCTTGCATCCAGCGCACGCTGCCAATCAGCCAGTCCGATTCGCCTACCGAGCCTTCGGTGCCACGACCGGGTACGGCATGTACGTTCAGCGCGTCCTGGGCCGATGCTAACGAGCGCTCAGTAGCGGCGCTAACGACAGCGCGCGCCAACGGATGTTCACTGCCACGCTGCACCGCAGTGGCGTTGCGCAGCAACTCGTCTTCGGACATTCCGCTAGCGGCCGCTACAGCGGTCAATCGCGGCTGTCCAACGGTCAGCGTGCCTGTCTTGTCGAACGCGACAACGTCCACCTTGTGCGCCAGCTCCAGCGCCTGCACGTCCTTGATCAAAATCCCTTGTTTTGCCGCCACGCCAGTACCCGCCATGATCGCGGCAGGCGTTGCTAGCCCCAATGCGCACGGACACGCGATCACGAGCACCGCGACGGCGTGAATGATCGCCATTTCGCCGCTGCCACGCATCCACCACCAACCGATGAGCGTGATCAGCGCCAGCACCAGAACGACGGGCACAAACACCGCCGCCACCTGATCCACCAACCGCTGAATCGGCGCTTTCGCCATCTGCGCATCTTCGACCAGGCGAATGATGTGCGCGAGCACAGTCTCGCTACCCGTCGCTGACACGCGCATTGTGACGCGACCATCGCCATTGATGCTGCCGCCGGTCAGCTTGTCATTGACCGCTTTTTCGACCGGCAACGGCTCGCCGGTCAGCATCGATTCATTCACTTGCGTGCTGCCTTCGAGCAACACGCCATCAGCCGGGAAGCGTTCGCCGGGGCGCACCACGAGCGTGTCACCCACGATCAATTCAGCTACCGGCACATCCGCCTCTTCACCGGCGCGATTGACCACATGGGCAACCTCAGGTCGCAGCGCATGCAGCGCGCGGATCGCGGCTGTCGTCTGCCGTTTGGCTCGCGCTTCGAGCCACTTTCCGAGCAGCACCAGCGTCACAACAACGGCAGAGCCTTCGAAATACAAATGCACCATGACGTCCGGCTCCGCGCTGAGCCATAACCACATCGAAAGGCACCAGCCTGCCGTCGTACCAATCGCGACCAGCAAATCCATGTTGCCGGTGAACGCTTTGAGCGCGCTCCAGCCCGCCTTGTAGAAGCGTGCGCCGAGAATGAACTGCACCGGCGTCGCCAGCAGAAACTGAATCCAGGCGGGCAGCATCCAGTGCTTGCCAAACACGTCCCCGATCATCGGCAACACCAGCGGTGCGGACAGCACAAGCCCAATCGCGACAGGCGCGAAACCCGTCCACGTCGACGCCGATTCAGCGTCATCCGCCTGCGCGGCCGTGCGTGGCTCGTAGCCCGCATCACGTACCGCGCGGCGCAGGCGACCGTCGTTCGCCAGCGCGGGGTCGAATGTCACCCGCGCCGACTCAGTCGCAAGATTCACCGCTGCATCGGTAACACCCGGCAGTTTTTTCAGCGCGCGCTCAACGCGAGCCACGCACGACGCGCAGGTCATGCCGCCGATGGAAATGTCTTCGGTGGCAGCAGCGGTGAGCGATTCGATCGTGGGCGACAAAGTGGTCATATTGCGAGCGTAAACCTTTCGGCAACCCTGTTCTATGCGCAGGCGAACATCAACTGACTCACATCAATCGACACGCGCTTTCACTGCCGTAGCATCGTCGGTGAGGTTGAAAACAACCATTTTGAGACCACATGACCCATTCAGTTGAATGAGGAAACGACGATGCAACAAATATTAAATGTTCAAGGCATGACCTGCGGCCACTGCGAACGCGCCGTCACCGATGCCGTGAAAAGCGTTGACCCGAAGGCAGTCGTCAAGATCGACCGCGCGTCGGGAAAGGTTGAAGTGGAGAGCGATTCGGCGCGTGAGGCGCTGGCGAAAGCGATTGTTGAAGAAGGCTACGCTGTCAATTAGTCCGTACGGTGTGCATCAAAGTGCGCACCATGGGTTCGTCATGTCAACTGCCGAGTTTACGTAACAACGGTGCGCATTTTGATGCGCCCCCTACGCAACTGGCCACTTATGCGCCAGCGTCATCATTCTCGGCGCAGCCGTGGATCCAGTTCGTAAACCACGCGAAGCGCAAATCAGTCCCCTCGCCCCTTGCGGGAGAGGGTTAGGGAGAGGGGTTTGGTGGAATGAGCATCCACGTATGCCACCGCCTAATTTCGCCTGACGGCGAGTCACTTTTGCGTTGCCCAAATGTGACCAAAAGGCTAGCCCCTACTGCCCGCCTGATCCGGAAGTAGCTAGAAAAAACGGCGCGGTCCGAAACTCGCTACGCTCAAACAACGGATCGCTTCATCCGTTTTTTCTTCCGCGCTTCGGGGCGGGCAAAAGGGGCGCTCAGCGGTTCCATGAAGTAATTCTTACGCCTGAATTGATCGAGAATTTATGAAGTCTGCAACTTGGAAACCCAACTCTGATATTTGAAACATTTCACCCTTAAGTCCACGACTCACCACAAGACCTTCATTAATCAATTGCTCGAGCGCATGCTCCCACCGGGCAGAAGACCTTCGGTCACCGGAGTCTCCGAAATTCTTAGCGTGCGTTCGAATAGCGCGTCCGCCCACATTGGAAACTTTGAATATTGTCCCGTTCGGATCCATTGCCACTTCTTTAACGAGCGTACGCGCTTCATCTATCAGCGATGCAGCCAATGCAGCAATCGGATCAGGCGGGCCTTGCCGGACTGCTGCAACACCGAAGCCGCCGCTAGCGGGCAGTTGATCAAGCAATCCTTTAAGGTACAGGTTTTTTTGTAACGCGATCTGCAGCTGCCTGCCAAACTTCGCCCGAAAATCGTGTGCGTTGACAAAAAACTCTATGAGCCCTTTACTCTCGCACCACGTACGGAACTCTTTCAGGGCTTCATACTGTTTGGTGTCTACAGTTTCGAGAGAAGCTGGCGCTGTAGAAAAGTACACCATCGCAGGCTTGCCCGCAGCTATGTGGCGTTCAATCTCCTCAACAGATCCACTAGCCGCTTTTCCCGTCGGTGTTCCCAATCGCGTCCAAAAAATGCCGACCAACAAATCGCAGTCTTCTAATACGCGATCATTTATTAGCTCCTGCGGAGACGCGCCAAGTTCAGGAGATGAATGCGTCTCCCATCCAACCGGCATCAACACGGCATTCGTAGAGAGCGAGTGGACGAAATTCCACTCGTGAATGACGTCCCTTGCCAGCGTTCTGTATTCATGGACGTCACTTGGAGACGCGATCATTACTGGAATTACCGTAGCTTGATATGGCATTCGATACCTTTGTATCTGCGGATTGCAGCACATTTTGCCGCTAAAAGAGAGTCGACTTACGTGGCACCGCCCCTTTTGCTCGCCCCGAAGCGCGGAAGAAAAAACGGATGAAGCGGTCCGTTGTTTGAGCGTAGCGAGTTTCGGACTGCGCCGTTTTTCCTGAGCACTGGAGGATCAGGCGGGCAGTAGGGGCTAGCCTTTTGGTTACTTTTTGGGCAATGCCAAAAGTGACTCGCCTTCAGGCGAAATTAGGCGGTGGCAAACGCGAATGGTCATTCCACCAAACCCCTCTCCCTAACCCTCTCCCGCAAGGGGCGAGGGGACTGATTTGCGCTTCGCGGGGACTACGAGCTGGATTCCCGGCTGCGCCGAGAATGACGGCGGCGTTGTGGGTTGATTGCGGTCCGAAATTTTTGCGTGTGAATTTTGCTATCAGCTTTTTTATGAAATCACCGCTGCACGAGGGCTATGAACACAAAAATCTATTTATCGAGTTACGCTCGAATCCGCCTCTATCCCCAATGCGGCGGCGCTTTAAGCCAAAAGCTGAACTCCTATCCACTCTAAGAAAACCCCTCATTCCCCTCTCCTGACTCCCGCCACCTTCAAACTCCCGCGCACCGTCAACGTCACCCGATCCCGCTCTTCGCCTGTTTTGTCTAGCAAACGAATCGTGAAATTTCCCGCGCTGGGTGACCAAAATCCGTTGCCTTCCCAGCAGCCAAGCGATTCGCCGCTCACTTCCCAACAACCGGCCTGCGCCACGTCGCCGCTCTTCAGCGCGACTCGCTGATTTTTCGTCGGGATGTCCGGGTCGAGCGCGATGAGGGTGCCGTCTGTCGGCGACAGGATGCGCGCGCCGGAGCCGCTGGCTTCTCGTGCAGCGACTTGCGTTTGTGTGGTGCCACCGGTGCGATTGGGCTCGGTGCCACGCGCGAACCATTCGTCGCGTGAGGCCTCCAACCGATCCGAAAAAATCACCCGGCGTTTGACCAGCGTGGTGGGCGCTGCCGCTGGGCGGCTGACGCCGTAACGCGCCGCAGCGGCCTCCATCACGTCGGCCCAGATCGGCCCCGCGCCGGTGATGCCGGTGACGCTGTGCATCGGTGCGCCGCTCGCGTTGCCGACCCACACGCCGACGGTTACACGCGTGTTGAAACCTATCGTCCAGTTGTCGCGCATGTCTTTGCTGGTGCCGGTTTTGACAGCCGCCCAGTGCGACAGCGCGAGCGGATTGTCGAAGCCAAACGTGACGTAGCGCGCGCCGCGATCCGCGAGCATGTCAGCGATGAGCCAATTGGTGGCTTCGGAGAAGATGCGTTGCGAAGCGCCTGTAGGAGCGGCTCTGCCGCGACCTGGATTGACGCCACCCAGGGTCGCGGCGGAGCCGCTCCTACAGGCGGCGTTGCACGGAGTGAAAGAAACTTTGCTCACAACACCGCCATTGGCAATCGCACGATACGCGTTCGTCAGCTCAAGCAGCGACACGTCCGCGCTGCCGAGCGCGAGCGAAAAGCCGTAGTGCTCAGGATCGTCGACGAGCGTGGTGAGGCCCGCGCGTCTGAGCAGCGCATGCGCGGGCGCTACGCCCACGAGCGCGAGGGCGCGAATGGCGGGGACGTTCAGCGACGAGGCCAGCGCGGTGCGCACGCTGACCGGGCCGACGTATTCGTGCGCGTAGTTTTGCGGCGTATACGCGCCACCACCGACATCGACCGAGAACGGTGCGTCGTCGAGCAAGGTTGCAGCGGTGAACAGATTCGTCTCGATGCCGAGACCGTAGATGAAGGGCTTTAGCGTCGAGCCCGCCTGCCTTGGCGCGCGCGCCGCATCGACTTCGCCCGCTTCGGACAATCGGCCCGATGAGCCGACGTAGACGAGCACTTCACCTGTGCCGTTATCGATGACGACGACCGCTGCATCGTGCGCGTTGCGGCCGCTGATTTGCGGCAAATGTTTGGCGATGGCGTCGCGGGTGGCGAGTTGTAGCTCGCGATCCAGAGTTGTTACGTCCGTTCGTGGTGAGTTTGTCGAACCAGCGTGGTTCGACAAGCTCACCACGAACGGCGGGATGTATTTCGCAACGTGCGGCGCGATGGATTCCGCTTCGGAGCGCAGGCTGGACGTGCTGCTCCAGCGATCTATCGAATACGCCAGCGTTGCGCAGTCGCCTTTCGCATCAAGTCCCTTGAGCACTTCGCAAGCGCGGCGCTCCACGATGGCGCGAGACGCCTGCGGGCCACGAATCAGCGCGGCGAGCAAGGCGGACTCTGTCGCGTTCAGCCCATGTGGTGACTTGCCAAACAGGTATTCAGCCGCCGCGCCAATGCCCTGAATCTCACCGCGAAAAAAAAGCGTGTTGAGATAGGTTTCAAGAATTTGCTGCTTCGACCACGTGCGCTCAAGCTCCCACGCGGCGTGCGCTTGATCCAGCTTTTGCTGCACAGTGCGGCCATCGCTCGCCCGCGTGAGCGATTTGTCCATCATCGCCGCGACCTGCATCGAGATGCTGCTGGCGCCGCGCAACGTGCTGCCGCCGCGCAGATTGTTGATGGCTGCTGAGGCAGCAGCGCGCAGGTCCACGCCGCCGTGCTCGAAGAAACGTTTGTCTTCTGAGGCGAGCACAGCGTCGATGAGCGCGGGTGAAATTTGATCTAGCGGCGTCCATGTGCTGCGTCGCACTTTGTCGTCGGTGCGGATGTGCTGGATGGGTGCGCCGTTGCGGTCGAGGAGGATGCGTTCGCTCGGGATGTAGTTGGTGCGCAGGGATTCGTAGGTAGGTGTTGCAGCGAATGCTACGGAGGCGACAAAAGTTACCGTCATACCTACGAAAACTGACCACCAATCGTGCACAAAAAATACAGAGGTGGATCGTGCGACGTATTGTCCCCTCTCCTCCGGAGGGAGCGGGTTAGGGCGAGGGGGAACGTGATTCGGAGAGCTAACGTAGCCACTTAATCCACCGCCCCCCTCTCCCCAGCCCTCCCCCTCCAGGGGGGAGGGAGCCAAGCATGGCGACATCAACGTCACGGCTCAATCTCAAACACCGCATTCCCAAGCTGCCCATTCACCTCGGGCGAATACATCGCCTCGGCATGTGTTGGGGGCAACGCAAATTTGCCCGGCGTAGTCAGGCGCAGCTCGTACGTAAAACTGTGCAACCCCTTCGGTGCCCACTCAAACGACGAACGAACATTGGTAAATGTGCGCTCGATGTAGCGATAGCCGCTCCATGTTTGCGGCATCTCCGCAGTGGTGCCGAGTTTCGAAAGACCGCCGAGCACTGTGCTTCCCGCAGGCACCGGATCATCAATCGCCAGCCAACCGAGCCCGGCCTTGTTGTCCGCTATGACCGTGACCTGAACGATGTCGCCAACACTGTACTTACCAGCACGTTTCTGTTGCACGGCTTTAAAAGTTTTGCTCACCGTGATGCCGTTGTCCACCTTGCCTGCAAGCGGGACGGGGGCGCGCAATTGCGCATGTGCCCACGGCTCGCCTTTGCCGAGATGCTCCACCGAGACGCCAGTTGAGCTAGCGCTCCACGGGAACGTCAATTCGCCCTCAGTGGTGTTGCTGTCCCACACCACTTCTTTGCTCTCGTTGTTGTAGGTCACGCGGGTGCGGCCATCAGCGGACGCTTGCTTGTTGTGACGCTCCAGCGCGAAAGCCGCCCACAGATTGGCCTGCGTGCTGTAGAAATAGCCGCCGCGCTGCATGCGGTTGTTAAGACCCTTGAGCAGCGGCAGTTTGAACTCGGCGAGTTCACGCGTATCAAGACTCAGCCGGAACATGCGCGCCATCGTGTAATCATCACTGCGCATGAAATACCAACGGTCGTCGCTGCGGGCAATGGATGCCACATTCGCGGCCACCTTGATGTTGTCACGCAGTTCCTTGATTGCAGCTGCGCGTTGCGCGTCGCGGTTCGGTATGTCTTTCGCGCGATTCAAAATGTCGAGCCAGTCGGCGAGCGAAGCTGCCGTGAGTTTCACCGGATCGACGCGAATGGTGTCGAGCAAACGCTTCGACGCACGGTCGTAGCGGGACAACGCTTCTAGTGCGATCAGTTTTTCCGAGAGCAGGTAATAGCTGTCGTTCGGCAACCATGAGCGATTCGTCTTCAGCTCGCCCGCGACATAGCGCTCAAGACCGGAAAGCATGCGTGCCTTCGCCTCGTCGGGAATGACCCATTTCGCCTCATGCGCACCCGCGAGCACAAACGCCGTGAGCACCGGATTGCCTTCGTTAGTATCACCGGGGTAATAGTTGGCGAGGCCAGAAGCGGATAAATAGTTTGGTAACGAGCCAGCAATGACGTCCCACAGCGCATCGTCTTTGGTGCCCATCGTACGCGTCATGCGCTGCTCAAGGCAGGCGAACGGATAGCGCGCAAAGTAAGCCCGGATGCCACTCGTGTCCGCGCCATAAGTGCGCGCCAGCGAGACGGTCAAATCACCTTTGCTGGTGGGTGAATCGGGCTTCAACGTCAGCGCAGTTTTGCCCTTGATTTCAGCGCTAGCGGCGGCGACCGTACGGACAGGCAGCGGTGTTTGCAACACTTGTTTGACGCGTAGCGCGTCGCCGCGATCTTTGCCCTTTTCCGTCGCGGCGAAGTTCCACACGGCTTCTTTGCCATCGGCTGGAGCTTTGACGTCCCATGTGATGACGGCGCTTTCACCCGATGGCAGCCGAACCTGACGCGGCGTAAGTTTGCCGCCGTCCGTTCGCCCTGAGGCGGAAGCCGATGGGTTTGACGACACTGGCTTGCCATCAAACCCTTCGCTGCGCTCAGGGCGAACGGAGGCTTCAAATTGGGCTGATACGTCGGCTGTGACGACGCGTGGCGTCGTGTTGCGCAGCGTGATGCTGGCACGGTATTCATCGCCGTTTCGCGTGACGGCGGGCAAGCCGGAGAACAACTGCAAATCACGCGTGGTGCGGATGCTGGCTTCGCCGGTGCCGAATCGGTCGCCCTCAGTTGCGTTTGTGCGATCTGCGACGGCAACGATGCGGAAACGCGTGAGCGAATCGTTCAACGGCACTTCAACGCTGGCTTCACCGTTGGCGTCCGTCATGACATTGCCTTGCCACAGAATCAACGTGTCAAACAGCTCACGCGTGCCCGCGCCACGTCCGCCAGAACCCCCCGGAGGCAACGCCTTGCGACCGAAGTGCCGCTTGCCGATCACTTGCATTTGCGCGGTGGCGGTGGTGATGCCATAGTCGCGGCGCTTCATCATCGCTTCGAGCAATTTCCAGGTGTTGTTGCCTTGCAGTTCCAGCAACGCTTCATCAATCGCGAAGACGACCAGCTCAGCGTTGTCGCCTGCGCGGCTGTTGTTGGTGCGCGTGACTTTCACTTTGACCATCGACTTTTCGCGAGTCTGATATTCCGGCTTGTCAGGCGTCACTTTGACGTCGAGACCGTAACGCTGCCAGTTGACGTCGATATTGGCGATGCCCAGCTTGAATGCGGGTTTCGCCAGGTCAACGAGTGCCGTGGGCGCGGGGGCACCCACCCTACCTCGAATCAATAGCGCGGAGACATACGCGTTCGGAGCCCATTCTTCCTTCACCGGAACTTCAATCACGGCAGACTTGCCCGATAGCTTGGTGACGAAGCTGGAGAGCACCGCGCCGTCACGCTCCACTGTCACCAAAACGGTCGCTTCACGGAACGGCATACGCACCTGAAAACGCGCCTTTTCGTTCGGTTCGTAGCGCTTTTTCTCGGGCAGCAAATCGATGCGATCCGAACTCTCCGATCTGAACATCCAGTCGTCGCCATTCGAAGCCCACAGTGACGTGCTAGCACTCGCCGCGCGTCCGCCGCTGTCAGTCACTTCAACTACCAGTTGAACTTCGCCCGACGCGGTCACGCTACTCGTGCAGGTGTACTTACCGCTGCGATCTGAGGTGCCTTCGCAGAGCACGCCGAGGTCGCTGCTTTTCTGGTTTGATTCGTAGCTGTAAAAACCGCCGATATTGCGCTTGCGATACGCATCCCAGGTGCGATTGGTGCCACGCACTTTGAACTTGACGCCGCTGACGGGTTTGCCTGTTACGTCGGTGGTGATGATGTCGTACGAGAGCTTTTCGCGCGCCATGGCCCAGTCGCTCGTTTTGATGCCGACGAGCACTGCGGCCGGCCACACGGTGGTGCGCGCTTGCGCAGTGTAAATCTCGCCGTTCGGGTCTTTGTATTCCATGTCCGCGACGAGACTGTAAGGGCGATCTACTTTGGGCGTAGTAAGCGGAACGCGCGCCGCGCCCGCAGTAGACAGCGCCAGCGACTGATCTTCTCCTTCAGGCTGTTTCCCTTCGCGAGCACCACGGCGCGGTGAGCCTTCTTCGTCGTTTGACGGAACACTGAAACTGTAGTCCGGCAGCGCGTCGAATCCCGGCCATGTACGTGCGTCGAAGCGCGAACGAACGGTCACAACGTCGCCGCTAGCGGGGCCGCCCGAAAGGAACGACAGGCGCACATCGACGTTCGCTTTGTCGCCACCGACCACATTCGCGTTGGCGATGCTGACTTCGGACTTGTAGACCGGCAAACGGAAATCGGCAACGGTGAATCGCCCCGTCGTTCGACCGCCCAGCTCAAGGCGATACTGCCCGCGCTTGGCATTGGTCGGCAGTTTCAATTCGGTCAACGCATTGCCGCGCGCACTCCACTCCAGATTGACCGTGCTGCGCTGGTTGTTGCCTTCGTTCACGACCGAGATTGTTTTTGGCAGCTTCGCGACATCAGGCGCGCCCGCGCCGAAGCGCTTCAGTTCGCGCGCATGGTGCTTCATGTAAACAGTCTCGCCGGGACGCAACAGGTTCCGCGCGAGGAGAGTGTGAAACGCAAGCTTCCCATTGTTGTCGCTGTCGCCTTCATAGTCCCATGGCAAATTAAATCGCCATTGCTCGATGCCGCGCGTCCAGTCGCTGCGCGTGAACGCCGTGTCGTCGCTGCTTTGGGCGAATATGAACATCGGACAGGAATCACTGCGCTTTGGGGCTTTTGCTTTGTCTGGTGTCAGGCGTGCGATGCCGTCCTTGTCAGTCTTGCCAACGGCGAGCTCGACGCCTTTGCAATCGCGAATACGAACCGCTGCATCGGCAACCACCGTGGCATCATTGAGTCGCGTGACCCAGACAAACGCGCCGCCGGTGCCCGTTTTTGTGTGAACGGCGAGATTGGTGACCAGCGCCATTGTGCGCACGAACATCGGGCCTTTTTTCTCAAGAAGCGATGCGCCGAGGGCTGTGGATTCAGCCTCAACCACATGCAAGCCGGGTTCAGGCAACGGCAAACCGATGACTTCGAATTCTTTTGGCCCGCCCGGTTTCGGCAATGGCATGGAAACCGCTTGTGCGTTGCCTTTCAACAGGGATCGCGCGCGCTTGTCGTCGTCGCCCTTGAGTCGTTCACCGAAATCTGTGTAGTCCGATTCCTCATCGTCCATCGAACGATCACTCTGCTGAAAGCCCAGCGTGCGGGCGTACCAGCGGATCATGTCCTGCTCGCTCGTCACCCGCAGCTTGCGGATGACGGCGCCCCCGCCTGAACCCGCGCCTTCGAGATTACGCACGGTCAGCGGCAACGCCGGATCAGCGTTGCGCTCGATGATGCCGAAGCTGCGCGGGAATTTGACGAGCGGCGGATAGGCGCTGGTGCGCAATGTCATCGGGCGCTTCAACGTCAACACGGTGCTCGTACCAGACTCCTTC
Source organism: Burkholderiales bacterium (assembly GCA_043757535.1). GTDB lineage: Bacteria > Pseudomonadota > Gammaproteobacteria > Burkholderiales > Casimicrobiaceae > Casimicrobium. The sequence continues at coordinate 28,958 of JAYVPF010000004.1, forward strand.
AGGTTCGCCGGCACGACAAGTGTGAAGCGCATTTCGGGGGGCAATTTGGCAAACGTTACGCCTTCGCTATCGGAGTCATTCGCGACCGGTGAATACAACTTGCCCGCATCATCGCGCAGACGGAAGCGCGCGGTGTCGGCGTTCTCGACGGCGCGCTTGAGGTTGAAGTAAACCGTTGCAAGCGGGTTGCAACCCGCGTCCTTGTTCTCGCGTCCACACGTCATCTCGATCCAGTCGCCCGAGCGCACCTTGAACTTGAGCGTGTCCGCTGCGTTCTTCAGGTTGTTCGCGGCGGCGTCCCAACGAATGGTGACGTCCGCGCCCGCCGGGAACGTCTGGGCACAGCGGAACGCTATCCAGTTCTCGGCGTTGCTTATGCCCGCCGCTTTTAGCAAGTCCGCCTTGCGAGCGCCGCCAACCACGCGAACTGTATTCACCGAGCGCACGCCTTCGACTTCGCAGAACACGCGGTCGATGAAGGTTTTGGCGTCGACCGGGCCTTTGGCGCGGGTCAGGAACACCTGCTGCTCGTCGATGTCTTTTGCCTCGTGCGACGGGCGCGATTCGGCGAGGGCGGGTAGGTCTGCGGCGCGGGCCGATGCCATCAACAGGGTGGAGAAAATCGTGGTCAGCAGGAGACGAAACATAAGGGGCTGTGGCGCTGGAGAAGTTGGCGGGCGGGAAATACGTTGTTCTACCCTAGTCGCAGAAGGCGTGCAATCGCGAGGACTGTCCCTCCCCCTTCAAGGGGGAGGTTAGGTGGGGGATGGTTTTGCGATACGAAGAAAACCATCCCCTCCCTAGCCCTCCCCTTGAAGGGGAGGGAACTTACGGCTGTGGTCTGGCCAGCTTGGTGGGACATCGTTGTGCTGGCCACCCGATAAACTTCCTCGCGTGACAACCGAACAAGATCAACAGACGTATTTGCCACCCGCTTTGCGACCTAAATTCGCAAAGTTGGGCGTGAATCATTTACGTGACTTGTTGCTGCATCTGCCGATGCGCTATGAGGATCAGACGCGGGTTTGCGCGATTGCTGAGCTGGTTGCAGGCGAATCGGTGGTCGTTGAAGGCGTGGTTGAGCATTCAGAAACCATTTTGCGGCCCCGGAAGCAATTCGTAGCTTTGGTTCGCTCGGCAGGCGATGACGGCAGTAACAACTTCGCGCCGCGGTTGACGCTGCGTTACTTCAATTTCTATCCGAGCATCACGCAGGCGCTGAAGGTGGGCGCGACGGTGCGGGTGTATGGCGAAGTTCGCGATGGTCGGTACGGGTTGGAAATGGTGCATCCGATTTTCAAAAAGGCGGAGTTGGAGTCAGCTTCAGTGGATACGAAAGAAGCTTCCGCTCGTTTGACACCCGTCTATCCCAGCTCCGCAGGCGTGCCGCAAGCCGCGATTCGCACACTCGTAGCAAAAGCCCGCAAGGTTGCGGATTGGCAGGCTGACATTTTGCCGCGAGCGATGACCGAAGCGCTCACTCTGCCCGCGTGGCGGGCAGCGCTTGACGTTTTGCACGCGCCATCGAATTCGGAGCCGGTGATTCCGCTGGAAACGCGCACACATCCAGCGTGGCGACGCATTAAGTTTGACGAGCTGCTTGCCCAGCAGCTTGCTCTGCGTGACGCAAAGTCTCTGCGTTCTGAAGAAGCTGCGCCCAAGTTGCATCCAACGGGTTTGATCACAACACTGTTGCGGCAACGCTTGCCGTTCAAACTCACAGCGCCGCAAGAGCGTGCGTTGTCCGAGGCGCTGCATGACATGCAGCAGGCTGCCCCGATGACGCGCCTGTTGCAGGGTGACGTTGGCAGTGGCAAAACGGTTGTCGCCGCGCTTGCCGCATTGGTTGCAGTTGAGGCAGGTTGGCAGGTGGCATTTATGGCCCCGACTGAGCTGCTCGCCGAGCAACACTTCAACAAACTGTCGCACTGGTTAGCAGAGCTGCCTATCAAGCTGACCTGGCTCACTGGGTCGTTGCCTGCGGCTGAAATGCGGGCGGCGCATGCGGCGTGCAAGCGGGGAGAAGCGAACATCGTGATCGGCACGCATGCGCTGTTTCAAAAGAAGGTTTCGTTCGCGCGGCTGGGGTTGGTGGTCGTGGATGAACAGCACCGGTTTGGGGTTGAGCAGCGGTTGCAGTTGCGCCAGCGCGGGCAGCGCGCTGCTCCCTCCCCCCTCGTGGGGGACGCGACACAATTGTCGCCCGCTGGCTCTGGGGGAGAGGGGGCCGGTGGTGCGAGCAGTCAACTTGATCCTCAACGCCAACGGCCCCCTCTCCCCCAGCCCCTCCCCCACGAGGGGGGAGGGGAGAAACATATCGCACCACACACCTTGATGATGAGCGCGACGCCGATCCCGCGTTCGCTCGCGATGAGCTACTACGCCGATCTTGATGTGTCGGTCATTGACGAGCTACCGGGGGGGCGCCAGCCCATCTCAACCAAGCTTGTCAGCGAAGCGCGGCGCGGCGAAATCGTACGGCGTATTTATGAGGTTGCCAAGCAAGGCGCGCAGGCCTATTGGGTGTGTCCGTTGATCGAAGAAAGCGAGAAGCTTGCCGAGCAGGATGTGCAATTGCAAGACGCAACTGCGCTGCACGCTGACCTCGTCGCATTAATGCCGAACGTAAAAGTCGCATTGCTGCACGGTCGCATGAAAGCTGACGAGAAGGCGGTCATCATGAAAGCGTTCACCGCGAATCGAATTCAGGTTCTCGTCGCAACCACGGTGATAGAAGTCGGCGTAGATGTACCGAACGCGAGCTGGATGGTGATTGAGCATGCGGAGCGTTTCGGCCTCGCGCAACTGCATCAACTCAGAGGCCGCGTCGGTCGTGGTAGCGTGGCGTCAACGTGCATTTTGATCTTCGCAGGCAAGCTTTCCGACACCGCCAAGCAGCGCCTGAAAGTCATTTACGAAAACACGGACGGCTTCATCATCGCCCGCGAAGATTTGCGCATTCGCGGGCCGGGCGAATTGCTCGGCCCGAGGCAATCAGGATTGCCGTCGCTGCGTTACGCAAATATTGAGGAAGACATTGATCTGGTTGAAGCTGCGCGCGATGCGGCGACAGAGCTTGAAAGCGACCCATCGTTCAACCGAGCCGCGTTTGTTGACCGATGGATCAAACATCGCGCGGAGTTTGCTAAGGCGTAGTGAATCGTTACAGCCGAACGCTTTACTGCATATCTTAGGTTGAATGTTGTCGACGCTCATCACTGCGTCCATAGGCAATTGGCGCTGACCCTTCATATCCGCACCGACATTCATCAAGCACTTGTCTTCCCAACGCACTCTCCTCGCCGGAAAACGATGGACGTATCCGGGCATGAAAGTGCGACGATGAACCTCGGCGGAAGGATGGCGAGGATGTTGGGGACATGATGGGTCAAACACCGTACTGGAGTTTCTCCGCTGTTGGCAACGCGACTAACTCTGCCACTAGCATCGCGACGGATCAAATTGGGCGCGCCCTTTGCCGCTAACTGCTGATACAGAGGGTGTGGCGAAAGCGACAAAACCCCTGCTACCATCAAGGAAAATCACTGGTTCAACTATGAATAATTTGCTGCTAAATTTTGCGAATGAAATTAGAGATTCGCTGAACGGTTGGCTACCCCAATTATCTAAAGACTGGTGGGAGCGTTACGCCGTCTCTGCGTTGACATTTCAGCAAAAGGAGCGCGTAAAGCAAGCGCACACTGTTGACCTCGCGGGACTCGATTTAGCTGCACTACTTAGAGTGCTCGATCAGAACTGGTTTGAGCTTTCAACCAAATTCAATTGGCCAAAAGAAGCCCGCAACTGGCTTAAAGAAGCACAAAGCATGCGTAACCGATGGGCGCACCTCCCGTCCGGGGGATTGGATGATGAGGAGTGCTACCGCGATCTCGACACCATTGAGCGCCTGCAACAAGCGCTGGGGATTGATGGCGCGGTGCGGCAAGATGTGCGATCGCGCAAGCAGTCCTTGATGGCCAAGTTGACGGAGGCAAGTGTTCAACACGTTAGTCACTCACAACCTTCAGTGACGTCCGGCGAATTTAAGCCTGGCGATATGGTTCGGCTCAAGGCACAACCCAACGTTAACGGCGCTGTAATAGCTTGCCTGCCAAGTGTCCCGGAGAATCGCTTTCAGGTCTTTCATGACGGCGCGATTGCCACTTACTACGTCTCACAGATAGAGCTTATCGCCGCCGATCACGGGCGCACCAGGGTGACGCCGGCGGCGCTGCATGCCGCACTGTCTGCTCTACAACTGCGGCACCCCAGCATCGGTCACTTATATTCGCTGTTCGCCTCACGCATTAACTTCGTTCCCTTTCAGTTCAGACCAGTTCTGAAACTGATCCAAGCCGACCGACCGCGCCTGCTCATCGCCGACGAAGTGGGCGTGGGAAAAACTATCGAGGCGGGTTTAATTCTGAAAGAACTACAAGCACGTCGCGAACTGCGCTCGGTGCTGGTAATCTGCCCCAAACCGTTAGTGGCAGAGCGCAAATGGCTAGAAGAGATGAAGCGCTTCGACGAACAGTTTGAACAACTGGACGGTGCCTCGCTGCGCTACTGCATCGATGAAACAGATCTGGACGGCATCTGGCCGCAAAAATTCGCTCGCGCGATACTTCCTTACTCCCTGCTTGACGAAACGCTGCTAATGGGGAATCAGCACGGCCGCAAGAAACAGCGCGGCTTGCTTCAGCTTGACCCCCCGCCTGCTTTCGATCTTGTCATCGTTGATGAGGCGCACCACATCCGCAACACTGACACGTGGGCTTACCGCAACGTGCGCCATTTTTGCGACAACGCCGAGGCGGTCGTGCTGCTTTCTGCCACACCAATCCAGTTAGGCGATAACGACCTCTACAACTTGCTGCACTTGCTGCGCCCAGATGTAGTGTCAGGCCGCCATACGTTTGAGCAGATGGCTGAGCCAAACCCCCATATCAATGCTGCCATCGAGGCAGCGCGCAATGCTCGTCCAGACTGGCAGTTAGCCTCTCGCATTGCGATTGAATCTGCGGTAGCTACGCCGTGGGGGCAAGGCGTTCTGGCCGCCGATCCCATGTTTCAAGAAGTTTGTGACAAGCTGGATATTGAAGGTAACGACGACAAGAGTCGCCTTGCAATCATCCAGCAGCTGGAAGACCTCTACACGTTTTCGCCCCTCATCAACCGCACCCGTCGGCGTGATATCGGCAGCTTTACGACGCGCAAGCCTGAAACAGTTTCGGTGGAATTCACTGCCGAGCAGGAGGGACTGCACGGCGATCTGATAGCGCTCATAGGTCGCGTCTTGGCGTATCGTCATGGCGATCAGAATCTAATGTTCATGCTCACCACCGTGCGCAGACAGGTGGCGAGTTGCGTCTTTGGTCTTGCCCCCTTGCTGCATTCCATCCTTCATCGGCAACTGTCGCAAATCGAACTGAGCGAAGCGAGCGATGGTGAAGCTACTTTCGACGTTGGCGATGTACTCGCTGATTTCCGTGCCGATGTGAATGACCTCATCCACCGTGCGCAGAATCTGTCTGGTGAAGACCCGAAGTTCGATGCCTTTCGCAAAGTCATCCGCGACAAGCAGAAGCTGGTCAACAACAAGCTGCTCGTGTTCAGCACGTTCCGCCACACCTTGGCCTATCTGGTGAAGCGATTGTCCGGCGATTCCACCCGCATGGGCCTTATTCACGGCGACATACCCGACGACGAGCGCCGCGAACTGCGCCACCGCTTCAGCCTTGCAAAGGAAGATCCGCAGGCGATCGACGTGCTCCTCTCATCGGAAGTCGGTTGCGAAGGTCTCGACTTTCAGTTCTGTGACGGCATGGTGAACTATGACCTGCCGTGGAACCCTATGCGCGTGGAGCAGCGCATCGGTCGCATAGACCGATACGGACAAAAGAGTGAAACCGTGGTGATTTACAACCTCATTACCCCCGGTACCGTGGATGCCGAAATTTACGAACGCTGTCTGCTGCGCATCGGCGTCTTCCGACAAGCTCTAGGCGGGAGCGAAGAAATCCTAGGGAAACTGACCCGCGAAATTCGCGACATTGCCGAGAACCTAACTCTAACGCCGATGGAGCAGGCGACCCGCTTGCAACAATTGGCCGAGAACGAAATCCGCGCCATTCATGAGCAAGCCAAACTGGAAGAGGCGCAGGCAAAACTTTTCGGACTCAGTCTTCCCAAGCGGGATGAGGAACTGGTCAAGCACGCAGCGAGCTTCTGGCTCGCCCCCGCCATGCTTGCCAATCTCGTGGAGCGTTATCTAGAGAAGCTCGAGCCCGGCAAGCCGCCACGCACCCTAGCGCGCAAGCCGGTCAACTCGCTACAACTTGCACAAGAAGTGCGGGAAAAATTGCTCATCGATTTGCAGGCGCTAAACCTCACCGGCGCCGCTGCCCAGTCTTGGCAGCGCTGGCTGAAAGGCAACGACCCCTACATCACGCTCACGTTCGATGCGGCTGCCGCTTCCGACCGCCGCGACCTTACATTCATCACTCCCTCGCATCCACTCGCACGTCAGGCCGCGCAAGCCACTGAACCCGCCGCCGTCCTGACCGGCAATCTGACAGTCACAGCAAGTAATTTGCCACCAGGCCGTCACCCTTACGCGATATACCGCTGGTGCAAGCTTGGCCTCAAGGAAGATTTCACCTTCCAGCCCGTATGCGCTGATACCGCGGTTGCCGGGCGCATGTTGGAGCTGCTTGAATCCGCACGAGAGGGCGATGACAGTCAGTTCGTTACCCCCAACGAGGAGCGCCTCCTCGATCAAAATCACTACGGCCTCTGGAGCAATGCTCGCGCGTTGCACATCGAACAGGTCAGCAACCTTTCAAGGTCTAGACTCGCATCGCTGGAAATCACGCACGCCGCTCGTGTCACCCTGCTCGAAGAACAGCGCGACACCGCTACCGATGCCCGAATACGCCGCATGAGGGATAGTCAAATTGATTCTGCCAATCGAGACTACAAACGGCGCGCCGTGGAGTTAATGCAGGCGGCAGAGAAGGTAGACATCATCGCTGAGGCGGTCGCGTTTGGGGTGTTGAACATAAAGGCGGAATGATGAGCATAGAAGAGTTGAGATTAAAGCGGCGCAAGTGGGTCGAAGCTAACCGCGAAAACGGCTTCGAGGACGGCATCAAGCGCCTGCTTACTGACCTCTACCCCGACAACGCTCATTTCATTTACGAGCTACTGCAAAACGCAGAGGATGCTCGCGATAAGGACTCGCACGATAGCAAAGGCGCCTCTGTCGTTCGATTTACTCTGACCGCAGATTCACTGGAATTCGAGCACGATGGTGAAATGCTTTTTTCTCTCAAAAATGTCGAGTCCATTGCCAGCATCGGTGCAAGTAGCAAACGCGACGATCCAACAAGCATCGGCCAATTTGGGGTTGGTTTCAAGTCTGTTTTCGCTTACACAAACACCCCGGAAATCCACTCCGGCGAATTCAGTTTTCGGATTCATGATCTCGTAGTCCCTGAAACGGAAGGTGTTCCACGCCGTCGGCTAGGTAAGCGGGAAACAAGATTTGTTCTTCCATTCGACAACCCAAAAAAATCACGTCAACAGGCAGAGAAAGAAGTAGGACGAGGTCTGCGCGAATTGGGCGACAACACCCTTCTGTTTCTGGCCCATATCTGCAAAATCGAATATCTCCTGCCTGACGGAATGCTCGGTACTTTGGAACGAGTTGAACATGAGAATGGACGAATTGAAATTCGATCAAGCCAACCGGGAGAGGAAGCAACGACTTCGCACTGGTTACGATTCCAAAAGGATGTCGAAGTCACTGCCGAAGACGGCAAGGCCAGAATCTGCCGGATCGCTATTGCTTACAACATCATCGAGGAGAAGGATAAAAAAGGCCGCTCCAATTGGAAGATCGTTCCGCTTGATTGCGGTCAAGTCTCCATTTATTTTCCGGCGGATAAAGAAACATCCAACCTTCGTTTCCATCTACACGCGCCTTTTGCTTCTACTGTTGCACGGGACAGTGTGCGTGACATGCCAGCGAACGCCAGTTTGCGGGATCATCTATGTGATCTTGTAGTTGAGTCCCTATTGGCCATTCGAGACCAAGGATTATTGTCCGTTGGGTGTCTAGCTGTGCTGCCTAATCCCGCAGACAATCTTCCCGATTTTTATAAACCGATCCTTGAGCGAATTGTTCAAGCTTTTAAGGAAGAGGCACTGACGCCTACCCGAAGCGGTTCTCATGGTCGGGCGGATGGTCTGTATCGCGGACCTGCCCGCATCCAAGAAGTAATAGAAGACGAGGATTTATCAATACTGACCGATCACCCAGAATCTCTCTGGGCAAAGAGCCCCCCGCAAGAGAATCAACGTGAGGCGCAATTTCTAGATAGTGCTTGACCGGAAAGTCCTCGTCCCCTCTACCGCAGGCTGAATTTCCGCCGCGAAGTTTTTTGTGAATGCCGTGTTTTTATTGGTTTTCACATC
>JAYVPF010000005.1:0-10806 GCA_043757535.1 Burkholderiales bacterium
CGGTCAACACGACGACCGGCCTCTCCCCGCAAGCCAACACGCTTCAATACAACGCGAGATTCATGTACGACGAACAAGGCCGCTTGCTCGGTGAATACTCGCCTGAAGGCAAACTGATTTCAGAGACGATCTGGTTTGATGATCTTCCGGTGGCGACGCTTCGGCCGAAGGGAGCCAACAATCAGATTCCGCTCGGCATCGCAGGCACCGGGGCGGCAACCGCGAACAATGCGGGCAACAACACAGCGGCCAATCCGGTAAACGTTGACGTGTTCTACCTGCATCCTGATCATCTGGGCACGCCGCGAGCGATGACACGAAGCGTAGCCGTCGCAGGAGCAACCACGGGGCCGAATGCGGTGAACAAAGCTACGTGGCGATGGGAATCTGATCCGTTCGGGACGAGCCTGAACGCCTCAGCGCCGCATGGCAATCCGCAGAACGTAACCGGCACAGCCAGTCAAATCAGCGCAGCCTCCTTCAAAGTCAATAACCGCTTTCCGGGGCAACTCGCGGATGCGGAGTCTGGGAAAAGTTACAACTACTTCAGGGACTACGATCCTTCAGTCGGAAGGTACACGACGAGTGATCCGATTGGGTTAAGCGGAGGCATCAATACCTACGGTTACGTGAAGGCGTCGCCGATCACAAAGACCGATGAACGAGGTTTGTATCCTGCGGATTCAGATCCAAAGTGCTTTGCGACTGGTGATTGCAAGTGTGCAACGGCAGAGTGTGCTGCGGGTCTACGTCCCGCGACCCCACCGAAAGACTGCTCGGGGCCGTGCATTTCCGAATGTTTGGGGTTTAAGCTAGGCGGAGGTGCGTTGGCGGCAGGGCTTTGGGGAAGACTTCCATCCGCACCGTTTAGTTATTGGGGTCTTTTCCAAGATGCCTGCATCATGGGTGCGAGGTCCACCCCTTTCCAAGCTTTCTCGATCATGACTGCGGCGCTGTATTGTGAGCAGAAGTGTTGCGTCACGCGCGGCAGCTCGCAGCCGATACCTACGCACTTCAAGCCGTGGTGACGATGAAAAATTTCATAGCAATTCTTTACGGTTTGATTGCGATTTGTGTGTATTTCGCGGATCGCTTTTTACCGTCTGATAACACTGCAATTGCGTTGCTAATTGTTATCGCGCTCGCTATACCGGTGTACACAACTCTCTATTGGTCAGATCGCGAAGAGATATTTAATCGCTTGCGATTCTGGTTTCACCGTCGCTAGAAATCGCCAACACCTTCAAGTTGAAGTGCCCGTTGCATTTGGGCTGTAGCGTGATTTATGCCATAAGTCGGCTACAGGCATAAACCGCCCTATAGCCCTCATTGAATGGGGCGAAGCGGCTGAAGCTGATGCTTATTTGCTGGTAATTATTTCTTCGCTGTAGTTGCGATGACTTTACGGGCTTTAGCCACTTTAGCCGCTGCAACCGCCTTGCCGGATTGAGAAGGCTTCGCCGCAGGTTTCTTCTCCTCATGATGCACGAACCCGATGGGTCGTTTGGCTGGTGGCGAATCGGGCGGCGGCTGCATCAAAGCTCTGAGCGTATTGAGGATTCCGGTAATCGCCTGATCGTGGGTATCGAGCTTCTGTGACAAGCGTTTATCGAGGGCACTGAGTTGCGCGGCCAACTGCTCATTCGCCGCGAGCAAGCCACGCAACTGCACGAAGGCCCGCACCACATACACCGACACCTCCACAGCCCGCTCGCTACTCAAAATCATCGCCGCCATCGCCACGCCATGCTCGGTGAAAGCGTAGGGCAGATAGCGACGACCACCGCGCACGGATTGAGCAGATTCAGCGGCGGCGGAGTCCGTGTTTGAGCTCGCAGCGTTTGAGGTCGCAATTTGCGACCTCAAAGCGTCCCACTCGGATTGCGTCAACTGAAACATGAAATCAGCGGGGAAGCGCGCTGCATTTCGCTTCACCGCCTCATTGAAGCGCTTGGTTGGCACCTCATAGAGCGCGGCTAAATCGCTATCGAGCATCACGCGCTGGCCGCGCAGCACAGCAATGCGCGCAGCGATCAAATCAACAGATACCAAGGGGGCCGCTGAGGCCGCTGAGGAGGCGGCGGCACGGGGCAAGGCAGCCGCCATCAGTGGCTCGCCTGCGCCAGCACCGTATCGAGCATTTCCATCACGAAGCGCTGCTTGGGTTTGGGTAGTTGGCCGATGCGCTCGATTTGCTGTTGCAGCTTGGGCGCGGGGCCACGCTTGGCGAGCGCGGGCTTCTCGCCGACCAGAGTTTCAACGGTCGTGCCCAACGCACGGGCCAGTGTGGGCACAGCCGACACCGGCACGCCGCGCCGCCCGACCTCCCACGAGGTCACTGTCTGCTGGGACACCTCCATCATCTCGGCCAATTGCACCTGCGTGATGCTGGAGGCCTTGCGCAGTGCGGCAATGCGGCTGCCCATCGCCTTAAAAAAAACCTGCTCATCGTGTGTCATCGAATCGGCCTCGAAATCAAAGAGTCGAGTCATACGATACCTCGTGTTTTTGCTATAGGAGTTGACAATACTACTATTAGGAGTAATATGCAAGACAGTTATTTAGTTCAAAAACCTATTGACAGGTTTTTTATCCACAGGACGGAACAAAGGAAAAACGCCATGCCCCGCATCGCAGACCAAGAGCTTAAGCGGCTAAAGGAAGAAATTAGTGTGGAGCGCTTGGTCGAAGCCTCGGGCATTGAGCTGAAGAAGGCGGGCAAGGATTTGGCGGGGCGGTGTCCGTTTCATGAGGACAAGACGGCGAGCCTGCTGGTCACGCCATCTAAGAATTTATGGCACTGCTTCGGCTGCGGGATCGGCGGTGGGCCGATTGATTGGGTGATCCAGAAAAACGGGGTGTCGTTCCGCCATGCGGTGGAATTGTTGCGGGAGGGCATGCCTGCTTTAGTCGCTGACAGTGGCACGGTAAAGCACAGCAGCGTGCGCGTATTGCCTGCGCCGGTGGGGATTGACGCGGACGATCAGGCGTTGCTGCAACAGGTGGTGAGTTATTACCACGAGCGTTTGAAGCAGAGCCCGGAGGCGCTCTCCTACTTGCAATCGCGCGGCTTGAATCATCCCGAACTCATCGGCACCTTCAAGCTCGGTTTAGCGGATCGCACATTGGGCTTGCGCTTGCCGAACAAGCAAAGAAAAGACGGTGCCGACATTCGCGCGCGACTGGAGAAGCTGGGTGTTTACCGCGAGAGCGGGCATGAGCACTTCAATGGTTCGCTGGTGGTGCCGGTGTTTGCATTGAACGACGCGAATTCCAGCGCGCCTGGCCACGTCTGCGAGCTCTACGGCAGAAAGATTCGCGATGATTTGCGACCGGGGACACCGAAGCACTTGTATCTGCCCCAACAAGAAAACCGAGGCCTGGGCACGCGCGGCGTGTTCAATGAGGCTGCACTGGTGGCGAGCAAAGAAATCATTCTGTGCGAAGCGCTCATTGATGCGTTGACGTTCTGGTGTGCGGGGTATCGGAATGTGACGAGCGCGTATGGGATTGAAGGGTTCACCGATGAGCACGTTGCCGCGTTCAAGCGGCATGGGACTGAGCGGGTGTTGATTGCGTTTGACCGGGATGAGGCGGGGGAGCGGGGTGCGCAAAAAGTGTCTGAGCGATTGCTGGCGCTGGGCATTGACTGCTACCGGATTGAGTTCCCGAAGGGGATGGATGCCAACGAGTATGCGATGAAGGTGCAGCCTGCGGCGAAGAGTCTGGGGCTGTTGATTCGCAAGGCGAGTTGGTTAGGCAAGGGGCAAGCGCCATCGCGCGATTCGGCTACAGTGATAGTTGCATCTGCGGTGCCAGTGATTGAGCCACAACCCAAGCACAATGGCACGTCCAGCCCATCGGCTGTTTCACAAAACCTACCTTCCCTTCGACCGAGCTCAGGGCCTGCTTTAGCCGCTAAAGCCTGTCCTGAACTCGTCCCGTGTGATGCCACTGAAACCGTCACGCTACCTGCTTCGGTGCAGCCCGCGCAGGCCGCCGCCCCCGCCGCCACGGTGAGCGAGCGCGAAGTGGTGATGGGCTTTGGTGAAGGCCGTGAGGCACGTCGTTGGCGGGTGCGTGGCTTGCCGAAGAATCTCTCGGTGGGCGTGCTCAAGGTCAACGTGATGGTGAGCGTGAATTGTGGCGATGATGGTGATTCATATCCCCCAACCGCTACCACGCTCGGTGCAGGCTTCCACGTCGATAGTTTCGACTTGTACGCCGCACGTGCGAGGAGCGTGTACGTGCAGCAGGCGATGCTTGAAACCGGCTTGAGTGAGGCGCAGCTCAAGAATGATTTGGGTCGCGTGTTGCTCAAGCTCGAAGCGTTGCAGGACGCAGCGATTGCCGAGGCCGTTGATCCCACTAAAACCTTGGCCGCTGCTGCGCCTGAGATGAGCGAGGACGAGCGCGAAGCGGCCTTGAACTTGTTGAAGCGTCCTGATCTGCTCGCGCGCATTGAGGCGGACTTCGCCGCCTGTGGCGTGGTGGGTGAAACGGTCAATAAGCGGGTCGCTTATTTAGCCGCCGTCTCGCGTTTGCTGGAGCGGCCGCTTGCGGTGCTGATTCAATCCTCCAGCGCGGCAGGTAAGAGCGCGTTGATGGATGCGGTGCTCGACTTCGTGCCCCCGGAGGCAAAGAGTCAGTACAGCGCGATGACCGGGCAGAGCCTGTTCTACATGGGCGAGACGAGCCTGAAACACAAGGTGTTAGCCATTGCCGAGGAGGAAGGGGCGAGCCGCGCCAGCTACGCCTTGAAGCTGTTGCAGTCGGAGGGTGAGTTGACCATTGCCAGCACCGGTTCCGATCCGAAGACCGGGAATCTCATCACCCAGCAATACCGGGTCGAAGGCCCGACCATGCTGATGATGACTACAACCGCTATTGACATTGACGAGGAGCTGATGAACCGCTGCCTCGTGCTCACCGTGGATGAGAACCGTCCTCAAACCGCACGAATCCACGCCCAGCAACGCGCGCGAAGAACACTCGAAGGACTCACGCAGCGCGAGCACAAGAAAGCGATTCTGGCCACGCAACAGAACGCGCAGCGCCTGTTGAAACCCTTGGCGGTGGTCAACCCGTGGGCGGATCAGTTGACGTTTCTCGATGACCGCACAAGAACCCGTCGCGATCATGAGAAGTACCTGACCTTGATCGACGTCATCGCACTGCTACATCAGTACCAGCGCCCGGTAAAAACCATTCAACTCGATGGTCGCACGGTGGACTACATCGAGGCCACCATTGAGGACATCACCGTGGCCAACGCGATTGCGCACGAAGTGCTTGGCCGCAGTCTCGACGAGCTGCCACCGCAGACGCGGCGCGTGCTGGCCGCCATTGCAAGCATTGAAGGTTTAGTGGCCACGCTCGCCCAAGAAAACTCGCTTCGTAAAAGTGACGTGCGTTTCACGCGCGCGCAGGTGCGCGCCGTGACGCAGCTCTCGGACACGCAGTGCCGGGCGCATCTGGATCGACTGGCCGCGCTTGAATATCTGCTCGTGCATCGCGGGATGCGCGGGCAGAGCTACGAGTACGAGCTCTTGCACGACGGGCCGATGGGCTTCTCCGCCACCAGCACGCCGCATCTGGCGGGCTTGATTGATGTGGCAGCGTTGAAGGCCATCACGGTCACGACCGCCGCCACGACTACGACCACTGCACCTACGACAAAAAGTTCGCGGGGTTCAGAGGTAGCGTTCGCGCGCCCATCGCGGGGTGAACGCGGGCCTATCGCGGGGGTGCTGCGCAGTAGTCAAATCGCCACCAGCCCAATGAATACGGGGGCTGGCGAGCCATTGCCGGTGGCAGACCTTCAAACTAAGGCCGGGGGTAGTGCGTCACGAGCACGGTCGTACTCACCGCCGCCGTCGCGTTCGGCCGCACTCCCTAGCAACGCCCTCGCGCTTTAGCCGCTCGCGCTGTTCTCATGCGCGCCGTCGTTCGTCGCAAGCAACACGTGTTGCGCAAAAAACCGCGCCTGCCGCAGGCCCTCACGCCCCTGTCGCCTTCGGCGCATAACGCGCTGCATGCGTACCGGCGCACGTTCGTCGAATGGAGCGCCGTGGTCGGGCTCTCGATCCACACTGCCGCGCAGCGTGATCGCGCGGTTGGGGTGTTCATCGACTGGTGCGATGAGCGCGCACTGAACCAAGTCGGCGACATCACACGCCCGATCCTGCAGCGCTACCAGCGCCACCTGTACCACTACCGAAAGAAGAACGGTCAGGCGCTCGCCTACAGCAGCCAGGTGAGTCTGTTGCAGGCGCTGCGCGCCTTCTTCCGCTGGGCCACGGTGCAGGGGCACATCCTCTATAACCCGGCCGCTGATTTAACGCTGCCGCGACTGTCGCGGCAGTTGCCCAAAGTGATTCTCTCGATTGCAGAGGTGGAATCGATCTTGGCGCAACCGGACACCACCACCTTGATGGGGCTCAGGAATCGCGCGATACTGGAAACGCTCTACAGCACCGGCGTTCGGCGCAGTGAGCTGATGCACTTGACGCTGTTTGATGTTGACCCGCTGCGCGGCACGCTGATGGTGCGCCAAGGCAAAGGCCGCAAAGACCGATTGCTGCCGCTCGGCGAGCGAGCCTGTGCGTGGGTGGAGAAGTATCGCCAGCAGGTGCGCCCCGCGCTCATGAGCGGCCACGAGCACGGGGTTCTCTTCGTCACTGATTACGGCGAGCCGTATCAAAAGAACCGGCTCGGCGATATGGTGAAACGTTATCTACGTGCGGCAGGCATCGCGCACGGCGCGTGTCACGCCTTTCGCCATGCGATGGCCACGCACATGCTGGAGGGTGGGGCCGACATTCGCTACATCCAGATGATGCTCGGGCACAGCGAGCTCTCCACCACCGAGATCTACACCCACGTCTCGATAGAAAAGCTCCGGCAAGTGCATGCGGCGACGCATCCGGCCAAGCTCGTGCGTGAGGCCGTCACGCGGGAGGCCTCTGTTGACACAAAAAACCTCGCCGACGATACAAACCTCATCCAAGTGATGCCGAGCGCCTCTGAGGTGCTTTTAACGACGTTGGCGAACGAGTCTGATGAGGAGGATTAAATCGGCATGACAAGGTTGCAAGATCATTGCGGCGTAGCACCGTGGGTGTGTCGCCCCGCCTGTCACGTTGCTTGCAGGCAACACGAAGCAGTCAGTGGGCAAGCAACGCGCCAGGCTACATCGCTCTTTAGCCGCCGTCATTGCGTTGGCCGCCTGAGTAGTTCAAGGCCGAGCAGGCATCGAGCCTGCTCGACCTTGGCAGCCGGGCCGGGGTAAATCGCCTGTGGGCGATTGAACATAACAACGCCTTCCCGTCCCCCGCCCAGTCGCTCTCGCTATCGCTTCGCTTTGTGGTCGGTGGCCGCGAAGTGTTGTTATGTCTGGCGCCCCGGCCCGTCTGCGTCACGCACGGCTTCGCCCAGCGTGCCCAAGCCGCATGTCTTGTGGGCACACGC
Organism: Burkholderiales bacterium; assembly: GCA_043757535.1. Classification (GTDB taxonomy): domain Bacteria; phylum Pseudomonadota; class Gammaproteobacteria; order Burkholderiales; family Casimicrobiaceae; genus Casimicrobium. The sequence goes on from JAYVPF010000005.1 coordinate 7,471, forward strand.
TTCGCGTCAGCCCAGCGTTTGATTTGCGCTTCGCGCGTAATTCACGGTTCACGAGCCCCCGCCCACCCCCGAGCGTGTCCCATTCGCGCGGCTTCAGCCCGTGCCGGTCTTACGCTTTCGCGCTCGGTGGGCCGCGCTCTCCCGTCCGCCCCCGAGGGGCTCCCCGATGCTTGCGCGCTTCGCGCGAAGGGGAGCACACAAAACCCCGAACAGTGCGCGCCTGCGGCGCGCACGGCTCAGCGCGCAAAAGTTTGGCATGCGGTGCAAGGCGAACTGACGTTGCCTCGCACCGCAGCCACCAGCGTCTTTGGTTTGGATAGGTATCAAGGCCAAGCCCTTCGGGTTCGCGCTGTAGCGCGAAGCCTTGACACTCGCCATCATCGCTGTTCATCGACGAGAAAAACAGCGGCTAAAAAATGAAAAGAAAAAACACTTCACGCGCTACGCGCTAGCCGCTTGCGCGGCTGCGCATAAACCTGTGCGCGCTGGCGCGCGCACAGGTGGCGCGGGCCTACTTGCACTTGCACGCGCCTGCGTGCGTGAGCGAGAATGCGCTTCTACGAAAAATTCACGCGAACTCAGGAGAGCCGTCTTCATCATCCCCGCGCCAAGCCGCATCGCACCTAGAGAAATTCGCTCCGCTTACGACAACCGTGCGTCGAGCGCGTTTATCTACAACTACTTCCGCGATTACGATCCGGCGATTGGAAGGTATACAGAGAGTGATCCGATTGGGTTAGCGGGCGGCCTAAGCACTTTCGTTTATGTAAAGGGGCAGCCGGTCAAATTTACAGACCGAAACGGGTTGTTACGCGATACCAACGGAAATGGAGGAGCGGGAAGTTGTCCTTTGCGTTCGTGGAGTCGCCTAACTGATTTACCGGTTACACCGCTGTTTCCTTTTTGGCCTCGCAAGGTGATACTCATGTGCTGGTATGACTGCAAACCGGCGTTTACGTGCCCGGCGAATCCGAACCAATATCTGGAAACCAGAATTGTTTCGGTAATTGAGTTGTTGCCAAACACCACAGATGGTTGGCAAAAATGCCCGCCGACAATTGCGGACTAGCCCATGAGACTCGCAAAGCTAAACGTCACCGATGCGGCAGCCGCAACTTTACGTAGCCTCATTTCAAGCTCGGCAGCGATAGCGCCTGTGATTGAGTTGCTACTAGTAGCACAAGGTCGTAGACCGCATCCCGATGTGGCTCACGCGGTAACACACGGTGAGTCGCAGGAAAGATTGATGGCGCTAGCGGCGAAACACGAGCTAAATCAACTAGCGTCATTGGACTTTCAACTGGTTGCGCGTGTACTTGAACGCACAAAAATTTCGCGTCAAAAAATTATCAAGGCTCACGAATTCTCGTTCGTTTTTCCTTCCGGCCCACTGATACTCATGTTGACGTCGCTCACCGCTCATCGTTACACGCTTGATCGCTCGCGAGACCGCTTTTTTCTTCGAAACCTAGCTGGACGTATCGTACTTCCTCAGCCCGCGTAAATGGCGCAATTAAAGGCAGCCCGGTAGGGTGGGCACCCCGTGCCCACCACAACGCTACTTGAATCCAAACGAATTGATCGATACTTTGAACTCACTAAAATCCAATTTGCGCCGAAGCCTATCCAGCCCGATAGGGTGGACAACTCGTTGCCCACGCGAAACAACTACAGCCCACAATCCCCACCGAACGGGGGCTACCGCCCGTTTTATGCATAAACCCGACTTTCTCCCTGAATCCGCCGCTAGCCCCCGTTGGATAGCGCTTTCAGCGCAAAGCTGCTGCTTGCCACGATGACATCGCTCGTTCGCACGCTCACGCCCGACCCGAACAGATCGCTTAGCTCGCGGCGTGCTGGTTGTAATTCACGTGTCTCTTGCGAACGATCATGGGCTTTGAGGGGCCGGGATCAATTTAGTTGTTAACCACCCGCATCGGCCGCATCCTGCAACCAACGCAACAGTAAAAAATGTAGTGGCGCATGCTACGATCCAAGCGTATGAAATCTCGCATCTATGTTGAGACCTCGGTCATCAGCTACTTGACCTCGCGCCCCAGTCGCGATTTGATTGTGGCCGCGCATCAGGAAATTACCCGCGAGTGGTGGGCACGCCGTCGTAGCGTCTTCACGATTGCCATTTCATCGCTGGTCTTTGACGAAGCTTCGCGCGGTGATCCTGAAGCGTCGCAGCAGCGACTAAATGCGCTCAGCAGCATCGAAAGCATGATGGTTACGCCGGAGGCCGTGACGTTGGCCGAAGCGCTGGTTTCGCGCGGCGCATTGCCGGCAAAGGCGCGAGCCGATGCCGTTCACGTCGCGCTCGCCGCGATCTGGAAGGCCGACTATTTGCTGACGTGGAACTGCACACACATTGCCAACGGCGAAACGTTGCCGCTGGTTGAGTCCACGCTTCGCGATCTCGGGCATGCGCCACCGCGAATTCTGACGCCACTTGAAATGATGGGAACCAACTGATGTGGAAAGACCCGATTGTTGAAGAACTGCATCGCGTCCGCGAATCAATGCTCGCTGAAAACGGCAACGATTTGGCGGCACTCGCTCGGGCTGCAAACGCACGCGCAGCAACGCCTAGGAGCAACGCGCCGCTTACGCCACCGGAGCAAGACTCGCGCACGCAACTCACGCCAAGCTCGACTTAGCGAGGCGAGACCAGATTTAGCTCGTGGCGATGAATCTCAACCTATCGCGTACAAACCTCGCACTGAAAGCGTCATGCGGTCGGGTTAAACGGATCGCCACAATCGCGGGTTGCACGTCGCGGCGCACGCGCGCGTTGCTCATGGGCGACGTACAAACCGTCACCAACGCATTAAGTCACGTCACCACCTTCAACGAATACGACAAGAACGGTCGCCTGACCAAGATGACCGACGCCAACGGCCTCATCACCACGATGAGCTACCACCCGCGCGACTGGCTGACTTCGCGGGCTGTGGCGAACGGCGTGACGACCGAGACCACCACGTACACCTACGACAACGTAGGCCAGTTAACCCGCGTGACGCTCCCTGACGGCAGCGCGCTCAACTACGCCTACGACGCTGCGCATCGCATGGTGGGCATGAGTGACGGCGCGACCTTGGCTAACGGCCAGCTCGCCAATCTCACCGGCAACAAAATCGTCTACACCCTCGATAACATGGGCAACCGCACCGGCGAATCAAACTACGACCCAACCGGCACCCTGCAAAAAACAAAAACTCGCGTCATTGACAGCCTCAACCGCCTGCAACAAGACATCGGCGGCACGACGTATTCAACCGCACCGACGCAGGCGATTACGCAATACGGCTACGACAACAACGGAAATGT
>JAYVPF010000006.1:0-37269 GCA_043757535.1 Burkholderiales bacterium
GCATGCGACGGCGATTGCAAGTCACTGAAATCATTGCATGTCACCTGATCCTTCGCCGTAGCTCAGGATGACCGATTGAATAGATCAGCGTCTCCCTAAGGAAATCAATCATGAGCCGGTCACTCACTTCTCGCCTGGTCGTAATCGCCTTGTCGGTCGTCATCACGTCGGCCTTGTTTGGATCGGTCGCCGGGTTGGGTCGTCCAGCAAGCGACGGCGAGGTTCAGGCGGCCGAGGCCGCAGAAGTTCAAGCGACGTCGCCGTTGCGCTAGTTTGTGCGTAACAGCTTTTCGCTGAAACGACCGCTGCACAGGGACTAAACGCCATTTAAATTAAAAGTGGAGTTTCGTACTTTTATTGATCTAGTCCATATGAAATGGTAGTTTCATCGAAAAGCTGTTAGACAAAGTCCGCACAACTCGCCGCTGCGCCGCCACAACCGCCACGTGCCGCAACTAGCGCTTGCGATCAGTCCTCGAAACGCATCCAGCCCGACGTGCCATCCATGCGGATTTGCTCTAGATCGAACAGCGTCAAAAAATCAATGGTCTTGAATTCACGATCAATTGCTGGCGGTCCGCAGAGCTTGATGCCCAGCGTCAGGTACGCAGCGAGCAGCTTGGGAATTTTCGGCGGTTTTGCTGCAACGACCGACAAGTCGCAGGCGTAAGCAGGTTGCGGTAGCGTGCGAAACGCCTCGGGAGCGAGGTGCTTTTGCAGCGCCAGATAACTGGCCGCGCCGACTGATTCGTCCTGACTGGTCAGCGAGCTGCACCCGATTAGATAGCGCGATCCGCGTTGCCGCGCGTAGAGCGCAATAGCCCGCCACAGCGCGTTGAGAACGGCAAAGCTGCGGTGGTCAATGTGAACACAGGCGCGACCCAGCTCCAGCACTTCTGCACGATGCGGCGCGAACGGCATCAGGTCAAATTCGCGCTCGCAGTAGTAGCCATGGCGCTGCTGCGCCCGCTCGCCGGTTTGCAAGCGATAGGTGCCGACCACTGCATCGGTGGTGGTGTCAATCACCAGCAAATGGTCGCAGGCCGCATCAAAGCGATCCACGTCCAGCCCCAGCGCCACCGACTCGACCAAGCCTTCGCCCAGCTCGATATTGAACACCTGAAAACGCAACGCTTGCGCCTGAAGCAACTCACGCTCAGTTTGCGCCAACCGCGTCACATAGCGCGATGTTGAGGCCGTCGTTTTGGCGATCAGGCTGGAAATCATGGCGTGGTTTTCATGGGCAAATTTTCCTGCCGGTTAGTCAACCTGAGTGCCGTTACCGTGAGTCTGTGCGTGCGAAATTGCCTTACCCGGTTTGTCGTAATTACGACACGGTGCAACACAAAAACAGGACAGAAAGGGCAATTGCTCAGGTCATAGTCAGAATCTACTTGTAACATGATGTAAAATATCGGAGAATTATATAAAATATTTGAGAAGTGCGACAGTAAGTAGCGTGCAGTTTTGGCCTTGCTGGAACCTGACCTAGGTAACCGCTGACACTCGTCCTAGCTCCATGAGGGTTGGCCTACGGCCGCAATTGCATTTATGTCGGTCGATTCGCTTTTTCAGACGCTGTCCGGATTTTCCGTCGATCCACTGTTTCTGTGGTTTGCAATCTTTTTCACAACATTTGTGCTCGAAGAGGGCGCAGCGGCGTTCGCGGTCATGCTCGCGCTGTCCGACATGCTCTCGCTGCCACTGGCCACCACGGCGGTGTACTTCGGCGTGGTCACCACAGACGTTGGCCTGTACGGCCTCGGCTATTCCGCAAGCCGTTTCAAATGGGCGTCGCGCTGGATCGACGGCCCTAAAGTCCGGCGCGCGGGCGAATGGATGGGGCCGCGATTATTGCCAGCCGTCATCATGAGCCGCCTGCTACCTTGGATGTTGCCGCCGACCTTCATTGCCTGCGGTTTTTTGCGCTTGCCGTTCAAGCAGTTTTTCTGGTTCGCCTCAAGCACGGGGCTGGTGTGGACCGCCGTCGTGTTTTCCGCGCTATTGGGATTTGGCAACATTCTGTTGCAGCATCGCTTCTCTTGGACGTCGGCCCTCGTAGTTGCCGGATTTATTGCGTTGGCGGTGTGGAAATTCCGGGCGGCGCGTGCGCAGAAATCGGCCGCCACATATGCCGCGATTTACGGCGGTGGCACCGGCGGCGGTTTCACCATTGACGCCTCAACGGGGCCACTGCCGTCGGTCGCAGTCGCGCAACCCGCAAAGCCGCTCATTTGCTGGTTTGAACGGCTGCCTGCGTGGATGTTTTACGCCCCCGTCGTGGTCATGTGGCTGATGCTGTCACTGCGCTATCGCAGCTTCACGCTGCCCACCGCGGCCAACCCGTCTTTTGAATGCGGTGGACTGGTCGGTGAGTCGAAAAATCAGGCGATGTTGCAGGTCGCGCCCGAGGCCGTGAAGTGGTTCGCACCGCATGTGTTGCTCACACGTTCATCGGCAACAGATCAGCATCAGAGTGCCCACGAGTTACAGATCGCACTGCGCGCGCTCGAGGTAGCCGCGATTGAGTTCCCGGTCGTCGCGAAGCCAGATCGCGGCCATCAAGGCTACGGCGTGCGCCCGATTTATTGCGTCGCGGATTTGCTCGGCTACATCGAAGCATTTCCGCGTGGCGAAACCATGGTTTTGCAAAAGCTCGTTGCGTTACAACACGAAGCGGGCGTGTTTTACGTGCGCCTGCCGGGCGAGCGCTCGGGGCATATTTTTTCGATGAATCTCAGCGCGCCCGCGCAGGTGGTGGGCGACGGGGTATCGTGCTTGCGTAAGCTGATCCTCGCGGCCCCGCTAGTGGCCCGCTGTCGTGCGCTGCAACTGGAAGCGCAGCATGACCGCCTCAACTGGATTCCGCCCGCGCGCGAAACGGTAGTACTCGCCTTCGCACGCAGCTTGCGACTGGGGGCCACGCTCACCGATGGCAGACAGTTGGTCACGCCAACCCTGCTGGCGCGGTTTGACGAAATCGCCGACGGTATCAAGGACTTTTATTTCGGGCGATTTGACGTTCGCTTCGAACGTTTGGATGAGTTTCAGCGCGGTGAAAATTTTCAGATCGTCGAGGTCAACGGCGTCGGTGCCGAGGCCAATCACATCTGGGACGCCAGCACCACGCTACGCAATGCTTACAAGACTTTGTTTGCGCAGTACAAGCTTGCATTCCACATCGGCCACCTCAATCGCCAGCGCGGCTGCCAGCCGGTCGGCGCGCGCGCGCTGTGGCGTTTTTTCATCAATCAACAGCGCGTGCTGAAGTTGCTGCAAAGGCCGGTTGATTGCGTGAAGTGAGTGGCGTGGGCCGATGAGTGGACTCGAACCTGTAGGCTTGGCTAAGCTGCGACCCGCGGGTCATCGAAGGTGGTCGCGGCAGAGCCGCTCCTACATAATCGCGACCCTCGTTTGCTTCGCCATGCTGGCGACCGCGCCGAGCGCCGCTACCCTTCAGGGGCAGCGTTTCGACGACCGCGTCCGAATAGCCACGCAAGAGCTCACGTTAAACGGTCTGGGTCTCCGGTCGATTCTGTTCATCAAGGTCTACGTCGCGGGTCTCTACCTGCACGAAAAGGCCACCACGTTCGGTGTCATTGCAAACATGCCCGGTGCCAAGCGATTGCAACTGCGCATGCTGCGAAACGCCGACGCCGACGACTTCATTGAGGCGCTGGTCGAAGGCATCGAAGAGAACTCAAACAAGGCCGAGCTCGCGCAGTTGAGCGCGCGGATGCAGCAGTTAACGCGAACCATCAACGCCATCGGCAGTGTCGTAGCGGGCGACAGCATCAACTTCGATTTTGTCCCCGGCCTCGGCACCGCGGTCACCGTCAACGGCGTCAAGAAAGCCACCGTCATCGAAGGGGCCGATTTTTACAATGCCGTACTCAAAATATTCATCGGCGAAAACCCGGTCGATGATCGACTCAAGGCGGGGTTGTTGGGCAGGTAGACGATCAGGGCCTTGTGGCGCGCATCCGGCCGCTGCAACACATTGCTGCTGCGCGCGGGTAGCATTGTCGACATCCCTTTCACGCGAACACGCTCATGTCCCTCGAACTCTCCCGCCGCGCCCAATCCCTTGGCACTGAAAACGCTTTCGTCGTTCTCGCTGAAGTCAACAAGCTTATCGCTGAGGGCTATGACATAACGAGTTTTTGTATCGGGCAGCCGGATTTCCCGGCACCGACGCACGTGCAGGAGGCGGGGCACGAAGCCATCACGCTGGGCAAACATGGCTACACCCCAAGCGCCGGGATACCTGAGTTGCGCGCTGCGGTGGCGACGTACATGGGAGACATGCGCGGGATTGAGATTGATGCAGATGACGTGGTGATTGGTGCTGGTGCCAAACCGTTCATTGCGTACACCGTGCTTTCGACCACCGATTACGGTGCTGGCGACGAGGTGATTTACCCGGTGCCGGGTTTTCCAATTTACGAGTCGCAGATCACGATTAACGGCGCGGTGCCAGTGCCTTTGTACCTGCGCGAGAGCCGCAATTTTGCGTTCGACCCGGCGGAACTTGAGGCAAAGATCACGCCGAAAACGAAGCTTTTAATTTTGAATAGTCCGCAGAATCCCACGGGCGGCATTCTGACCAAAACCGATCTCGAAGCCATCGCCGCAATTCTCCGCAAGCATCCGCAAATCTGGGTGTTCTGTGACGAGATTTATGGCAGGCTCACGTTCGAAGGTAGCTTCCAGTCGCTCGCCAGTTTGCCCGACATGCAGGAGCGCTGCATCATCAGCGACGGCGCGTCAAAGACCTGGGCGATGACCGGCTGGCGCATTGGTTTCACCGCGAACAAATTGCTCGCTCCGGCGTTCACCAAATGGGTGACCAACACCGACAGTTGCGCGAGCCATATTTCGCAATGGGCCGCCGTCGCCGCCGTGAGCGGGCCGCAGCATGAGGCCGAAATGATGCGCTCGAAATTTCTGGAGCGGCGCAATCTGATCGTGCCGCTTTTGAATGCGATTCCCGGCATCAAATGCCAAGCCAGTGGCGGCGCGTTTTACGCTTGGCCGAACGTGACTGAACTGTGCGAGATGACGGGCCTGAAAGACAGCGAAGAATTGCGCAAACGCCTGCTTTACGAAGCTGGCGTCGCGGTTCTCGCTGACATTCATTTTGGCCATCGCGTACCGGGAGATGGTCAACACATCCGCTTCAGCTACGCCACGCAAAACGAAAACATCATCAAAGGTGTGCAGCGGATTGCCGATTGGGTGAAGCGGTCGGTGAAGTAGGCGAATCGTGCGGCGGGCACTGCCCGCCCAAGGTGAGACATATCTTTTCACGCTAAGCCATATGGCATGCGGGTTACGCGTGAAAAAGTGAGAAAGTCGATTTTCGTCGATTCAGCCTCTTAGCCCAAACGAAACCAATGTTTCAACAAGAAGCTGTAAACCGCGGCGACGGCTTTTCACAATGATGGCATAAGCTTTGCCATACTCATTCTCTCCTCAACGCCAGAGCCCCAAAACGTGATCGATCACCCGCAACGAACCGCGCTGCATAACGAAATCCACGCTCGCCCGCCGGAGCCGATGACGCCGCCGTTGGCGATTTCGCACGTCGTGATGCTCTGCGATCAGTCTGAACGGGACGCAAGCCGCGCGCATCTCTCCACCCTGCTGCGCGACCATCATCTGCCAGCACTTGACGACAAAACGACGCATTCGCGGCATACGCTCGGTGCGGTGCGGGTGCGTTGGGAGCAGCACACCGAATTTGTGAGCTGGACCGTGATGCGCCCGCTCGACCCGCAGAGTCCAATTGTTTCGCTCGCGCAATTCACGCAATCGCCAGTGACCGCCAGCGCCGCGCTGCCACAGGCCTGGCTGGATGCGTTGCCCGGACAGCGTCTGGTGGCGTTAAATCTTTGGGCCTTTCCGCAAGTGTCTGAACTGGCGCAGGGCAGCGAAATGCTGGTCAAACACCTTTTGCATGACGACACGCTGGTGGCCTCCGGCGTGGCCGAGGGGCGGTGCGAGGCGTACACCGATTTCGCGATTCACCCGGACGGCTTTTCACGGCAGCTCTTGTTTGTCGGGCCAGCGATGACGCCGCGCGGCCTGGGGCGTTTGATTCAGCAGTTGCTCGAAATTGAAACGTATCGCATGGCGGCGCTTTTGGGTTTCCCGCTTGCGCTTGAAGGCTCGGCGGACGTGACTGCCGCTGAGCGCGAACTGGCCTCGCTTGCCACGGCCATTCCGAAGGCCGAGCCTAAGGACGAGCCGCAACTGCTGGATCGGCTCACGCAACTGGCGGGCCAGATCGAGAGCCAATATGCCGCACGACATTCGCGTTTTTCAGCCAGTGCTGCGTATTTTTCGCTGGTCGACAAGCGCATCAGTGACATCAGCGAAACGCGCATCGTTGGCATGCAGTCGTTCCGTGAATTCATGGATCGGCGCCTGAGCCCTGCACGTAACACCTGCGAGTGGGCGGTGCGGCGGCGGGACGCGCTATCGCAACGCGTTTCCCGCATGAGTAACCTGTTGCGTACGCGCGTTGAAATCATGCAGCAGCAAAACAGCGAGGCGCTCTTGGTCGCCATGAACACGCGCCAAGACGTGCAACTCAAACTGCAATCGACGGTGGAACGATTGTCGGTCGCCGCGATCACGTACTACATCGTCGGGCTGATCAGCTACCTGGCCAAAGGCTTGCAAAGCTGGGGCTGGCCGCTATCCGCCGAAACCACAGCAGCGATCACCATTCCGTTTGTGGCTGGTGGCGTGTGGTGGTCGATCCGGCGCTTGCATCAGCGAATAATGGCGCATCAGCGCAGCTAACTGCGCGGCGGCACATCGCGCTATCAACGCTTCTCGAAAAGCGCCATTTCAACGAAGCTAGCGGAGGTTAATGCCATAAGTCGGTTTATGCCCGTTATTGGCTATAGCCCGCAATCAGACGTCATTGTATGAAAAAGCTGTACCGTATCCAAAGCCGCACTGCCGCGCAAAACTACGCCATTTTGCTTTGCTAAATCATGCTCTTGGCATACACTCCTCAAGCGATTTTGTAGAACTTAATTGAGTCCGCGTCGGCCTCATGCTCACGATGTGAGTGGGCAAAGACGTGTGGAGCGTAGCGATGGAGAAGACGATGACGAAGCCGGACGCGGGACGACCGATTTCAATGCGGTGCTCAATGCTGATCGCGTGCAGTTTTGCGCGACGCTTTGTTGCGTTAGCCATACTCGTGGGCGTGGCGACCACTGCTTCTGCCGCCACCGTTGATTTCAAACTGAGTCCTGAGCTTAAGGGTCGCGAGCAGCGTATCGCCAACCAGATGGCGTCTTTCCTCGGTCTGGCTGAACCGACACGCAGTGCAGACGGCAATTTCACTGTGACCCTCGACAGCGATGCTGCGGCCAACGCGGCGGCGATTGCGCTGCGTGAACGCGGCAGCGTGCTGTGGGCGCAGGTGGCGGCCATTGAGGCGCCGTTGTCAAGCAAAGCCCCTGAGACCGAGTATCACGGACGCATGTTGGCGTTGACGCTGAACAATCCATCTTTGGCTGCGGCGACGGTGGCGAGACTGGCTGCGAAGACCGGTCAAGCCTTGTCGCTAAAACGGGTAACGGTAGGCAATCGCGCGATGGTAGTGTTGCCGGCTGGAACGACCCCGGCGTCGCTCGCAGCGGTGGCGGTAGCGGCTACGGCTGACTCGGCGGTTGCGAGCGCCGAGCGCGTGCGCGTGTTCCGTCATCAATGGATTCCGAACGACACGATGTACGTTCAGCAATGGGCGCTGGGGAATGGCATTGGCGGCATTCGCGCGGCCAAGGCGTGGGACGTCACGCCGTCAGGCTCGGTCGCCGTGGCGGTCATCGACACCGGTATTCGCTCGCACCCCGATCTCGACGCCAAACGCATGTCAGGCTACGACATGATCAGCAACAGCTTCATCGCCAATGACGGCGGCGGACGCGACAGCGACGCAACCGACGGTGGCGACTTCGACGATGCGCTCGATTGCACTGGCGGAAATGCCTACGATTTCATGAGCTCGTGGCACGGCACCCACGTCGCGGGCATCATCGCAGCGAGCACCAACAATGGCGATGGCATGGCCGGCGTCGCGCCGAATGCGCGTGTGGTTCCGGTGCGCGCGCTGGGTCGCTGCGGGGGCACGGCGGAGGACGTGGCGGACGCGATTCGTTGGGCCGCAGGCGTGCCCGTGCCCGGCGTTCCGAACAATCCGAATCCGGCGCGCGTGTTGAACCTGAGCCTGGGCGGAACCAGTCCTTGCAGCGCCAACGAGCAGTCGGCGGTCAACAGCGCGCTCGCCCGTGGCGCGGTGGTTGTGGTCGCGGCGGGTAATGATGCGGCGCTGGTGTCCGGTTTTTCACCAGCCAACTGCAAGGGCGTGGTCGCGGTCGCCGCCTCGAACTTGCTCGGGGACTTATCGAGTTTTAGTAATTTTGGCGCGGCGGTGTCAGTGTCTGCGCCGGGTGGCGATTCCGGCGATCTGCCGGGGATCATATCGACCTTGAACGGCGGCATCACGCTGCCCGGTGTGCCGAGTTATGCGACCTACATGGGCACCAGCATGGCCGCGCCGCATGTGGCGGGCGTGGTGGCGCTGATGCTGACGCGCGACCCGACGCTCACGCCTGGACAAGTGCTCAATCGCCTGCTCGTGGCGTCACGCACGTTTCCGGCGGGCTCTGACTGTGCAGTGGCCGCAGGGGCGTGTGGCAACGGATTGCTTGACGCGTTTAACGCCGTATCGAGTGTGACACCAACGCGTGCTGCGATGGATGTTGCCGCGACGCCGGATCGCACGCGTCTGGTCGAATTGCGCGACGGCGTCACCGGGCGTTATGCCTTGATCACGGACCCGGTTGAGTTGATGGAAATGCTCGGTGGCGTGCGCGGTGGTGCATGGATGCGGACGGGGTTCGCGATGGACACGTTCAGCTTCACGGCGCAATTTAATGTGCTTGCGCTGGCGCAACCGGTGTGTCGAGCCCGATTGGTGAGCGGTGGTGCCTATGCCTATAGCGCGAGCACCGAAGATTGCAAGGCCTACGCGGCGAACCCCGGTTGGGCGGTCGATGGCATGATGTTTCAGGCATCGTTCCCCAATAGTTTTGGCTGCACTGTCGGTAGCGTTCCGGCCTATGAAATGCTGCGCCTCGATACCTCGGGCTACAACCTGCGCACGGTGCTCGACAACGCCGAATTAAATCGGATGGTTGATGCGGGATGGGCGGTGTCGCGCATCGCTTTCTGCGTGCCGGACTAGAGACATTACGTTGCGCATCTAAGTTAAACTGTGGCTTACATGAAAAAAACGACTCGCTACTGTTGTGCTTGTTGCTGTGCCTGTCAGGGCAGTGCGCTCGTTCGCCCGATTTTTAGCCTTTAGTGCGTCGTTTCAATTCACTCAAAGGCTGCCTTGCGCAGCCTTTTTTGTACCTTCTTTCTGACCAAGTATGGCTCTCGAACTCTACGACACCTGGACGCGCTCACAGCGTGAATTCACACCACTGACGCCGGGCGAGGTCGGGCTTTATACCTGCGGGCCGACGGTCTACAACTACGCCCACATTGGCAACCTGCGCACTTACCTGTTTGAAGATAGCCTTGTTCGTACGTTGAAGCTGAACGGCTATCGCGTCAATCACGTCATGAATATCACCGACGTGGGGCATTTGGTGTCGGATGGCGATGACGGTGAAGACAAGATGGAAGCGGGCTCGCGCCGAACGGGGCAGACGGCGTGGACGATTGCGGCGCTGTATACCGACGCTTTCCGCGCCGACCTGAAATTGCTGAATATTATTGAACCGGACATCTGGTGCAAGGCAACCGATCACATTCCCGAGCAGATCGCCTTTATCCAAGAAATCGAGAAGAGGGGTTACGTCTACCGTACCAGCAACGGCATCTATTTCGACACTTCGAAACAACCTGACTACGGTTATCTCGGTCGTCTCGATGTCGCTGGATTGCAGGCTGGGGCGCGCGTCGATTTGGGCGAGAAAAAGAACCCGACGGACTACGCGTTGTGGAAGTTTTCAGCACCTGAGGACCATCGTCAGATGGAATGGGATTCGCCGTGGGGGCGAGGTTTTCCGGGCTGGCACATCGAGTGCTCGGCGATGGCGCACAAATATCTGGGTGACTACTTTGACATTCATTGTGGCGGTGAAGATCACATCACGGTGCATCACGCGAACGAAATTTCGCAGACCGAAGCCGCGTACGGCACAAGGCTCGCGAACTTCTGGATGCACGGCTATTTCATCCTGCTTAACAGCGCGAAGATGAGCAAATCGAGTGGTGAGTTTTTACGCGTTCAGGTGCTGATTGACAAGGGTTATGACCCGATTGCGTATCGCTACTTGTGCTTGACGGCGCACTATCGCTCGCAGCTCATGTTTAGCTGGGATGCGCTCGATGCGGCGCAGACGGCGTTGGATCGGATGCGGGTGAATTTCATTGCGCTGGGCGAGGCTGCGGCGCAACCGGATGCGGATTTTGTTGCGCGCTTTATGGCGATGCTGAACGACGATTTGAACTTTCCGCAAGCGCTGGCGCTGGCCTACGAATTGCTGAAATCTGAACTCGCACCGGGCTTGAAAAAGGCGACGTTGCTCAAGTTTGATGAAGCGTTCGGCCTCGGGCTTGGCGTTTGGGTTCCGAAGACGGTGGACGTGTCAAGTGACGTTCGCGTTGTGGCGGATTTGCGCTGGGCAGCGCGTAATGCAAAAGACTGGGCGGAGGCGGATCGTCTGCGCGGTGAACTGAGTGCGCTTGGTTGGACGATGAAAGACGGCAAGGACTCGTATACGCTTGCGAAGACTTAACGCAACTACGAACGAAAGGCGCAGCATGGCAACCCCTGTAAAGTCCAAACGCCCTTCAGCGCTGGGAACTGCGCTGGCGGTTGTGCGTACGGCCACTGATCTCGCCAGCAATGCGGGCAACGCCTTGCGCGTCGCGCAAAGCATCGGCTCCACGATCAAGGCGACGCGAGAGGTGCAGCAGATTTCTCTTTCTGATTTGGCGAAACGCGCGGGCGTTTCCAAGTCGGTGGTGAGTCGAATTGAAGCGGGTCTGACGAGCCCTACCGCAGTGATGCTGGCCAAACTGGCGGAAGGTATGACCGTTTCCATGTCAGCATTGCTGCGCGGCGATATGGGCCCGCCTGTACACATTCAAACCGCAGCCGAGCAGCCGATTTACCAAGACCTGAAAACAGGCTTGGTACGCAAAACTTTGTCGCCAGTCAGTCCAGATGCGTTGGTTGAAATCGTTCACAACAGCCTGCCTGCGCGCAAATCCACAGGCAAATTTCCCGCGCATTCGTTGGGCACTCAAGAACACATCGTCGTGCAGGTCGGCAAGATTGAAGTGACCGTTGGCAAACGCGTTTTCATGCTGGAAGCGGGAGATGCGGCGCAATTTGCAGCCGACAGTGAACACGCGGTGCGCAATGCTGGCACAAAAAAAGCGGAGTGGTTGCTGGTGATTCATTCGCTGCCGCGCGTGTTGAAACGGTAGCGGCGTTTCGCGCGCTACCCTGTAGGAGCGGCGCTGCCGCGACCTGTTGCTATGCCTAAATATCGCCCATGTCGCGACAAAGCCGCTCCTACAAGCATTAGCCAAGCCATGTCTTCGGATATATTCGTTCGATATATAGAACGAAGAAGTAACATTTTGTGAATCCACAATCCTCCGGCCTCGTCCTCGGCGCTATCGGCGTCCTCATCTTCAGTCTGACCATGCCGATGACCAAAATCGCGATGGCGGGGGACGTGTTGTCGCCATGGTTTGTGTGGGCGGGGCGCGCGGTGCTAGCGGCAGTGGCGGGCATTGTGTATTTGCTTGCGACGCGCGCACAGATGCCGCAGCGCAAGGCGTGGTTGCCGCTCGCGGGGGCGACGGCGGGCATTGTGTTCGGTTGGCCGTTGCTCAACACGCTCGCACTGCAAACCGTGCCGTCGAGTCATGCGGCTGTAGTAAACGGAATCCTGCCGTTGTCGACCGCCGTGATCGGCGCGTGGCTAAATCGTGAGTCGCTGTCTCGGCAGTTTTGGTGGTGCGCGATTGCGGGCACCGGGCTTGTCTGCGGGTACGCATGGATGCGCGCGCATGGCGAGCTGCATTCTGCTGACACGTTGATGCTTGTAGGCGTTTTGCTCGGTGGGCTGGGCTATGCGTCGGGTGCGATTGCGACGCGTTATTTGACGGGGCCACAGGCGATTTCGTGGGCGTTGATTCTTGGCTTGCCTGGCACTTTGGCGCTCGCGGTGCGGAGCGCACCAGCGCATCCTGAAGCGGTGTCGATGTCGGCGTGGCTCGCGTTCGCGTATCTCGGGTTGATGAGTCAGTGGATCGGATTTTTCTTCTGGTATTGCGGGCTGGCGTTAGGCGGCATTGCGCGCGTGAGTCAGGTGCAGTTGATGCAACTGTTCTTCACGCTAGCATTCGCTGCATTGCTGCTGCGCGAATCGATTGAACCCGCGATGTTTGTGGTTGCTTTTTTGACCGTTGCTTTGATCGCAATCGGACGAAATGCGGGCCGAAATCCAGGCCGTCGCTAACACTTCAAATTCATCATGTATCTGCCTAAACACTTCGAGTCTCCCGATCCCGCGACGACGCTGGAAATCATGCGTACTCATAACTTTGCAACGCTGACGTCGGTGGATGCAGAGGGCATGCCGTTCGCGACGCATCTGCCCGTTGCGCTGACAGAAGAGAGCGATAAAGTCGTGCTGCATTTTCATATGGCGAAGGCGAATCCGCACTCTGCGATGCTGCGCGAAAAACGCGCTTCAATGGTGGCGTTTCTCGGGCCACATGCGTACATGTCACCCAGTGTTTACGCAGATTTGCGACGCGTGCCGACTTGGAATTACATCGCGGTGCATGCTTACGGCGAGCCAGTTGAACTTGAGACTAAGGATGCGAAGGATGCGCTGCTCAAATCGCTGATTGCCATTCATGAACCCGCCTATGCCGATCAGTGGCGCGCGCTGGATGCGAAGTATCAGGACGCGATGATGGGCATGATCTGCGCGTTTTGTATGACGGTGACAAAACTTGAGAGCAAGTTCAAACTCAATCAACATCGGCCCGAAGCGCATGCTGCGATGAAGGCGAAATATGCTGAAGGTAGAGCGACGCCGGACGAGCTTGCTCTGGTGCGTTGGCTGGAACGGATTCTCCCGTCGTGAACGAAACGGTTACGACCGACGACCATCGCTTTATGCGCGAGGCGCTGCAACTCGCCGATGACGCTGCTGCGGCTGGCGAGGTGCCCATCGGTGCCGTCGTTGTCGTTGCTGGACAAATCGTCGGGCGCGGTATGAATCGGGTGATTCGCGATGGGGACACGACGGCGCATGCGGAGATTGTTGCGTTGCGTGACACGTTTCGCCACATCAACAATTACCGCGTTCCCGGTGCGACCATTTACACGACCGTCGAGCCTTGTGCGATGTGTGCCGGTGCGCTCATGCATGCGCGCGTGGGGCGCGTTGTGTGGGGCGCGCCGGACCTTAAATTTGGTGCGGCGGGCAGTGTGGTGAATCTGTTCGCGGAGAAGCGGTTGAACCATCATGTGCGCTCGATTGTGGGCGGCGTTTGCGGCGCCGAATCGGCGCTGCGATTGAAGCATTTTTTTACCTCAAAGCGAGGACTGGATGCGCCTGTGAAACCGGAATTTAAAGTCAAAACGGCGACCTGGCCGGATGATCAATCGACGCTCAAAGCGATCCGCTTCGAGGTGTTTGTTGAAGAACAAAGAGTGCCAGCCGAGGCGGAGATTGACGCACACGATCCAGTCTCCCTTCACGCGATTGCATGGACCGATGGCAAGGCAGCAGGCTGCGGACGTTTGTTGCCGGACGGGCACATCGGGCGCATGGCGGTACGTAAACCCTATCGCGGCCTTGGCGTAGGAGGGCTCATTTTGCAGCACCTGATCGAGCGCGCCCGTCAACGCGGTGATCGCGAGATCGTTCTATCGGCGCAGACGCATGCGTTGGGCTTCTACGAGAAGTTTGGTTTCTTGGTCGAGGGCGGCGAATATCTTGACTGCAACATTCCACACCGCGATATGCGAAAAATTTTATAAAGGAAGTTGGCGATGAAGGCAACATTCAGGGGGATCGTGATCATGGGACTTTTTGCAACGATCCTGACGCTCGTCGGATGTGATCGTGTGGCCACGGGCGAGCTGCAAGCTGGGCAATCGACGGTCGCCGACTTGAAGCTCAAAATGGGCGAGCCCGCGAGCGTGAACCGCGAAGGCGACACGGAGATTTGGGAATATCCGCTCGGCCCCGAAGGTGTGCGCACCTACATGATGACCATCAATGCCCAAGGCACGGTTGAGAAAATTGATCAGGTGCTCGTTGACGCCAACTTCAAGCGCATCGTTCCCGGCATGACGATCACCGAAGTGCGGCGAATCCTCGGTCGCAACAGCAAAGAGCAGCGCTTCGGCATGACGCCGAACGAGCTGACGCACAAGTACAAATTCAACACCGGCTCCGAGGATCAATACTTCGATGTCACCTACACCGCTGGGGGGCGTGTGAGGGAAGTGGGCTACGACCAGTTCAGTTTACAGCGCGGTTCATCGCGCTAAACGTGTTGTCATGAACCGTTAACAAGTCGGAGAATCCGCAGTACAGCTTTTTTGATTCATGGCGTCTGCTTGCGGCAAAATGGCGAAAAAGGCGATAAGTCGATTTGTGGCTAGAACGGCACAAAGCCCCGGTAAAACAAGCGCTGCGGCGAAAAGCTGTCGAGTAGAACACACGCGATTCATATCAATGAATATACTTGACATTGTCATATCTCGCCCTGAAGATCGGTGGTAAAGTCTCGACAGACCTTCCTTAAACCGCTCTTTTTCGAGCTAAATCGCATCATGCCAGTGCCCGGTTGTGGATCGCCTGTAGTTCCAGATACGCCCTCACAGCCGTCGTACGCTCCCCCGCTTCTGACCGTCCGATTCTCCAAGCTTGCGGCCCTGTGTTTTCTCCTTTTCAGCAGCGCCGCCATGGCCCATGTGAAGTGGTTTGCGCCGTACGACCTGCTGTGTCCGCCGCGACCGTTATTCCACGTGGTCAACGGCGGCTACTTCAAGGCGTTCAGCTTGGTGATGATCGCGGTGATGTTCGCTACCGGCTACATTGACGTACTGCTAACACGGCGCGCGCATACACTCAATCGGCTGGTGCATCAGATTACCGTTTTTTTTCAGCCGAACGCGTTTCTGCTGGTTCGTACCGGCGTATGTTTTTTTCTGCTTGCGGTGTCCTATCTCGGCAACGTGCTTCTGACGCCGGAGTTGCAGACGGACTGGCCGTGGGTGCGCTGGCTGCAATTGCTCATGGCGCTGCTAGTGGTGATGCCAAGGACTGCGTATCTGACAGCAATTGGCATTGGCGTTCTGTATTTGGGCGCGATCTACCAGTACGGCTGGTTTCACCTGATGGACTATCCGATCTTTCTCGGCGTGGCGGCGTATCTCTTTGTGATGTCGCGCTATGGCGAGGAGAAGTCGGCGCTGGCGCTGACGATTCTGCGGTTGCTGACCGGCGTCACGCTGTTGTGGGCAGGCATGGAGAAATTTGCCTATCCGGAATGGAGTTTTCCATTGCTGAAAGAGCGGCCCGGTGTAGCGTTCGGCTTTGAACCGGAGTTCTTTATGGTGGCTGCGGGATTCGTTGAATTTACCGCAGCGTTTCTGGTGATGACGGTGTCAATTGCGGCGCGCGTCGCTTCAGCGCTGCTTCTGTTGATCTTTTCGGCAGCGATTCCGGAGTTTGGTGTGATCGATCTGGTCGGCCACTTCGTCATTATCATCGTGCTGATCGTGCTGATTTTCAGCCACAATCCGATCGCCAAGACGCTGGAGACACGCAGAGGCACTACGACCGCCGCGCTGATTTGTGTGGTGATGTACTTTGGCGCGCTAGCGCTGCAGGGCAGTTTGTTCTACGCGGCGCATTGGTTAGCCTACGGTGTCTGAACGGCGGACACAAACGCGGGCTAACGCTGCAGGACTGTGTCGCTACCTCACGCTTCGCGCATGAACGCAAAGCGACTGCGCAGCGCACGCAGGCCATTCATGATGGAGACTTTGAGCGAATTCGTATGCGCGGTTTCCGGGGCTCGTTCAACCGCGTGGCGCACCAGTAGTGCCGGATTGTTTTTGTAGAGTACGTTCTGGTTGACAGCGGCCTTGACGCTTAATTGCAGCGCACCGCGACGAATCGGCTTATTCGCGTAACGGAAAATCTGCACCTGATTGATCAACCTGATCACGGTCTCAGCATCTTGCGCTTCGGTCAGCAGGATCGCAAGAATCAGCGGGTACTGCGTCTTGAGAATTCGCAGCAGATGCGTGGTGTCTTCATTGCAGACGTGAGTGTCGGTGATGATGACGGAGATGTCGTGCTTCTCAAGAATCTCGATGGCCTGCGCGATGTTTCTGGCACCATGAACGCCGTACACATTGTGGAACATGCCAGTAATCGAATTGATCACGTCAGCGTTGTCATCAATGACCAGTAACTCCGCTGCAGCGGCGACTGCTGGCGACTTTCCGCTGAGTGCGTCGGTTGGCAGCAGAAGCGGCGCATTGGCCGTGGTCTGAGCAATCTCGGCGGCCTGAGCCACGATGGCCTTAATCTCGCTGTGATCCCACGGCTTGTTGATGTAGCGAAACACTTCGCCGTCGTTGACTGAGCCAACGATGGCAGCTAAATCGGAATAGCCCGTGAGCAGCACCCGCATGGTGTTGGGCGAGAGCTGGCGCACGCGTGAAAGGAGGTCAATGCCAAGCATGCCAGGC
This sequence comes from Burkholderiales bacterium, assembly GCA_043757535.1. Lineage (GTDB taxonomy): Bacteria > Pseudomonadota > Gammaproteobacteria > Burkholderiales > Casimicrobiaceae > Casimicrobium. Next base: position 16,850 of record JAYVPF010000006.1, read on the forward strand.
ATCCGCTGGTCGCTGACAATGACGTGGATATGCGTTGACGCGATGATCTCGAGGGCCTGAGCGCCGCTGGTGGCGGTATGCACTTCGTAGGATTGCCGAAAAATAGTTCGGAGAAGACTAACAATGCGCTCTTCATCATCAACAAAGAGTACGCGTAGGATTTCTGGGGTCATAGTTACGTTGTCCGTTTAGCGGCTTGGGCGTTCTGGTGACGCACTATTCAAGCAGGCTGCAAATCGACCGGTTCATCGTCTTCGATGATACCCGCGCTTGCCTGCTTCTGTTCAATGGGTAGCAAAATAGAGAAGGTGGTTCCGATACCGGCTTCGCTATCCACGAGAATTTTTCCGCCGTGAGCCTGAATGATTTTGTAGGAAATCGACAGCCCCATGCCGGTGCCCTCACCAATCGGTTTGGTGGTGAAGAAAGGGTCAAAAATTTTCGGCACGACGCTAGAAGGAATGCCGCCGCCATCGTCCTGAATCTCGATGCGGATCGTTTTTTCGTCATGCCGCTCGGTGCGCAGAATCAGCGTGCCATGCTCGCCCATCGCGTGTGCGGCGTTGGTGATGATGTTCAGAAACACCTGATTGATCTGCGACGGTGAACACATGATGTCCGGCACGTCGAAGTATTCGGTCTGCACCGTGACGCGATGCTTCAGCAGATTTTTCGCCAACAACAGCGTGCTATCGAGCCCTTTGCGAACGTCGAAGTTAGCGACACTGGCGCGATCAAGACGGCTGAAATTACGCAGGTTGACCACGATCTCGGAGATCTGCCCGATGCCATGTGAGCCGTCCGAGAGCATCGCATCAAGCTCTTCGAAACGCTTGTTTTTTACGACGTCGCGCGAGAGCGTGGCGACTTGCAGATACTGCGAATTGAGCTCCTTCTTATCGGTGTTTTTGTCGCGCAGCGACGTCGCAAACAGGTGGCTGCTGTTGGCCAGATCGTGCACCTTGCCGAGGTGCTCCTTCATCACGTCGAGCGTGCCTTTCACGTAGGCGAGTGGCGTGTTGATTTCATGGGCAATGCCCGCCACCATCTGGCCCAGCGCCGACATTTTTTCCGATTGCACCAGTTGCATCTGCGATTCTTTGAGCTCTTTGTTGGCCAGACTCAACGCGCCGTTGACCTTGCCTAACTGGCGATAACTTTTCAGCAAACGCCAGCCGACGTAAGCCAGCAAGATGAGCAAAAACAGCGAATACGCGATCAGCAGCTGGCGGTAAAACTGCTGGTCAAGCAGGCGCTCTTCGTGCGTTTTTGAGTACGCATCGCTTAGCTCATCGATCTTTTTTGCCGTCGGAAGCGTGGACAACTCATTAAGCAGATTGGCACCCACGTCCTGCTGTTTGAGCGTGGTGCCGATGTGTGCGGCGAGCACGTCAATCGCGTCCTTGACCTCAGCGGGATACTGTTCGCCGCGCAGTTTGAGCGCCTCAACCTGCTGTGCGAGCTTTTCCTTGAGCGCGTTGTCAGGCGTCAAGTTGTAGGTGAGCGTTTCCGAAAAAACTGGATTGACTGCGGCTTCAAGCTCGGCCTGCCGACCTGCGCTCAAACCCACGCGCTTGCCTGTTGCGATCACGTCTTCATACGCGGTTGGCAAGAAATTGGTCGAGTTGCGATAAATCGAATTTTGTGACTTGAAGCGCTCGATCAGGCCGATCTTGTTGGTCATGACGCCTTGAAACGTCTTGAGCATTTCTTGCAAGTGTGTGGACCCGGTCGACTGCGCGGTTTTTTGCTCGAGACCGTTTGCGAGATCGCGAATCACCGGCAACGGCTGGGCGACCGGATCGTAGTTGTTGTTGATGCCCATCTTCGATTTGAAGACGTCGATGTTCCATTCGGCATCAATTTGCTTCAACTGACGCAGGTTGCTGATGATGTCGTTATGCGCGTCGAAGTCAACGCTGCTCGTCCGTTGAAACAGGAAACCGAGGATCGCGATCAGCACGATTGCGACGGCAATGTTGATGTTCCTCTGGCGAGCGCGGAGCCTCTCAGAGCGACTGATAGTTTCGGTACTCATTGCAGCGGCTTCCCTTTGAATTCACCGGTGAGCGTTCGCAGGAATTTGATGATCAACTCCTTGTCGCCTTTGGGGGCGGGACGCCCCAACTGGTACTGAAACATGATGTCTACTGCGTCATCCAGCGTGGCTGCAGAGCCGTCGTGAAAATAGGGCGGCGTCAGGGCAACGTTCCTCAGACTCGGCACCCGGAACACGTGTTTGTCGGCTTCATTCTTGGTCTGGTTGAAGCGCCCGAGATCGGCGGGGGTGATGTTGCCGCGTTTCTTGAAGTAATCCCCCATCACACCGAACACCTGAAACATATTGCCGCCGACGTTCGTGCCCTGATGGCAGGCAATACAGCCGTAGGCTTTGAATTTTTGGTAACCGCGCAGCTCTTCTTCGGTGATCGCGGTTTTGTCGCCGCGTAAATATTTGTCAAAGCGGGCATTGGGCGTCACCAGCGAGCGCTCGAAGGCAACGATGGCGTCACTAATGTTTTTCGCGTTGGCCGGGCCGCCAAAGACGGACTTGAACGATTCCACGTAGTCAGGCTGAGCGTTCAGGCGCGCAGACAATTTCTCCCACGTGGTTCCCATCACTTTGGGATTGAGCATCAGCTTCTGGATTTGATCCTCCAGGGACTCGTTTCGTCCGTCCCACGAGAATCGCGAATTAAACGCGAGATTAAAAATGCTCGGTGCATTCACATCACCCTGTTGCCCGCGGATACCGCGCGACAGCGGCGCGCGGTCAGCGCCGCCCGTGGCATAGCCGTGGCAGGCAAAGCAGGCGATACTGCCGTCTTCCGACACACGTTTATCAAAGAACAGCTTTTCGCCGAGATCAACTTTGCGCTGATCGAGCTTCATCTCCAGCGGAATCGGCTTGATCGGCTCGTTGGCCTGTGCCCGTGCCGGTGACTGCGCCAGCCCAATCGTCGCTGCATACGCTGCAACGACTGTTAACAACCAACCGTACATAGCGCCCCCAAGTATTTGAAATATTGTGCTTTTCTTGAACGCGATTTGGCGAAAAAACGACGCGTTCGGAATTGCCTGAATTATCGTGCGCGCAGTCGGCTTCGCCAGCAACACTTGCAGCTCACCTGAGATCGAACGCCCACTTTGTTGCGGGTACGCGACAGAGTGGGTGCCGGGATTCGCTTATCTCCACATGCTGGAAGACGAATCAGCTTTTTATAGTGATGACCGTGCTTCAGGGCGTAGCGGCCAATAAGCGCACAAATCGACTGTTGCGAAAATACCAATGCAGCCCCTGCAAAGGCTTGATTTCAGGGAAAAGCTATTAGCCAAAACCGGGGAAATGCAATGCCTGTGTGCGCTGCAAACAACTACCCTGAGCATATTCTGTGCCCACTAGGACAATGTCATCACAAGGTCGAGCACCGCCTGCGCGTGACCCGCGACTTTGACGCCGCGCCACTCGTGTAAGAGCGTCTGATCCGGGCCGATGATGAACGTGCTGCGCTCGATGCCGCGCACCAGCTTGCCGTACATGTTTTTCATCTTGATCACGTCAAACTGGTCGCAAAGCGTCACTTCGCCATCGGAAATCAGCGCGAATGGGAAGCCGTGCTTCGCGCAGAAATTGTCGTGCGAGTTAACGCTGTCGCGGGAAACGCCGACGACAACTGCGTTGGCTTTCAGGAATTTATCGTGCAGCGCAGCAAAGTCGATGCCCTCGGTCGTACAGCCGGGGGTGCTGTCCTTTGGATAGAAATAAAGGACGACGATTTTGCCGGTGTGATCGGAGAGTTTGAAGTGTCCTCCGCCGTTGGTAGGCAGGTCGAAATCGGTCACTTTTTTGTTGAGCGTAGTTGGCATGGTGGATCTTTAGAAATTCAAATGCTCGCTGAGGTGTGCGCAGAAAAAATGATTTTTTAGGGCGACCTTGTCTTGTATTGTGTCGCAACTTCGCGAGCATTACAGCGACTCGCGATGCAACACGGCGCGCCGGATCATGTCGCAAAAATATTCTGCTGCCGGCGTCAAAGGCAGCCCGCTACGCCGCACCAGACACACTGGCGGCGCAGGTAGCAACTCCTTGACCCGTATCGCTTCAACGGCGTCCCGCAGAAGCGGTGATTGCGTCCATTGCACCGGCAACAGCATCAGCAGATCGGAGTAATACACCGCTGTGAGGAACGTCAACGCCGAATGCGCCTGCATGACGAGCCGTGGCGGTGGTAAGCCGTGCTGAGCGAACAGCGGGCCGATTTCCTCTTCCGCCTTGTGCGTAATCGATGTGGTGATCCACTCCGCCTTTGACAGCGCTTTGATCGACGTGGCCTTCGCGAGCGGATGGCCTTTACGCCCGACGATCAGACGCGTGTTGTCGAACAGTTTTTCTGAGGAAAGTTCGGGCGGCAGGCTACTGGGAATGGGGCCGACGTAGCAATCCAGCTGGCCATTTTTAAGATCACCTTCGATCTTTGGGAACACAGCGTCGACGATTTCAATCGCTACGTCGGGGTATTTCAGTCGAAAGGGGCGCAAGGCATTGGGCAGCAGCGCAATGTGTGGCACGCTGGACATGGCCACTTTCAATTGCCCGTTCACAGCGCCACGCATCTGGTTCAACTCTTCCGTCGCGCGCTGCAGCTCGTTGTTCACTGCGCTGGCACGACGTAGGAACACCTCGCCCATTGGCGTTAGCGTCACACCTGTGGAGCGTCGTTCAAACAGCGCCAGACCCAGCTCGCGCTCCAGCTCCTGAATGCTGCGGCTGATCGCTGGCTGTGTGTGGCCCGACTGGCGTGCGGCAGCGCGCAGACTGCCGCGCTCTACGACCGCAAGGAAGTCGCGCAAAGCACTGAACTTCATGACCTGTCCGTGGTGATAATTAATTTGCATCACTGTAGCAAATTTTGCGTCTTCTCACATCTCTTGCGAGTTCCTAACATTCGCCCCGTGCGGTTGAACGGTGAGTGCCACCCGGCCAACGAATAATCTCAGGAGACATGACTTGAGCGAATCCGTACTGCGTATTCCCGTGCTGATTGTCGGCGCAGGCCCGGTCGGCCTTGCGCTCGCCATTGAGCTGGGTAGTCGCGACATTCCCTGTTTGCTCATTGAGCGAAATGAACGCGTGGGCTTTGCACCTAGGGCCAAGACGACCAATGTTCGCACGCGCGAACACTTGCGTCGCTGGGGCATCGCCGACAAGCTGCGCGCGGCGTCACCGCTAGGCGTCGACTATCCCTCTAACGTCGTCTTCTGTACGCGGCTTGCGGGGCATGAATTGACGCGATTTGAGAACGCGTTCTACTGCGCGCCGGGGCGTAATCCACTGTATTCTGAACACGCGCAATGGATCCCGCAGTACAGCGTCGAAGAGGTGATGCGCGACCATGCCCAGTCACTACCAGGCGTGCAGCTCCGCTTCAACTGTGAGCTCGTGTCGTTTACACAAACCGGGGGCAAAGTGCGCGCTCAGGCCCGTGACTTGAGCACCGGCCAGACACTTGCAATCGAAGCTGACTACATGGCCGGTGCCGACGGTGCGGGAAGCCTCGTGCGTAAAGGAATTGACGCGAAGATGGAAGGCACCTACGGCCTCTCGCGCAACTACAACGTGGTGTTCCACGCCCCCGGTCTGGCAACAGCGCACAAACTCGGCCCCGCCGTCATGTACTGGCAGGTCAACGGCGAAGCGCCGAGCGTGATCGGCCCGATGGACCGCGGCGACAAGTGGTTTTTCATGCCGACGCAGATGGCGGAAGGCGTCACGCTCGAAGGGGGTGACGCGACGGCTCTGATCCGCCGCACAACGGGCATTGATCTGCCGTACGAAGTGCTATCAACCGACCAGTGGGTGGCGAGCCGCTTCATCGCCAACCGCTACCGCAGCGATCGTGTCTTCCTTGCAGGCGACGCTTGCCACTTGCATCCGCCGTTTGGTGGTTATGGCATGAACATGGGCGTCGCGGACGGCGTTGATCTGGGCTGGAAGCTAGCGTCCGTACTGCAAGGCTGGGGCGGCCCACAACTGCTCGACAGCTATGAGCGTGAGCGACGACCCGTGCATGAATTCGTGCTCGATGAAGCGGTTGCGAATCACACCGTGCTGGGCAATCATCTCTGGCAAAACGGCCTCGAAGACGCCAACGAAACGGGAGCGCAATTGCGCCGCGAAGTCGGTGCACGCATCCAGTCCACCAAGATGCGCGAGTTCGCCACGCTGGGTGTCGTGCTCGGTTATCGCTACGACGACTCGCCGGTCATCGCGAGCGACGGCAGCGAAGCACCGGGGCATGACTTCATTAACTACGTGCCGACCTCGCGGCCCGGTGCGATTGCGCCACACGCGTGGCTTCATGACGGCAGTTCGCTCTACGATCACTTCGGAAAGGGGTTTACTTTGTTGGCAAATAAAGACGCGTCCCAATCGTCGATTGAGGGGGCGCGGGCGCAAGCACATTTGGCGGGCGTTCCGCTTAAGGTCGTGCAGCCGCGCGAGGCTGGCCTGCAGTCGCTTTACCCAACGCGTTTGACGCTGATTCGCCCCGATCAGCATGTCGCTTGGCGTGGTAACGCGTGGCCTGAGGCGTCGTGTGGGCTGTTCGAGCGGGTAACGGGTCGCGCAAAGATCGCTGCACTCGCCGAGGTGGCAGCATGAGCCGCCGCGCTAGCGCGCAGGCCGTTCACTCGGTGCATCAATTCGTGTTCTCCGTGCCTGATCTCGCCGAGGCGCAACGGTTTTACAGTGCTTTCGGTCTCGATGTGCGAGTACATCATGCGCAGCTTGATCTCTATAGCTTTGGCCATCCGCACCGCTGGGCCACGATTGTCCATACGCCGGGCCCGAAACAATTGCAATTCGTCAGTTATGGCGTGTTTGCCGAAGACGAGCAGGTGCTGCGCCAGCAGGTGCGTCAAGCGGGTCTCGAATGCGAGCCGCACCCCTTGCACCGGGTCGCCGACGCAGGCGGTTTCTGGCTGCGCGATCCCGACGGCGTAGCCACGCAGATCGTCGTGGCAGACAAAGTGTCTCCGTCTGAAAAGACAAGGCCCGCGCCAACGCAGGCAGTGCCGCTGGGCAAGGGCGCAGCACCCAGTCGCAGCACCGCCCCTATGATTCGCCCGCGCTACCTGTCGCACATCCTGCGCTATTCGCCGGACGTCCCGCGCATGACCGGATTCTGCGAAGCCGTGCTGGGTCTGCGTCTGTCGGATCGTTCAGGTGACGGCATTGCATTTATTCACACGCCGCACGGCAGCGATCATCATCTTGTGGCGTTCGCCAAATCGCACGCCGCAGGCTTGCATCACAGCAGCTGGGACGTTGCGAGTTTCGATGAGGTTGGGCAAGGGGCCGAACAAATGCGCGAAGCCGGATGGGGGCAAGGCTGGGGCGTCGGTCGCCACGTGCTCGGCTCCAATCATTTCCACTACGTTCGTGACCCGTGGGGCAGCTACGCCGAATATTCAAGCGGCATTGACTTCGTGCCGTCTGACCTCGACTGGCCCGCCGCAGACCACCCACCGGCCGATTCGTTCTACGTGTGGGGCCCAGCACCACCGGTGGATTTCGTGACCAATTACGAAGTTCCGGCCAACTAATTTCAACTCCGATAGAAGAAAGTAAACGATGAGACTCATCGCATTTAGGGACGAAACCGGACGTACCGCCCTCGGCGCACGTGTCGGCGACACGCTGCTTGACCTCACGGCGGCAGGCGTGCCCGACACGCTGGACGAGTTGCTGCGACAAGGCGATGCTGGGCTTGCTGCAGCGCGCGACGCTATCGATCGCGATGCGCACCGGCGATCATTCGCTGGCATCACCTGGCTGCCGCCCGTAGCGAACCCATCCAAGGCGTTTGCAATCGGACTCAACTACATCGATCACGCCAAAGAGAGCAAGTTTGAGCCGCCGAAGCATCCCGTGCTGTTCCAGCGCTATGCGTCGTCATGGGTCGGGCACAACCAGCCCCTCGTGCGGCCCCATGTCTCGGTGCAGTTCGATTACGAAGCGGAACTGGTTGCCGTTATCGGCAAGGCGGGCCGCTATATCAGCAAAGAAAAAGCACTCGAACACGTCGCCGGGTATTCAGTCTTCAACGACGGTTCGATCCGTGATTTTCAGTTCCGATCCAATCAATGGTTGTGGGGCAAAAACTTCGATAACAGCGGTGGCTTTGGCCCTGAATTTGTCACCGCCGACGAGCTGCCGCCGGGTGCGAATGGCCTGCAAGTTACCTGTCGTTTGAACGGCAAAGTCATGCAAAGCGCCAACACCCGCGACATGATTTTCGACGTTGCCACCCTTGTCGCAGCCTGCTCAGAAGGCATGGCACTACAACCGGGCGACATCATCATCACAGGCACACCATCGGGTGTCGGCCTCGCCCGCAATCCGCAAGTGTGGATGCAGGCCGGGGATGTCTGCGAAATCGAAGTTGAGCGGGTAGGAACGTTGCGAAATTCGATTGTTGATGAGTAACGCGAACGGTCGTGAATGAGTCGGTAGTTGAAGTCCAAAAAACTTATAGAGAGGTGAGTTATGAAAATCAAAAGGCTGGTCATTGCAGTGGCCACCGCGTGCGTCACGGGGGTGATCGTCGTTGCCTGCGGCGGCGACGATTCGATTGAAATCACCCAGGGTACCGTCATTCAGAATGTGACGGTGGTCAGCACCCGCGATGGCTCGTTAGCAACCGATATGTCGGTTGTTGTTGATGCGGGGAAAATTCAAAAAATCACCAAGAAATACGTTCGCATTCTGGGTTCGGCGCAAGCGGTTGACGGCACCGGCAAGTTCGTTGTCCCGGGGTTCTTGGACATGCATACGCACGCTATGGCAGCGGTTGATCAGCAGCCAACGCATTGGCCGTTGATGATCGCAAACGGCATTACTGGCATTCGCGAAATGGGCGGCTCCGCTGCCTTGATCGCGCGTGCTCGTCAGCTCAATCTGGATAGTGCAGCGGGTCGCGTTGATGCGCCCGAGGTGTTGATGATTCCCGGCGACATTTTCGGTGGACAAGCCCCTACGGCCCCGCTGGCGGTAGCCTTCGTACAGCAGCAGAAAGCTAATGGCGCTGATTTCATTAAGCTCACTGCAGGCTCTCGTGACGCGGTGCTGGCGATTCTCGGAGAAGCCAAGCTTCAAGGTCTTGATGTGGCCGGACATCTGGCACCAGCGGTCAGCGCACTGGAATCATCGAGCGCTGGCTGGAAAGCGGTGGAGCACCTCGGCTCTGGCTTCGGGCTTGCGATCGACTGCGCCACCGACGAGGCAGTGCTTCGCCCGTCGATCCTGACCGATGCCGCGCGGCCACCATTCCCGGCTACCTTCACGCTGAGCCCGCGACTCTACGACGGCGCGATTAACGCCCCGTTGTATCAACGGATCCTCAATACCTACAGCGACAGCAAATGCGCGACGGTCGCGCAGACGTTCGCCAAGAATGGAACGTGGGTTGTGCCTACACTGATTCGCTTGCGCATGATGAATTTCAGCGATGAGGCGGTGTATCGCACGGATCCGAATCTGATTTACGTCGACAAGACGCGGCGTTTGCTGTGGGAGCAGCTCGGCGCGCAATATTCGATTAGCGTGCCGACGTCTGCTGCCACCACGCTGCACCAGTACTTCGGTCTGTATCAAAAGCTCACCAAGCTCTTGGACGCCAATAACGTGAAGCTGATGGCGGGCTCCGATCTCGGTGGCATTTGGGTGATTCCAGGATTCGGTTTGCATCAGGAATTTCGTGAACTTGCGACCGCTGGTCTGGCACCGCTTAAAGTGCTGCAGATGGCCACCGTGAATGGCGCGGAATTCATGCGCCGTGAGGCAACGATGGGCACCGTCGACGAGGGCAAAATCGCGGACCTTGTGCTGCTCGATGCCAATCCGATTGCCGATGTCGCGAATCTCGACAAGATTTCAGCTGTGTTTCTGAAGGGCAAATATTTTTCCAAAGTGGCGCTGGAAAAACTGAAGTCAGATGTCGCAACTGCATACGCCAATCAGCCGCTTCAGTCGTTTCACACGGCGCTTGACCCCAATCACGTTCATTGACAGCGCCGCGCGCCGTACTCATACGCTAACTCACTCTGGAGACTTTATGAAATTGCGATTCACTGCTTTTCTGTCGGCATTCATCGGACTCGCTTTGCTCGCGACGTCGGTCAGTGCGCAAACATTCCCAAATCAGGCGGTACGCATCATTTCGCCATTCCCCACCGGGAGTGGGCCTGACGTCATCGCCCGCATCGTTGGCGAACGGTTGAGCAGCTCATGGAAACAGCCCGTCATCATCGACGCGAAACCGGGGGCTAATGGATTTATTGCGCTGGGCGCTGTGAAACAGGCCGCGCCAACAGGTTATGACCTGTTGATTGCCGACGTCGGTCATCTCGCTATCAGCCCTTCGTTATTCAAGAAATTGCCTTACGACCCGAAGCTTGATTTCGTGCCCGTTGGCGGCGTGTACCGCACTTCGTTTTTCGTGGTGGTCGGGGCAAATAGTCCGTACAACTCAGTCAAGGATCTAGTCGCCGCCGCAGCGGCGGCACCGGGAAAGATCACCTACGGATCCAATTCAGTGGGCGGGCCACTGCACTTGGGCGCGGCGCAGGTCGAGGCGGTCACTGGCACGAAAATGACGCATGTTCCGTACAAGGAAATCTCGCAGCTATATGTTGCAGTAGCAACGGGCGAAGTCGACTGGGCAATGGGCAGTCTGGCCAGCGCCGGGCCGCTGTTGAAGGCGGGCAAAGTCAAGCTAATCGCCGTTGCCGACAACGCGCGCTCGACTATTCAGCCAGGCGTGCCAACGATTGAGGAAGTGCTTGGTGGAAAGAGCGTCATTGCTCGAACCTGGGTTGTTTTAATGGCACCCAAAGCGACGCCTGCGGCCACGATTAGTACCTTAAACAAGAGCCTTAACGACGTATTGAAACTTCCAGAAGTCGCAGAGAAATTCGCCAATTTTGGGTTCTTTCCTTACCCGACCAGCCCAGTGGCGTTGTCGGCGCTCATCGAGTCCGACACTGCGTTTTACGCAGAGATGGTGAAGCGCACTGGTGCTACCGCCGAGTAAAGGACGGCTCCAAAAAGTTACCGGCGTATCGTTTGCGCGAGGTTAGCGAGATAGGGTTCGCCTTGCTTGACCAGCGTGCCCGAGCGGCCGGAAACCTCCGCCCAGTCAAGTTCGCAGTAAGGTAGAGCGTCGGTGTTCAAGGTATCAAAGTACGTTTCTGTGCTGATCAGGCTGTAGCCCTGATCGCGCCAACCCACCAGCAGTCGCTCCATCACCGGCAGCAGCGCCATGCCTTCGAGTTCGGCGTGCAGCGTGAACACATGATCGCGGCGGTTGTGTGCGGTGAGTTGCAGCAAATGTTCGTGCGCGTTTTCGGCTGTGCAGGCGTCAAGACCGATCAATTCGTCGAGCGTAGGCAGCGTGCCGGTGACCTGAGGAACCGGCAAGGCTTCGCCTTTTACGAGCGGCCAGAACACGCTACTGATGTCGCCATCCTTGGCCGGTGTTAGCGTCGGGGGATCGGAGCGCGCGTCGCTGGCGTAGCGATAGCCAAGCGTGCCCTGATGGCGCAGCGCCTCCACGCTCATCTGCCAGCCCGCTGCACCCCACGTTTGCGCAGGTTGACCGAACACCTCAGTGAAGCGCTCATGCGCACGATCCATTTGGTCGCGCGCCCACTCGGGCGATTTTTTCATCACGCCGTCTTGCCAGCTCACATGATCCCAACAATGAATGCCGCATTCGAACCCAGCGTCGCGCGTCGCTTGCATCGGCTCTGCCGCGCGCTTGCCGATGTCTGGGCCCGGGATCAACGTGCCGTAAAGGAGCGTCTTCAGGCCGTAGTTGGATCGCACTGAGGTACGCCGGACTTTGGCGAGGAAGCCCGGCCGAAAAATGCGTTTGATCGCACGACCCGTGTTGTCCGGGCCTAGTGAAAACAGGAAGGTCGCGCCGACTTGTTCGCGCTTGAAAAGCTCGACAAGGCGGGGCACGCCTTCGAGCGTGCCGCGCAACGTGTCAACGTCGACTTTAAGACAGAGGAACGGCATTACGCTCGCTGGGCCTAGCGCGTTATGCGCTTTGTGCTTTCGTGATGGCGGCGGCTTCCACGCGATAGGCTTCGAGAATTTTCCGCAAAGCGCGCGCCATCGTCACCTTCGGCAACCAGTCAAGTTCATCGACGGTATTGGTGATGCGCGGTGTGCGGAACTGCACGTCCTGATAGCCGACGCCGTAGTATTCCTCGGCGGTGGTGTCTACGATTTTCGACTTCGCCGCACCCGCCTGATATTCGGCGTATTCAGGCGCCAGCTTCAGCAGCATTTCAGCGAGGTCGCGCACGGAATGGTTGTTCGCCGGATTGCCGATGTTGTAGATCTTGCCGGTCGCGATGCCGCGCGGATTGTCGATGATGGTCATGAGCGCGCCAATGGCATCTTCCACATCGGTGAAGCTGCGCCGCGCGCTGCCGCCGTCGACCAGTTGAATCGGTTCGCCGCGAATGATGTGCCCGATGAATTGCGTAATCACGCGCGCGCCGCCAGGGTTGCTCGCGGTCAACGAATCAAGCCCTTCGCCAATCCAGTTGAATGGACGGAACAGCGTGTAGTCGAGTTCACCTTTCAGGCCGTACGCATGAATGATGCGATCCATCAACTGCTTCGACACTGAATAAATCCAGCGCGGCTTGTTGATCGGGCCAACGACCAGATCTGAGGTTTCGGGATCGAACTCGGTGTCCGTACACATGCCGTAAACCTCAGAGGTCGACGGAAAAATCAGACGCTTTTTGTGCTTCACGCACATGCGCACAATCGGCAGATTCGCTTCGAAATCCAGCTCGAATACGCGCAGCGGATCGCGCACATAGGTCGCAGGCGTTGCGATGGCGACGAGTGGCAATACGACGTCGCAGGTCGCAACCTGCTCATCAATCCACACAGTGCTGGTCAACATGTCACGCTCATGAAAACTCATGCGCGGGTTGTCGAGCATCGACGTCAGACGATGGCTGCCCAAGTCCATACCAACGATATGCCAGTCAGTCGTCGCGAGAATCGCGCGGCTCAAGTGGTGGCCAATGAAACCATTGGCACCGAGGATGAATACTTTTTTCATAGAAAGGCTCAGTGTGCAGGCACTATTGTTTCATGGGTAGCGATTGCGCGGTGCTTGTAGGAGCGGCATGCCGTCGCCCACGGTGGCGGAACCAGTGGGCGTGCATCGCAAAGTTCGGTCGCGACAGAGTCGCTCCTACAAATACGTTTGCAGGCTTCTTAGCCATTGCTGTGACGCTATGCGATCCAAGTTCTGGCCATCAATCGCGAGCGACAGCGGCTCCAACAGCTTGCCATCGCCGCAGACGAAGCAGAGTACGTCGCTGGCGTGTGAAATGCTTCCCGGTGGCGCTGACACTTCCGCGCGATCCACGATTCGCGCCTTGTTAACAACGACGCGAGCGTCGTGAAGGTCAGCAAACGCGCCCGGATAAGGCGGTGCTACCGCACGAATCAGGTTGTAAATTTGTTGCGCAGGTTGCTGCCAGTTAATGCGCCCATCTTCCGGTTTGCGACCGGAAAAATAGGAGCCGGACTTCAAATCAAGTGGGACACGGGGCGCCGTGCCAGCGATGAGTTGCGGCAGCGCGCGAACGAGCGTGATCTCTGCGGCAACAACGACTTTCTGAAAGACCTCGAACGCAGTGTCATCACCCAGAATCGGTACGCTCGATTGCGCGACGAGGTCGCCGGCGTCAGGCTTCACTTCCATATAGTGGAGCGATGCGCCGGTTTCGGTTTCACCGTTGATCACCGCCCAGTTGGTCGGCACACGACCGCGATATTTAGGCAGCAGTGAGCCGTGCATGTTGAGCGAACCGCGCTTAGGAATGCCAAGAATTTCTGCGCCCAGCATCTTGCGGTAATAGAACGAAAACAGGAAGTCGGGCGCTAGCGCGCGAATGCGAGCTACCACATCGGGATGGTTGGCGTCGTCGACGGTAATCGCTTCGATGCCACGATCAGCGCAGACCTGCACAACCGAGTCGTACCAGATATTTTCCGTTGGGCTGTCCTCGTGTGTCAGTACGAGGTGCAAATGCACGCCCTGATCGAGCAGCACGCGCAGGCAGCGTACGCCTACGTTGTGATAGGCGAACACCACAGCAGTGACCGTGCTAGGCGCTGCCGCTGTATTTGGGAGAGCCGCCGCGCCCGTCATGCCAGGTTGCGTGCGCTGGCGATGTCGCTCGCACCCACCGGAAACTCCGTCGCCGATTGCTCAACGATACGATCAATCACGTAGCGCGGGCGATCCCGCACTTGCAAGTAAATGCGACCCACGTATTCACCAACAATGCCGAGCCCAAACAACACCATCCCGGTCAGAAAAAATTGCAGGATGTCGCGATCCAGAAGCGCGCGCATCGCGTCCCAGAACGGTAGCGTGATGCCGCGATAAATCATCAAACCAAGATACGTGATGACTGATCCCACGGCGACGGTCATCCCGAGCAGAGAAAAAATCTGCAACGGCAGCAACGAAAAACCCGTCATCAAATCGAAGTTCAGGCGCAGCAATTGATACAACGAATACTTCGATTCTCCGGCTGCGCGCTCGGCGTGTGCAACGACCACTTCGGTCGGCGTCATCGAGTACGTATAGGCCAGTGCCGGGATAAAGGTGCGAACCTCTCGCGTCTGATTGACCAGATCAACGATGCGTCGCGAATAAGCACGAAGCATGCAGCCCTGATCGGTCATCTTGATGCTGGTGGTGCGTTCGCGAACGGCATTGAGCGCTTTCGACGCTGCGCCGCGCCACCACGCATCGCCGCGACGCAAATCGCGAATCGAGCCGACGTAGTCGTGGCCCGCGTGATAGGCCGTCAGGAGTTTGTGAATTTCCTCGGGCGGGTTTTGCAGATCGGCGTCGAGCGTCACGGCCACATCGCCACGCACCTGCGCGAACCCCGCCATGATGGCTGCATGCTGGCCAAAATTTCCCGAGAAAAGCACGATGCGAGTGACGTCTGGGCGCTTCGATTGCTGATCCAGCAACAGTGCAGGCGAGCGATCCTTGCTGCCGTCGTTGATGAAGATGATTTCGTACGACGTGCCTGACGCCGCGATCGCGTCCAGCGCCGGGTAAAGCCGAACGAACAGCTCCGGCAACACCGCTTCTTCGTTGTAAACCGGAATGACAATGGACAAATTTGGGATCGTCATTTAACGACGCGCTTCTTCAAGAACAGAGGAGAGACTATCGCACACGTCGTCAACGTCGGCCTCAGTCATTCCGGCGTGCAGCGGTAGCGTCAACGTCGTGTCGGCAATCAATTCGGTGTTTGGCAAATCGCCCGCTTTCCAGCCTTGCTTGCGGAAGAGCGACGTGAGATGCGGCGATTCGTACGACACACTCGTCGCGATGCCATAAACTTTCATCGCGTCCATGATCCCGGTGCGCGACAGCTTCAATTGATCAAGCGGTAAGCGAATCGCAAACAGGTTCCAGCTGTGTCCAGCTTCGTCACCAACATGACCTGCGTGCGGCAGCAAAGATTCGTCGAGGATTGTTTTTAGACGAGTCAAATAGTGACCCGCAAGCTGGCGACGATGCTGGCAAAACGCGTCAAGCTTTTTAAGCTGGGCGCGACCAATTGCTGCGCTCACATCGCTCATGTTGAATTTGCCGCCCGGAAAATCAACATCTCGTGTTTGATCAGGCAGGCGGCTGATGCCGTGGAAGCGCAATACTTCGACGCGCTTGGCGTCGGCCAAGTCGCTGCAGACCAGCGCGCCGCCTTCGATGGTGGTGATGTTCTTGTTGGGGTGAAATGAAAAGAGGGTGATGTCACCGAACGAGCCAATTGCTTTGCCTAGCCACGACGAACCAATAGCCAGCGCTGCATCTTCAATCACGCGCAAATTGTGAAGCTTTGCGAAGGCGTAAAGCGCATCCATGTCGCAGGCAAGCCCGGCGAAGTGCGTCGGGATGATGGCTTTCGTTTTCGGCGTGATGCGTCGCGCGGCATCTGCCAGATCAATGTTTCGTGATTTCAAATCGACGTCAACAAACACGGCTTTCGCGCCGACTTTTTCCACCATATTGCCGCTGGAGAAAAACGTTTGCGCGCCGATTAAAACTTCGTCGCCCGTGCCGATGCCGAGCAGTTGCAATGCCACTTCGAGGGCCGCAGTTTCGCTGGTCAGGAGTCGTGTTGGACGTCCGCTGAAGTACGTCGACAGCTCGCCCTCAAGCGCGGTGACGTTGGCGCCGGATGCGATCCAGCCGGAGCGCAATACCGCGTCAACCGCCGCGAATTCCTCCTCACCCAGCGACGGAGCGGCGAAGGCGATGGGTTTTCTGATTGCTGCGGTGGTTGTCATCTTGAGCAAGGCGAAAGATCAGGTGGCATGCGGAGATGGTTATGAAGAGCGGGGGGGTACGTGCGACGTGATCCTTCGTCTGATACTCAGGATGACAGTGCACCGCACCTACTTGGAGACCGTATTCGAAACAAGAATGACACCGACCACGATCAGGCCGATACCGACTAATTTTTGCGCAGTCATCGATTCACCGAAGAGATACCACGCGGCGGCGGCGTTGACAACATAACCAATCGAAACCAGCGGATAGGCGACGCTCACGGGCAAGCGCGAGAGCGTTGCGATCCACGTAAACAGACTGATGCCGTAGCAGGCAAAGCCCGCCCAAAACCACGGTACGCGCGCGATCTGCATGAGCGTGTTGACGGAATTCGCATCGCCAAAACTGACCGTGCCAATGACGTTGGTGCCAGCCTTTAAAAACAGTTGCGCGGCGGCGTTTAGCAGCACACTCAACAGCGCAATACTGAGTGCGGTTGCGCTCACAAAGCAGTCCTCTGCGTCATTTCAAAGCAGTTTCTTGTGCCCATTAATTCGGATGTTTTGCAATGATCGCACGGCGCAAATCTGTCGCCACCACTCGATAGTCCAATCCAGCAAAATCCAGACGCGGCAATTGATCAAAATCGGTGACTGCATAGCCACGATCAAGTGCTTGCCACTCTTCGGCAAAGTCAGCGAAATTGAAGCGCACTTTGTCCGGATCCAACGACGCGCCGAGACCCATTTCATCGAGGTAATCCACCAGTATCACTGCGCGCTGCAAATACGCCGGTAACGTCTGCTCGTACATGCCGATGGAGAAGAATATGTCGTCGTTCCGATATTGTGGTTCGGTCGCGAGGAAGTCCACTACCAGTTGCTGACTCGAAGTACTCGGTGACAGCGTGCCGTAGCCGGTCACCAGCGCGCTTGCGGCGGCCGTAGCGAGCGTCGCAGCGACGATCAGCGCATCGATGCGCCGCGCCCTTCGGTTCAACCACCAGGCAGCCAAAATCGCCGCAGCGTAAAGCGCCGCGCTCAGCACAAAATACGCGGCATATTGATTGACCATCGCGGGCGTGTAGGCGTCCGACTCGAACCGGTTGTTGATGGCGGCGGCAATTGCGAGTCCCAGTGGCACCAGCGCCATCGCGACGAGCATGCGAGCAAATTGCACGCTGGACATGCGCAGCATGATGGGGGCCAGCAGCATCGCGAAGGCGGGCACCGTCGGCAGCAAATAAGACGGTAATTTGGAGCGTGAAACGCTGAAGAATACAAACAGAAAAGCGCACCAGATTGTCAGCAACAGCGGCACGTTGAGGTGCGCCTTTGCATAAGTCTCAGCGATTGCAGAGCGCGCGTCGCGACGAAAAAATCCAAGCACCGCAGGCGTCCACGGTAACAGCCCGACAATCAAAATAGGAACGAAGTAATACAGCTCGCCGCCGCGACCATGTTCGACATTGGAGAATCGCTCGAAGTGCTCGTAGATGAAGAAAAAATGCGCCCATTCAGGGTTCTTCGACTGCACCAAGAGTGGCCATGGCAGCGCGATCAATACGAACGCGAGCGGCCCCCAAATCCACTCCATGCGTGTGAGCAAACGCCACTGTCGCGACACAAGCAGATACAGCACGAAAATCGCTCCGGGCAGCACGATTCCAATGAGACCTTTTGACAAAAATGCGAGCGCCGCGCCCGCCCACGCCGCGATCATCCAGCCGCGTGCGTTCGCGCTCGATTGCCCGTCAATGCCAAAGCCGCGAATGAGACCCACCATTGTCAGCGTCATGAACGCCGCGAGGCCCATGTCCAGCGTGTTGATATGCGCTATGACGAAGTAATAAATCATCGCGCCAAGCAGGCTCGCGCTCACCCACGCCACGTCGCTTCCGGCCAACGCCCTCACCGTGACCCAGACCCATCCCAGGCCGAGAATTCCGGCAAATAGGGGCCACCATCGGGCCGTAAAATCGCTTTGCCCAAACGCTGAAATGGCCAGCGCTGTCGCCCAATATTGCAACGGCGGCTTTTCAAAGTATTTCAGGTCGTTCAGCCGTGGCGTCACGTAGTCGCCGCTTAAAGCCATCTCGCGCGCGATCTCGGTGTAGCGACCTTCGTCCGGTCGAACCAGCGTTCGCGTGATCGAAGGAATGAACCAGGACGCAAGAAAAATCGCGGCCAGCAGGGCAAGAATAGGGCGGGATAGGGTCACGGCGGACGATGCTAGCAGACCCAGAAGCAGGTCACGAGACGACGTTCATAGGGGGAAGACCGGGCTCGTTGCCATGTTGTTCGTTTAGACATTGAGGGCTGGATTAGTCTCCATCACGCATACAGCATTTTAATGAAATGACGTTTACATAAGGGCTAGGACGAGTAATTTCTCATTGTCGATATCCTATCTTATCTATCGCTATCCCTTATAAAATGGTTATTGCATGGAAAAGCTGTATGACCAAATTGGTTGCGCAACCAAATTGAGAATTGAGTTTGGTATGGTGACCAAAAATGAATATCAAGCGCTCCATTCCGTGTGTCGCGTCGCTTAAAGCCGATACCTCGGTACGCGAAAAAATCCTCACGGCTGCGAACGAAATATTGCTCACGGTGGGCTTCAGCGCGCTGACGCAGCAAGCCGTCGCGGCACGGGCCGGGGTGCGTCGGAGCCACCTCACGTATCACTTCCCGAAGCGTAACGATTTGCTGCGCGGAATCGCCCAGTTTGGCGTCGAGGCCACGTTTCGCCCGATTGCCGCCTCACCGCTGGTGAACACCGTTACGGTGAGCAGCACCGGCTTCGAAAGCAATACCGCCAACAACTCGGCAAGCGATTCCGCGACCGTCGTTGTGTCGCCGGACTTGACAGTGAGTAAATCGCACGTTGGCAACTTCTCGCTCGGCCAGATTGGTGCGAAGTACACGATTGTCGTGACCAATTCTGGCGCTGCGGACAAAGCCGCAGGCGCACTGGTGACGCTGACTGAATCGCCGCCGTTGGGTCTGACCATCAACGCCATCAGCGGTGCAGGATGGACATGCGCGACGCTCACCACCGGTAGGCGCAGTGACGCGCTTGCCTCGGACTTTGGCTATCCGCCAGTGATCGTGACAGTGAACGTAGCAGCGTCGGCGACGTCGCCACAAGTCAACAATGTCACTGTCACCACGACCGCAGCCGAAAGCAACGTCGCGAACAACCTCGGCACCGATTCGACCATGATCGTCAGCGGTACGCCGGGTTCGCTCGCCGTCGGCAAAAGCGGCAACGGCACCGGCAGCGTGAACAGTCTTGACGCTGGCATTGCCTGCGGCGCATCGTGCACGTTCGCTTTCGTCAACGGCTCCAAAGTGCTGCTATCTGCGACGCCAGACGCAGGCTCAGTCTTCACCGGCTGGCTTGGCCCATGTACCGGCACCGCGAGTTGCGAAATCGCGGTCAGCAGCGCGTCCACAGTGTCGGCAACCTTCGCGCTGGCAACGATCAGTAACCGCATCCTCGACATCGATGCCAGCGTGGGGTATGCCGCAGAAAGCGATGGCATATTGATCATGCGCTACCCGTTCGGCCTGCGTGGCACCGCGTTGACACTCGGCGCAACTGGCGTCGGTGCGACGCGAACCGGCCATCCGGCGCTACCAATCTATCTGCAGGACATCCTGCCGTATCTGGACGTTGACGCTAACGGTAAGGTTGACGCGCTGACCGACAGCCTGATGATCATCCGCAAATTGCTTGGTCTGACTGGCACGGCAATCACTGCCAATACAGTCGGCGTAGGTGCCACTCGCACCACCGCCGAAATTGAGGCGTATATCCAGACGCTCAAGCCACCGTGATTCCGGCTGAATAGCTTTCTGCTGAAATGATTGTTTTATGAGGGCTAGAGTCAATACACGTCACTTAACAATACAAATGACCCTGCGAGCGCTCGTTGATGTATCCGAATCAGCGCGAGCGCTTCGCAGCGGCCAGTTACTCATCTTGCGTTTGATGCCCCGCATATTGGCT
>JAYVPF010000007.1:0-36849 GCA_043757535.1 Burkholderiales bacterium
CCGCACCGATGCCGGTGTGCCCTCGGGCGCCGCACTTATCCGGGTGACCGATCTCACGAGCGGTAATCGCGTAGATAGCGCTTTCACCATTGTTCAAGCTACCAGCGGCGCGGCGACGTTGAGCGTCATTCCACCTACTTACAGCGGTGGCGGCGGCTTCACCGGACAGTGCCTCTCATTTTCCGGCGACTATGTCATTTACGGCGGCGCCGCGCCCTACACCGTTACGAACGGTCTGCCAAGCGCAGGGACGTTGACCTCCGGCACCAGCACCGGACAGGTGATTACGGTGTTGAGTCAGGGTGGTATTTTCCGATTTACCTCCAATGCGGTTGCTGATGGATGTGGCGGCTTTCAAGTGCCGCTGACAATTGCCGACGCCACCGGAAGAATTACTACAGTTAACTTTGCGGTCACGCCGGGCACGACGGCACGCGCGCCCGCTGTTCTGTCTCCCAGCAGCGTCTCGTTTGTTGCCAATATCGGCGGCAGCGCTGCGGTAGCGGCTGTCGTTGCGATTCCAGCGTCGTGTAGCGATGGTTCAACCCCGGTAGGGACAAATTGTGGTGTTGCGGTTTATACGCCTGCATCGTGCACATTGGGATTAGTTAACGACACCCGAACAGGCTGCGTAAATGCCTCGGCCTCAT
Source organism: Burkholderiales bacterium (assembly GCA_043757535.1). Lineage (GTDB taxonomy): Bacteria > Pseudomonadota > Gammaproteobacteria > Burkholderiales > Casimicrobiaceae > Casimicrobium. The sequence goes on from JAYVPF010000007.1 coordinate 651, forward strand.
TTACGCCCGCAAAATGTACCAACGGGACGATTGTCTACACGACCACCGCCGCGAGCTGCGACCCGATTCGTTACACGCCGGGAATAGCGGCACAACCCGCTATTCCTGCGGTACCAAAAACGCAGTGCAGCGAACGCAGCGTCGTTTTCACCATCAATGGCGGCTTCACGCCGTACACGCTATCGTCGTCGCTGGCCGGTGTAGCGCCCAGCACTGCAACGATTTCGACGTCACCTTCGAACGTCACGCTAACGTTCCCTACACTAAATGCGGGCACCGTGGTGACGATAACCGCAGTGGACGCGAAGGGTGCCCTGTTTATCGCAACGGCGACTTGTACCGCGGGCGCCTAGCGTTTGGTTGTTAGTTGAAAATGGGGTGAGGTCAAGGTGCTTCAGGTGACCCCTCATCCCCTGACGTCCCGCTTCCAAACCGACGGCATGGCTGTTGGCGTTGCAGCAGCCCGAGGAGACGCAAGGTTCAATCGAAAGTGTGCCGTCGGCCTTGTATTGCTTGATTGCGGATTGCTTAGAGCAATGCGCGCTGCATCTTTTGCCACCCGGTGACGGCTAGCCAGCAGCCTCTTTGATCGCTGCGTCAGATGCAACTACGCGGCGACTTTCAATGGCACCTCTAAAAATTCATTTGTGAGGCGCATTGGGTCTTCGCGCGGTGCTCGCGTATTTGGCAAATGAGCTCACGTACCAGCGCGTGCGCTGCGGCCGCAGCGCTCCGGGTGGCTAACACCGCATCCCCAAAAATGAATTTTAAGAGGTGCGCTCAAGCGCATTGGCGATCTCATTCACTACAGCAGTAGGTCGATCCCGATAGGACTCAACCACGACATGTGCCGTTTCGGCGTACAGCGGATGCCTGAGCTCGTACAGTTGCCTGAGCCGTGCGAGCGGATCGGTGACCATCAATAGCGGGCGATCCCGGTTGCGCCGGACGCGTTCATAGGACGTTTCGGGAGTTGAGTGCAGGTAGATTACGGTGCCACGCGAGTGCATTGCCGCACGAGTCTCTGCATTGAGAATGGCACCACCGCCGGTGGCGAGAATAATGGGATGCCGTTGCGTCAGCTCATCGATAATTTGTGCCTCGCGAACGCGAAAAGCGGGCTCGCCCTCAATCTCGAATATGGTCGCGACGCTGACGCCGGTGCGCGCCTCCAGCTCGTGATCCGAATCAAAAAATGGCAAGCAGAGGCGTTTGCCAAGAAGCTGCCCGATAGTGGTCTTGCCAGACCCCATCAATCCAATCAGGAAGATGTTTTGCGTGTGCACAGCGGCCGAAACAGGGTGTGGTGGTATTTGTCGGGACGGGTGGCAATCGTTGACGATAAAAAAAGCGCGGTGCTGTGCCGCGCCTTCTGCCCCGTAACGGGACGGGTGCTTCGGAGACTAGTTCACGGTACCGGCTGAATCGGTAAGGATTCTGGGGGTCAAAAAGATCAGCAGCTCCTGTTTGCTCGAGCCCCGATTGGTGCGCTTGAACAAATTGCCAATGAACGGTGCATCGCCCAATAGTGGCACTTTGTCAGTTGTGTCAGTGATGGTTTCTTCGTAGATGCCGCCCAACACCACCGTGTCGCCATTGTTAGCTATGACCTTGGTGGCGACGCGTCGCGTGTTCACGATGGGGCTGCCATCCTGAAAGCCAGCGATCGAGTCCTTGGTCACATCGACGTCAAGAATCACCCGCCCGTCGGGCGTCACCTGCGGCGTGACTTCCAGCCCCAGCACCGCACGAATGGTCACCACAGAGGACTGACCACCGACACCACCCGATACCCGCAGCTTGAACTCCTGACCTTGCGAGATCGACGCTTTCTGGTTGTTTGCCGTCACCACCCGCGGGCTGGAAATCACCTTGCCGCGATTGGCAGCTTCTGCCGCAGAAAGCTCAAGATTGACCAGATTGCCATTGCCGAGGTTAAGGATTGTCATGGCGAGCGTTCCGGCGGGGTTACTGACGGGCAGGTTGACGTTATATGGAACTGAGTTGATGAAAGTGCCTACGAGTCCACCGGTAGTCGTGTCCGGTTTCTGCTGCCAGTAATAGCTGGAGGGCGAGAAACCGGTGACAATCCCGGTGCCGGGGACGTTGGCCTGATTCGGGTCGCCGATCGGCGTGCCTGTGATACCGATGTTTCGACCGTTGCTGTTAATCCCGGCACCGATGCCGAATCGCGCTCCTAACTGCCGACTGAATGTGTCGTCCGCAATCACGACGCGCGCTTCAATCAACACCTGCTTGACAGTAATATCAATGCGCTGAATCAAGGTGCGAACCTGGTCTAGCTTCGACGGCGTGTCCTGCACGATCAACACATTAGTGCGTGCGTCCACCGTCGCGCTGCCGCGCTTGGAAAGCACGCCCGTCGTGGACGCGCCTTGCCCCGTACCGGTCGTCGTTGGCACCAAAATCTTGCGCAACTCTTCTGCTTTCTGGTAATTGAGTTGGAACAACTCGGTGCGCAGCGGCTCGATGTCGGCTACTTGTGCCTTGGCTTCGAGTTCCTGCTTTTCCTTGAGTGCCAACTCTTCTTTAGGGGCAATCCAGACGACGTTGCCATTTTTCCGCATGTCGAGCGAGCGCGCCTGCATCACCAGATCAAGCGCCTGATCCCAAGGCACATCCTTCAAGCGCAATGTGACATTACCGGCCACCGTGTCAGAAACAATGATGTTGAGACCGGTGAAGTCACCAATCACTTGCAGAACGGAGCGCACGGCGATGTCCTGAAAGTTGAGCGACAGCTTTTCGCCTTTGTAACCGGGTCGCGAACCCTGAGTCAGCTTGTTCGGATCCTCAACGACTGGCTTGATCTCGATGATCATTCTGCTGTCAGTCTGATAAGCCGAATGTTCCCAAAGTCCTTTCGGTTCGATCACCATGCGTGTGTTGCCACCCTGAGTGAAAGTGTCGATCACCTGCACAGGTGTCCCGAAATCAGCGACATCAAGTTTGCGTTCGAGATTGCGTGGCACCGTCGTCCGCAGAAAATCGACGATCAGCACTTTGCCCTGCGGCTTGATGTCGATGCCGGAATTGGCGTCTGTCAAGTCGACAATGATGCGGCCTTCTCCGGCCTGCCCGCGCCGGAAATCAACGTCGCGAAGGCCAAAGGTTTTGCCGTCTGTCGCCGCGCTGCCAGTGAAGCGCCCGGTCGCTGGAGCCGCCTCCGCTACTGCTGTGCCCGGAGCGTCGTACAGTGCCACCGAGAGTTTTTTGCCGTCCGCCTTGACATCATAAGCCTGAGACTTGAGTAGATTGAGCACAACGCGGGTACGCCCTTGCGCTTGCACTACGTTGTAACTGCGAAGCACGGAGTCGGTCACTTCGTTGGTGGGTTTGCCGAGACTGGTTGTATTGGCAAAGTCAAGCACCAGACGCGGCGGCGTAGCAATTGCGAACACCGACGGCGCGGCGGGAAGTGCATCCCTAAATGTAAAGGTCAACGTGGTGCGCCCTGCGGCCCCCTTGGCGACCGCGACATCCTCGATAACGTTTTGTGCTGCGGCTGCGGGTGCGTAGATCGTCAGCGCGACGGTCGCGAATGGCAGCGTTAGCGCAAGCATGACTGCGAGCGACCGCCCCTTTTCGCGTAGCGCGCGCAATAGTTGTCTGGTGTTCATTTCGTTTGCTCCCGCTCTTGCAGCATCATCTTGGTTTGACGTTCGGCCCAATCGCCAGCCCCGTCCTGAAAAAGTTCTTTCATCGTGACTTCACCGTCAGAAATGGCGGTGATCACGCCAAAGTTCTGCCCCATGTAATTGCCTTGTCGGACTTGAAATACGCGGTTGTCGCTCGCTTTCACCAAACCGACAATGGCGCGCCCCTTTTGCAGCGTCCCAACCATCTTGAGGGTTTCCAGCGGATAAGTTTCGAGGGCTTCTTTGCGTCGCGCTAAATCTGGCCCGCGAGAGCCCTTGCCAGTCTCAATTTTCCGAGGCTTGAACGGATCGGCCTGATCAAAGGCGTTGTAAGTGAAGGCCTCGTAAGGGCGGATCGCCGGAATCGGTTCTATCTTGCCTTTGGATGCCAAGCCTTGCTCTGCCATCCATGCCTTCAAGTCCTGGTCGTCACCGCCGCCGCAACCTGCCAGCGACAAAACGCCTGCCGAGATCATCAGACAGCTAAAGCAGCGCGCAATCTGCGTCTTCATCATTTAGGTGCCTTCGATGCTTCCTTCGCCTTACGCTGTTTCGAGACTTCTTCGTCATCGAGGTAGCGGAAGGTTTTAGCAACGGCCTCCATCGTCAACACCCCTTCTTTAGGATCCTTGTTGATGATCGAGATGTCATTCAATGTCACGATACGCGAAAGCTGCGACACATCACTGGTGAAGGCACCGATGTCGTGGTAGTTGCCCGTCACGCGCAAATCAACAGGCAGCTCCGCATAGAAGTCTTGCTGGCGTTCAATACTGGGCTTGAACAATTCAAACTGCAAACCACGACCCAGCCCCGCCTGATTGATGTCAGAGAGCAGCGCATCCATCTCGCTCTTGCTCGGCAACTGCCTGAGCAATGCGCCAAACTGCTGCTCAACTTCTTTGAGCTGCTGGACGTACAGATCGAGATTGATTGCTTGCGCCTTCTTGGTGCTGTATTCCTGACGCAATGTGATTTCTTGCTTCTCTTTTGCTTCCAATTCGTCGGTTTGCGGCATCCAGCCGAAGTAGTAGGCGAGCCCCATCAGCAGCAGAATTAGCAGTGTGACCGCACCTAGCTTTGCGGGCAGCGGCCAAATCCCGATATCGCGGGGATTGAGGCGTTTAATTTCGTCCCAGGTCATCTCTACGCCCTATTTCGTAATCGCTTGCATGACTTTTTCACGCGAGGTGGGAGCCACGGCCGCCGCAGCGGGGCCGGGTAGATCCGCCTTCGCGGGCACTTTTTCGACGCCTTTGAGGCTGATGTTGAGACTGAATTCGTTCACCCGCTGGTTACGATCTGTCACCGCCTTGATCTCCACGAGCTCGGGCTTCTCCAGATACGGCGACGACTCAAGATTCCTCATCAACGTCGATACCCGGGCGTTCGACTGTGCGAGCCCGACCATATTGATTTTCTGGCCAGTCTGCTTGACCGCTTTGAGGTAAACACCGTCAGGTAGCTGGCGCACGAGTTGATCGACCAGCTTGACCGAAGCGCTGCGGTTGACTTGCAGCGTTTCAACGACCGATTTACGTGCAAGCAAGGCTGCCGTCTGTTCCTTGAGCTTTTTGATCTCGTCGATCTGCTCAGTCAGCTTCTTGTTTTCAACAATAAGTACGTCATTGCGTCGTTGTTGCGATGCGATGCGCTCATCGAGATAGAGTTTGCCGATGTACCACAGCGCGGCGCAACCGACCACAATGCCCAGCAGAATAAAGTTGAATTCGCGGCGTCGCACCGCGCGTCTCATCTCGCGGTGTGGCAGCAGGTTAATGCGAATCATGCGTCAAACCTCCGCAAAGCGAGGCCACAGGCCACTAAGAGGGCAGGGGCGTCGGCTGCCAGTTGGCGCGATTTCACACCGGGGCTCAAGCCCATTTCCGAGAACGGGTTCGCCACCGAAGAAATCACATTGGTACGCCGCGAAACAGCGTCTGACAGCCCGGGCAGCGCGGCACAGCCACCGGCAAGCAGCATGTAGTCGAGCTGACCTTGTGCGCTGGAGGTTAGAAAGAATTGCAATGCGCGCGCCGCTTCAATGGCTAGCGTATCCACGTAAGGGCGTAACACATCGTTGTCGTAATTCGCAGGCAGATTACCGGAGCGCTTCGCGGCTTCTGCTTCTTCGCCGGTCATGTTGTAAGCGCGCTGGATTTCTTGCGTGAGCTGATTGCCACCAAACGGGCTCTCTCTCATGAAAATCTGCTCGTCATTGCGAAACACATAAAAGCGCGTTGAGGTCGCGCCAACATCGAGCACACCAATGTTCTGATCGATACCCTTTCCGGGTAGCGCCTCGGCCATGATCTCGTAGGCCCCCATCACGGCCATGGCCTCGACGTCCATTACCGCAGGGGTCAGCCCCGCCGATTCCAGCGCAGCCACACGATCTTCAACTTTTTCCCGACGTGCCGCTGCAATCATGATTTCGACTTGCGTGGCGTCGTTCGCCACCGGGCCGATCACGGCATAGTCGAGGTTGACCTCATCCAACGCGAACGGGATGTACTGATTGGCTTCTGCCTCGACGGCAAATTCCATATCCTCTTCGCGCTCGGTTGCGGGCAGCGTGATGCGCTTGGAGATGACCATGCTGGTCGGCAGCGCCACCGCAGCGGTCTTTGAGCGCGAGCCCAGTTTCCGCAGCGCCCGCTGAATGGTTACGCCCACGGCCTCAAGATTGGCGATGTTGCCATCGGTCACGGCGTCGCGCGGCAACGGCTCGATGGCATATCGGCTCAATTCAGGACGTTGCCGGGTGCCGGACAGTTCCACCATTTTGACAGCAGTGCTGCTGATGTCAACACCGATGAGCGGAGTGCTTTTTGCACCGAATACTCCCCGTAGCTGACCCAAAAAATTCTTTTGCATTCAGAGCTTAGGCGACTTTATGTCGCCTGAAACTTTAAGTTGGGAGAGGAGTGTTGCATAAGGCTCGTCCGCTGGCAAGCCGTGACCAAAAATTAGCGCATCTATAATCGGAAAAAATACAACATTGGCATAACGGTAGACCGACGACGACATCCAGACGTCGTGGCGGATCATGGCCGGATCCGGGGGAAGAAGGTCTTTTTCATGTTTAAACGTTGGCTGATTTACCTTGGTTCGCTATTTGTTGGCGTCGCACTCGTCGGTGGTGTCGTGGGCGTGCTGGTCTGGGCGCTGATCAGCGCGCGTTTGCCGTCGCTTGATGTACTGACCGACTATCAGCCGAAACTGCCTCTGCGCGTGCTCTCCGAGGAGGGCGTCACGCTCGGCGAATTTGGCGAAGAGCGCAGACGCATCGTGAAGTTGTCTGAGGTGCCATTGCACGTCAGGCAGGCCATTCTCGCCGCAGAAGATGCCAAGTTCTATGAACACTCGGGTGTTGACTGGCTAGCGGCGTTGCGCGTGGCCTACACCAACGTGACCACGGGCTCAAGGATTGGTGCCAGCACGATCACCATGCAGGTGGCACGCAATTTTTTCCTGACGCGCGAGCGCATGGGTCTGGCTGGATATCTGCGTAAAGCGAATGAGGTTGTGCTCACTTTCAAAATAGAGCAGGAGCTGACTAAAGATCAAATTCTTGAACTCTATATTAATCACATATTTCTGGGTCAACGCGCGTTCGGATTTGCTGCGGCGGCGCAGGCCTATTACGGCAAACCGCTGGCCAATGTCAGTGTGCCGGAGGCCGCCATGCTTGCCGGACTTCCGAAGGCGCCGTCCGCATACAACCCCTTCGCCAACGCCAGCCGTGCTGCGCTGCGGCAGCAATACGTATTGCGGCGCATGCATGAGTTGGACTATTTGACCGACGGGCAATACCAGAGCGCTTTGGCCGCACCGTCGACGCTGTCGCGCGATGGAGTGACCACTATCCATTCCGAGTATCTGAACGAAATGGTGCGCCAGTATGCCTTCGATCTAGTCGGCGAATCGGCCTATACACGCGGCCTGACGGTGACGACCACGATAAAGGCGCGGGATCAGGAAGCGGCATATCAGTCGTTGCGCCGTGGCGTGCTGGAGTACGAGCGACGCCACGCGTTCCGGGGGCCGGAAGCCTACGTCGAACTGCCCGCCGCTGGCAAAGACACCAAGGAGTCAAAGGAGGCGCTGGCAGAGGCAATTGATAGTGCCCAGCAGCAATTCCCCGATAGTGACGATCTGCTAACGGCAGTGGTGCTCGAAGCCAATGGCAAACGTTTGGTGGTCACGCGCGGCGAGGGTGAGAACTACACGCTTGAAGGCGAAAGCATCCGCTTCGTCAGGAACGCGCTGGCTGACAACGCGCCTTCGGGCGAGCGATTGCGCCGTGGTGCGGTGTTGCGCGTCACGCAGGACGACAAAAACGTCATGCGCGTCACGCAAATGCCGCAAGTTGAAGCCGCGTTGGTGGCGATCGATCCGAAAGACGGCGCAGTGCGCAGCCTCGTCGGCGGCTTTGATTTTTATCGCAACCAGTTCAATCACGTCACGCAGGCCAGTCGCCAACCCGGCTCGTCATTCAAACCCTTCATTTACTCAGCCGCACTGGAAAAAGGCATTACCGCCAGCACCGTCATCAACGACGCGCCGCTGTTTTTCTCCGCCGCACAAACCGGCGGCGAGGAGTGGGAGCCGAAAAACTACGATGGTAAATTTGAAGGCCCGATGCGCGTCAGAGCCGCGCTCGCCAAGTCGAAAAACATGGTCTCGATTCGCATCTTGCGCTCCATCGGACCGGGCTACGCGCAAGACTATGTCAGTAAATTCGGCTTCGACCCGAAGCAGCATCCGGCGTATCTCACGCTCGCGCTCGGTGCCGGGCAAACCAATCCGATGCAGATGGCGGCGGCGTACTCGGTGTTTGCCAACGGTGGCTTCCGCATCAAGCCGTACTTCATCAAAAAAATCGTCGACAACAAAGGTCAGGTGATTTTCGAGGAGACGCCTGCCGTGGCTGGCAAAGACGCCGAACAGGCGATTGACCCGAGGAACGCGTTCATCATGACTACGCTGTTGCGCGACGTGGTGCGCGCGGGCACGGCGACCAAGGCGATGACCCTTGGTCGTAGCGATCTCGCGGGCAAAACGGGCACCACCAACGACAGCTTTGACGCGTGGTTCGCTGGTTTCAATTCGTCCCTGGTCGGGGTCGCGTGGGTCGGATTTGATCAGCCGAAGTCGCTGGGCGAGCGCGAAACCGGGGGTGGCGTCGCGCTGCCGATCTGGATCAATTACATGAAAACGGCCATGAAGGGTCTACCGGAAACGCCCCTCAAGCCGCCGTCAGGTGTCATCAGCGCAACCACTGGCGCCAGCAGCGACGTTGACTCGCTTGTGACATCTGCCGGCGTGTCCGACTGGTACTACTCCGAATTCCCGCCCAAGCGATTTGTCGATCCGCTGACCGGCAACGAAGGCACGCGCAGCAAGCAGGATGAGGAAGTGCGGCAACAGTTATTTTGATGGGGCATCAACGTGAATCGCTGGCCTCCGTCGCTGCGCGCATCATTGTTGAATCCGGGTTGACCGACTGGTCGCTCGCACGGCGTAAAGCGGTGACTGAATTGAACCTGTCGGCGCACGGCACACGGTTGCCGTCGGACGATGAAATCATCGCCGAAATCAAAACCTATCACGCGCTTTTCGGCGGCGAAGCTTGGGTAGTGCAGCTACGCGCGCAACGCGAATTTGCGCTCGAAGCGATGGGCGAGTTGATGCGTTTTTCACCGGTGCTGGTCGGCCCCGTCGCCGAAGGTTGGGCGCACGCGGGCAGCGAAATTCGTATCGAGCTCAAGCCCGAAAATCCGAAAGAAGTTGAGTACGCGCTGATTGAACTTGGCGTCCTGTTCGAACCCACCCTCGCGAAAGGTGGCACCACGTTGCTCGAAGTCATCGATGGCGACTGGCCGATGCGCATCGTCGTGCGTGAACCTAACCGCCCGTCTGACCCGCGATTTCGGCTTCGACTGAGTAGCTCGCAGGTGCAACAACTCTTGCTTGAAAGCCCCACCGATCAGGGGCTGGAAGCGGGTTAGTCTAATAGTCGACTTATAGCATTTTTCGACAGTAGCCCCTATAAAATATAGGTTTGTGTATAAAGCTGTATTGAAAAAATACCCCGGCAAAGCACTCCCTGACGATTCACGCCACGGCGCTGGCGTCAACCAGACATCGCGAAAAATACGCCGCAGCGGGCGTGAACGCTACATCAACGAGCGCAACCTGCACGAGCTGGATGTCCGGCAGCACGAGCGACTGAATCGGCACCTCCACAATGTCGCGACACTCGCGCTCGGCCAGCAGACGCGCCGGGAAGACGCTGATGAGGTTTGAGTTGCGCACCAGCGCAATGCCCGCCATCGCGTCGGTGCCGGTGACGTGGGTGGGCGGGCCGACGCCAGCGCGCGCGAACATTTGAGTGAGCGCGGCGTCCCCCGACGTGGCGCGGGGGCGCGGGCCGGACAGCAGCCATTCGCATTGGGCGAGCGCGGCGGCAGTCGGATGCATGAGGACAGGGTGGCCTTTGCGCGCCACGATTTTTTGTGCGTCACTGACGAGGCGCTGCGTCGCGAATTCTCCGGTGGGCACGTTGCCAATGCGGCCACCAGCGCGATATCAATCGAGCCGTCGCGCAGCGTGGGCAGCTTGCGCGGCACGAGCCCTTCGCTGACTTGAACGCGCACGCCCGGATAGCGCTGACGGGGGGGCGATACCGCGAAGACCCTTGCCTGCTGGCCGGCGAAGTTATCGAGCAGCACGCGCGTGCTGCGGGCGCGGCGTCACTGGTTTAGTAGCGCTCTTCCCGCGCACTTATGACGAGCACAGACGCAAAAAAGCCCGACAATGTCAGGCTTTTTATTTTGTTATTCTTAAATTTATTATTTTTGGTCTTCTGGTAGGACGTGGCGGGCTCGAACCGCCGACCAACGGATTAAAAGTCCGCTGCTCTACCAACTGAGCTAACGTCCCGAAGCCCTCGATTATAGCTAGACTTGTTCGTTTTTGGCAAATCGGATGAGGCTGTTTCGTCTGGGTCATCGCCATTGCCAGAAGCGCATCGGGCCGCGATCAGTTGTCGTTGGCTAAGCGTCGAACAGCGCTCATAAAAAACCCAGCCGAGGCAAGCCGGGGCTGGGTGTTAGGCATGAGCATTCACATTAACCGTAACAAGTCGCGACCGCGACAAATCCGTTCCCGACAAAACGGGAGCTACCCGCCGTGCCGCTGGCGAAACTTCTCACGCAATTTGTCGGCGCGAGAGACGCGGTCGAGGAGTTGACCTTTGATCAGTGCTTTTTGTTCCGTAGACAGTAATTGGGTGAACTTGACCCATTCCGAAATAGCGGTTCTTCGCTCGCTGGCTGTTGCAGCTTGAGCTTCTTCCCTCAACATCAGAATACGCCCGAAATCTGGATCAGCTTTGGCAAGCTCTGCTTTGGCGATGGCCGCAGAGGCGGAGCGCGCGTTGCGGGCGGCCTCAATCGCCTTGATCGTGGCCTGTGAAGCGACCGAATACTGTGCATCCTGCGCAGGGTTCAAATTGAGCTTCGCCTTCATCGCGGCGAAATGGTTGCCGAACGGCATTCCAATTTCAGGCAGTCCGGGAGCGGCCGCCTGCGTCAAAGTCGGCAGCGAAGCGCTGAGAATGAAGGGAACAAGCATCGCCACGATGCGGCCCACGCTTTTTAGGGGTTTCATGATGATCTCCGGGATGATGTTTGAGTTTGAGCAGAATTGTCACGCACCGTTCACCGTAGCGAACACGCGGTTTTGTAAACACTTGTAATTGCTGTGCTCTACAGGTTAGGGCGTCTGTTATGTTCCCATCATGACCGCCCCCAGCCACCACATTCTTGTTGTAGACGATGATCAACGCCTGCGCCACCTGCTTCAGCGCTTTCTCGCCGAGCAGGGTTTTCGCGTGTCCACGCTGGCTGATGCGCGCGATTTGTCGCGGCGACTGGAGCGCGATCCGCCGCATCTGATCGTGCTCGACTGGATGATGCCGCATGAGGATGGGCTCTCGGTTTGCAAGCGAATCCGCGCGGCGGGTGATCGCACGCCCGTCATCATGCTTACCGCGAAGGGAGAAGATGACGAGCGCATCGACGGGCTCGACGCCGGGGCCGATGATTACCTCAGTAAACCGTTCAATCCGCGGGAACTGGTGGCGCGTATTCACGCCGTGCTGCGCCGCGCCGCAGAAATTTCACCGGGCGCGCCGTTGCCGACCGACCAGCCGATTGCGTTTGGTGAGTGTGAAGTCAATTTCTCCACGCGTGTGCTGACGCGCAAGGGCGACGCCCAGGATCTCACCACGAGCGAATTCGCGATGCTCAAAGTATTCGTCACGCATCCGCACGAGCCACTCACGCGTGAACGGTTGTCGATGCTCGCGCGCGGCAAAGAGCATGAAGTGTTTGATCGCGCGGTCGACGTGCAGGTCTCGCGCCTGCGCAAGCTGGTCGAACCCGACGCGTCGAAACCACGCTACATCCAGACGGTGTGGGGACGCGGCTACGTGTTCGTGCCTGATCAAACGGTTGTCGATGCCTAAGACCCTTTTCTGGCGGCTCGCGGCGCTCCTGATGATCGCGCTCGCTGTTGCCGTGCTCGCTATGGTCTTTCTGTTCCGTCAGGATCGCGCCACGTTAATCGCGCGCAATTTCACCGAAGCAAAGATGGAGCAGATCGAGGCCCTGCGCGCCACGCTTGCCAAGGTGGCCACTGACGACGCCGCTAGTCGTCCACAGCTGCAACTGCAAAGACTTGGACGCGAATACGGTGTGATGTTGATCCCCACAGATCGTCGACCAGAAATCGGGCAAGTGCCACGCGGGCCAGCACTCGCTCCGCTAGTGGAGAAACTGCAGGAACAATTGGGGCGCGACACGGAAATCCGTCTCGGCATGCGGCTCGATCAGCCCGTTGTTTGGATAAGGCTCAAGCTTGGTGAACAGGGCGCGCGTGCCGTGTGGGCGGGCATCCCGATTCGCAATGTTGAGGTGGGCGAAGTGCCGATGCGGCTGTTGCTCACGCTCGGTAGCCTGCTCGCGATACTGCTCGCCGCAACGCTCTGGTTCGCGCGACGCCTGTCGCGACCGCTCGCCGATTTGGCCGACGCAGTAGACAAAGTCGCCGTCGGCAAACGTCCCGATCCGCTACCCGAAGATGGCCCCACAGAGATCGCCCGTGTCGCGCGCAACGTCAACCGCATGGCGGCCAATCTGGAGCGCCTGGAGCGTGATCGAAGCACCATGCTCGCAGGCATTTCGCACGACATTCGCACTCCGCTCACGCGCTTGCGGCTCGCCGGAGAAATGGCAGTCAACGACCCGCAGAGCCGCCGCGAAATGGCTGCCGACATCGATGAGATTGATCGCGTCGTTACGCAGTTTTTAGACTTCGCACGAGGCAATCCAAAGGAAGCCCCGATTCGGCTTGACGTTCGCGAATCGCTAAGCGCAGTCGCCGCGAAAGCAGAGTCGCGCTCATTGTCGGTGCAATGGTCGCCCGGCAGTGACGCGCTCTGTGTCAACACCTTTCCCGCAGCGTTCGAACGCATGCTCATGAACCTCATCGAAAACGCACATCGCTACGGTGAACCGCCAGTCGAACTCGCGCTCAGCCGCGACGGCGCGATCGCGGAGATCGATGTGCTTGACGCTGGTGCGGGCGTCGCCGCCGACGACGTAGAACGGCTCAAACAACCTTTCGTACGCGGCGATCAGGCGCGCGGTGGTGTCATCGGTGCGGGCCTCGGCCTGGCGCTGGTCGAGCGGCTTGCGCAATGGCATGGCGGGAGTTTTGATTTGCTGCCGAGGGCAAGCGGCGGGACGATTGCCCGGCTGCGGTTGCCGTTGGCGTAGACCCTCTCGCGACAATCAGGTAGTTTGTACGGTGGGTCGGTAAACTCAGCCTTCCCAATTTTGCTTCAACAGTTAATGTAACCAATCGTCGAAAAAACTTGAAGCGCTGGACTGTGCAACCAATGTGTTAGCGTCGAACGACGAATCAAGGCTTCGCTAGGTTGCGCTAGAACTACGACGCTGTACTGAGGCGCTCATGTACGAGAAGCATTGCGCTTTTCGAGATCGTTTTGCTCCCGATAGCGCACGAACATCGTCGGCCAGCGCGCGTGAGCTCGTCGTGACCACACAATATCTCGAACGACCATGCTTCCATTGCTCGAGTTCAGACAATTTCAGCTCCTAGCAGACGCCGTCCTCGCCCTGCATTTCGCCACAGTGCTGTTCGTAGTCGGTGGCCTCGTCTTGATCATTGTCGGCAACCTAAGCGACTGGCGCTGGGTTAATGCGCTTTGGTTTCGGCTCGTGCATCTGGCGGCTATCGCGATTGTTATTGCTGAAGCTTGGCTCGGAATCACCTGTCCGTTAACGACGCTGGAAATGTGGCTGCGGGTGCAGTCTGGCACCGGCATTGCGGCCAATTACAGCGAGAGCTTTATTGGGCACTGGCTGCAGCGGCTGCTGTTTTACGCTGCGCCACCGTGGGCGTTTGTGCTGGCTTACACGGCGTTTGGCGTGCTCGTCGTTGCGGTTTGGTTTCGCTTTCCGCCGGAGTTCAAAAGGCACACGCGGACTTCATAGTCCGGCGTCATCCTCAGCAACAGCCAACGGGATGCAGGCAGTGGCGCACGAGGCGGGTTGTCTGCGCTATTGCGTTCGCAACCGTTCTCGATTCCCGCTTGTGGTGGGAACGACGCCAATTTGAGGTGGTTTTGCCAATCTGGGGGTGCCTGTTCGTCGAACCTGTAAATTGCCGTCAAATTGTCCGGCTAGCGCCTAGACGATTGCGGCTGTTGTCGTCATGACCTTGGCGGAGACTCGCATGAGTGCTTGCAATGAATTCGGCAGGGTTTCGGCCCCCAAGGCGCGGGCGGTCTGAGCGTGTTGCGCCTCGTCCCGCTTCATTTGCTCGACGATGGCGCGGCTAGCGGTGTCTTCCGGTGGCAGGCGATTTAGGTGAGTATCCAGATGCGCTTCTACCTGCGCTTCGGTCGCTTGCAGAAAGCTGAGCGATATCTTGTCACCGATCGCGCCTGCGACGATTCCAACCGCGAAGGCCCCCGTGTACCACAGTGGATCGAGCAAGCTGGGGCGTCCGCCTAGCTCGGTCAAGCGTTGGCGTGTCCACGCCAGGTGATCGAGTTCTTCGTCGGCCGCATGCGATAGTTTGCTTCTAATTTCATGCGTTCTGGCGGTGAGCCCTTGCCCCTGATAGAGCGCCTGTGCGGCGACTTCGCCCGCGTGATTCACTCGCATGAGAGAGATCGATTCTTTGCGGACATCGTCTGACAAATTCGGCGCTTCAAGATTGGCCGCAGGGTTGGGGCGCCTCGCTTGCGCGCTACCACTTAGCGTTCTTATTGCACGATCAAAGGCAAAAACTAGGGCATCCATACGCGTTCTACTTTCTTTAGTCGTAAAAAAAGGGCACCGAAGCGCCCTCTTTTCATCCATCCAAAAGCTTAGAACTTGTGGATGATGCCGATGGCTGGCGTGTTTACCTTGCCGCCAGTCTCATTCTTCATTGAAGAATAGTACGCGTAAACCTGCGTACGCTTCGAGAAGGCGTAGTCATAAACCAACGAGATGTGCTTCCCGCCACCGATCGTCCAACGGCTGATCAGCGTTGCGACCGTAGGTGCAGCGTAGCCCACTGGTGGGGTATATGCCCACGAAGCGCCGTTATCACGCTGGCTGTACTGCAAGCTGGCCGTGCTTGCGCCGAAAGGCACCTGAACCGCCGTGTCAAAGTACTTCATTTTGAGCGTGCCTGTTGGCAGCTTGTAGCTCGAGACGTCATACGAACCGTCAATACGCGCTACGCCGAAGTCGTAACGACCATAAACGCGCCATGCATTTTGATCGTGGTTTCCGGTTACAACACCAGCGAGTCCGCCGAAGTCTTTATGTAATGCGTATGTCGCACCAGCCGTGATCGGACCGTTCGAGTAAATAACCGCGGTATCCCACAGGCGCGCACGTGGCGTTGCTGCGGATTCCTGAACCAGTGAGTACATCGTGCGGATTGTGAGGCCACCCATGTTCGGGGAGGCGTAGCTGATCGCATTGGCAGCACGCGCGTCAAAGTTACCTTGCGACTCGCTGAATGCCACACCGCCACGCCCATAGCCCGTGAACAGTTGGTTCGTTGCGAAACCAGGGCCGCCAGAAACGCCATTGTTACGGTTCTGCATGCCCGTCGAACCGATGTTTTGGTGAGCTAAACCCAGCACGTCATCGTACGGTGTCAAACCGTATCCGATTTTGACTTCGCCAAAGCCACCGCCGAGACCGACCCACAGCTCGCGCCCCCACAGCACAGCCGCGCCGTTGCCCGAGGGAATGGCAGCAGTCGCCGCTTGCGCAGGAATGCCACCGTCGTCGCTGTTGAAGCCATTTTCTAGCTGGAACAGCGCATACGTACCGCCGCCAAGCTCTTCACGACCGCGAAGACCGAAACGCGAAGAACTCGACTGCATGCGGTTGACCGTCAAGCTGGTTGGCGTTTTGCCAACGGTGTTCGCACCTTGCGATCCACGATTGGATTCAAGTGACGTATTGATGTAGCCGTAGAGCGTAACGTTCGCTGTTTGCGCCGCAGCACCTACCGAACCCACAATGGCGGCAACAGCAAGCGCTGTCTTGGTGAATTTCATAATTTAACCTTTGTATTTTTTAAACACGATGCGAACAACCTTATTCGAGCGGCGGCGTTTGCTACAACCGGCGACGCCGCTCTGATCAGATCGCAGACGCGATTAGAACTTGTGTTTCACGCCTAAGGCAAACACGCTAGCTGACTGGTTGTTCAAGGTCGCCGTCGAGGCAAGCACGTTACCGTCTGCAGCGCAGGTCAGACCTTTGTTTTTGCACTGCACATAGGCGCTATACAGTTCGGTACGCTTGGACAGATCGTATTCGCCGAGCAAGCCAAAGCTGGTTTGCTTGGCACCACCGTCGCGCTTGGATTGAGCCAATTGCAGACCAATGCGAGCGGCACCGAAAGGCACCGTAACGCTGCCGATCAGCGGCTTGGTCTTCACGCCAGCGTAGTTCTTGTTTTGAATGTACGTAACGCCAGCGTAAGCAACGCCGAAGTTGTACGTCGCACCGAAAATGTATTGCTTGTTAGACACAGCGCCCGGGGCGACTGTTGCTGCCAGACCGGCGAATTCGCCTGTGTAAGGACCAACGCCATTCTTGTTGTCGCTGAATCCTACGCCCACGTAGATCGGGCCATTTTTGTATTCAACATTACCGCCAATAGTACGGCCAGCGCTTGTACTACCGTTAACTTCGCCGAGTGCCCATGCGCCGGAAACAGTGAGGCCACCAAAGCTAGGCGTGCTGTACTTGACCTGATTGTTTTGACGCAATGTGTTGGCGAAGAATCCGCCCATGTTGGCAACAGCGGAGATGCCGGTCAGGCAGCCACCGAAGGTGTCATCGCTGTTACACATGACGAAGAAGTTAGGCGAGTAATCGCGACCCAGGGTCACGGTACCAAAACCACCATTCAAACCAACAAACGCGCGACGGCCAAACAGCAGTCCGCCTTGACCCAAGGCGCCGGTATCGCTAGCGAAACCGCCTTCGAGCGTGAAGATTGCATTTAAGCCACCGCCGAGCGATTCAGAGCCGCGAAGGCCCCAGCGCGAACCGGCCAGGCCGCCACCGTTCATGAGCGTAGTGCTCACTGCTGCGACCGACCGGGCCGGCGTGGTTCCCGCAGCGGGGACGACACCGCCACCAATGCGCTCAGACGCAATATAGGTGTCAACAATGCCGTAAAGCGTAACGTTTGCAGTTTGCGCCGAAGCCATCCCGGCCGCGACCGCGCTCAATGCCAGAGCAACGAGTTTCTTGTTCATAACAGTCTCTCCTCAGTATTTAACGTCAGGCACCTTTCTCCCTTGCGGGAGATGCGCGCCAACAATTTTTCTTCCGACGTAATCTCGGAAGCTGCTTTAATTCTGCCAAATAGCGCTCATTCGTCCAACTTTATTCGGCTTTGATGCGCTATACGGTGGGCAGTTGCTGTTGTCAATTTGCAACAAACGACGGTGAGCGCCGGATGCGATATTTAACGCGGCGGGCAGCTCAGCAATGTATGCTAACTCTTTGAAATGAAACAGTTTTTATGATGACTTTGTGGCTGATCTTGGGCCTGTGTCTGGCGATCAGCGCTGGCGTTTGCCACGCAATGTTGCGCGGTCAGTTGCCCAGCCCCGTCAGCCTGCCAAGTGAGCGCTCGCTTCACGATTTTCCGATCCCAAGAGGCGGGGGTTTGGGTATCGCGGCTGCTGCGCTGTTCGGATTAGTCTGGGTGGGTGCGTCCGCTAATTTCGTCGCCGCCATCGTGATTGTCTGGGCGATTTCTGCTTGCGATGATTGGCAAGGCACAGCGCCATGGGTCAGACTGGCTTTGCATGGAATCGCGGCGGCACTGGTTGTTTCGACGGGGGAGCAACTTACGCCAGTTATCGCGATACTTTGGCTAATCGCCGTAATTTGGTCCATTAATTTGTTCAATTTCATGGACGGTGCTGATGGCGTTGCCGCCGCAACTGCGGTGTCGGGCGGGCTTGGCCTGGCATTACTTGCGCTATCGGCAAACACCGATTCGTCAGTCGCTATCAGTGCAGGGGTCGTTGCGGCGGCGGCAGCGGGGTTTCTTTGCTTCAACTTGCCGCCTGCGCGGATATTCATGGGCGATGGCGGCTCTACGGTGCTGGGGCTGACGCTGGCGGCGCTCGGGATTCAAGGCGTTAACGATAATCTTTGGAGCGTTGCCGTTCCGCTGGCGCTGTTCGTACCGTGTTGGGCCGACGCGACGTATACCTTGCTGCGGCGAACGCTGGCTGGACGCAACCCATTGACGCCGCATCGTGACCATCTCTACCAGCGGTTAGTGCTTTCTGGCCTCGGTCATCACGGCGTATTGATGTGGATTGTCGGCTGGAACCTCCTTTCGCTTGCCGTTGCGTATGGGCTTCGTCTGGATAAGAGCTGGCTTGGGTTGGCTGCCGTGGCGCTCTATGCGCTGGTCTATTTGGCGGGAACTGAGTGGACCGTGCGCAAACGGCCCAATTTGTTGATCAATCCGCGCGCATTTCTGGCCCTGCTGTACGACCTCGCCGCCGCCGCCGCCGCATGGTCTTTGCTGTTCTGGGCACGCTTCAACTTCAATATCGATGCCGCTAATTTCACAAGCATGGATGTTGCACGCAGCCTGGCGTTTGTGATCCCCGTCCATGCGCTCGTCTTTGTTGGAATGGGGCTCTATCAAGGACTCTGGCGCTTCGCGAGCCTCGCAGATTTGCGGCGGATCGTGCTCGGCGCGTTTATGGCAGCGGCCGGCACAGCAGTGCTTTTTGCATTGGTGCGGCCCGATACGTTTATCTGGCCGCGCTTTGTGCTGGTGTTGCAGCCGTTTTTGCTAATCGTACTGATGGGAGGCGCGCGATTTGCGTACCGCAGTTGGCGAGAGCATCGCTTGTATGGCTTGGCTGCGGTAAAGGGGGAGCCGGTTCTAGTGCTAGGCGCAGGGGCCGCTGGCGCCCGTCTGGTGAGCGAATTGGCAAAGTCGGAAACGTGGCATGTCGTGGCTTTGCTTGACGACGATCACGCGAAGATTGGCGCGCGCGTGCACGACACCCGTGTCGTCGGCTCGATTGATCAGGCACCCGCCGTGGCGAAACGCTTCGGCGCACGTCACGCCATCATCGCGATGCCGAACGCCAATCATGAAGCGCGCCGCCGCGCCGTTGCACTTGCGGCCGAAGCTCATCTCATCACATTAACCGTGCCGTCCTACGACGAGCTGTTGTCGGAAGATTCATCGCTGGCAAAACTGCGCGCCATCGAGCTTGAAGATCTGCTTGGGCGTGATCCGATCACACTCAACACCTCAGGGATTGAAAACTGGCTCAAAGGAAAAACGGTGCTCATCACCGGTGCGGGCGGATCGATTGGCACTGAGCTTTGTAATCAGGTCGCCCGCTTTCACCCTAGCAAGCTGATCATGGTGGACATCTCGGAATTTGCATCGCATGTCGTGAGCGAATTTATGATAACCCGCATGCCAATCGAGCGGCTTGAAGTCTACGTGGGCGATGTGCGTGACCGCACACGAATGCGTGAAATTTTTGCCGCAGAGCGGCCTGCCGTGGTCTTCCATGCGGCGGCGTATAAACATGTCCCGCTCACCGAATCGGTGAACGCATGGGAGGCGGTTCGCAACAATGTGTTCGGCACGATGGTGGCAGCGGAGTGCGCGCGTGAAATCGGTGCGGAGAAATTTGTCCTCGTGTCGACCGACAAAGCGGTGCGCCCGTCGAGCGTCATGGGGGCCAGCAAACGGCTTGCGGAGCTTGCGATATTAAGTTTGCCGCCCGAGCCCACTCAATTCGTCGGCGTTCGTTTCGGCAATGTGTTGGGCAGCAACGGCAGCGTCATTCCGAAGTTCCGCGAACAGATCGCTGCGGGTGGGCCGGTCACGGTTACGCACGCCGACATGACTCGATTCTTCATGTCAATTCCAGAAGCTGCGCAGCTCGTCATTCAGGCCGGACTGATGGGGCAGCGGCGCTCGCTTTATGTTTTGAATATGGGCGAACCGGTTCGCATCGTTGAGCTTGCAGAAGAGTTGATTCGTCTGTCGAAGGGCACTGCGAATTCGATTGCCATCGTCTACACCGGATTGCGTGCAGGCGAAAAGATGCACGAGGAATTGACTGGGGATGACGAGCGTTTTGTCGAAACCGAGCACAGCAAAGTGCGTCGAGTCATCACGGAGCGCGACGTGGCGATTGATCTTGAGGCACTTGCGGTGTGGCTGAATCAGGCGTCACCGAAAGACGTGCGCGCCGCTCTGAAGCAATGGGTGATCGATTTCAGTCCGCCTGTCGGGCAAGCAAACGGGCATACACACCCGCCTGTTTCGTAAGGCTCGCGTGGGTGCCGCGCTCGACCACGCGCCCGCCATCGAATACAAAAATCTCATCGGCGTCGCGAATGGTGCTCAGGCGATGCGCAATCTGCACCACCGTGTGATCGCGTCCGAGGATTCGCAACGTGTCGTGCACCAAACGCTCCGACTCGGTGTCGAGCGCTGAGGTCGCTTCATCAAACAACACGATGGGGGCCTTTTTGTAGAGCGCTCGTGCGATGGATATTCGCTGCCGCTGTCCGCCAGAGAGCAGACCACCACCTTCGCCCACGATGGCATCAAAGCCACCGGGCAGCGTCTCGATGAAGCTTGATGCGCCAGCCGCTTGAGCGGCCCATTGCACGCGCGAAGCGTCGATCACGTCGGCAACCGCGCCAAACGCAATGTTGGCGGCGACTGTATCGTTAATCAACAACACGTCCTGCGCGACAAGCGAGACGTTGCTGCGCAACGCGGCAGTGCCGATATCGTTGATCGATACGCCGTCGACACTGACATCGCCCGCTTGCGCCTTGTAGAAGCCCGCTAGCAGCGCCATCGCAGTGGACTTTCCACTGCCGGACGCACCGACAAAGGCGACGTGTTTTCCCGCCGTGATATCAAGCGAAACATCGGTCAGGGCATCGACCTCACGTCCGGCATAACGGGCCGTCACGGCGTCGAATCTGATGTTTCCCTTCAAATGTTGCGCGACGCCAGCAGGCACGGCCGCCTCTGCAGGCTCGTCCAGTACAGCGAAGATACTGGTAGCCGCAGCCAGACCACGCTGCAACACCGCGTTGATGGAAGACAAACTTTTCATCGGTGGCAACAACGACAACAGCGCTGTGAAAAACACGAAGAAATCACCTGCGGTCATCGCGCCGCGCTGGCCTTCCTGTATTGCCATCGCAACGATTCCGGCGATAGCAAGTGATACGACCAGATGCATCAGCGGCGCGCTCGCTGCGTTCGCCGTTTCCTGCTTCATGATCGTGCGACGAACGCGATTGCTGCGTTTGGAAAAGGCTTTGATCATTTGATCGAAGGCCGCGTAAATCTTCACTGAGCGCTGATTGCTCAAACCCTCATCGGTGAAGCGCGACAGCTCACCCATTTGCGCCTGCAAAGCGACGCTGGCAGCACGCAAGCGATTGGTCAGCATGCGCACAATCGCGGCAACAATCGGCGCGATTACGAACACGCCCAGCGTCAGCTTCCAGCTGACCGATGCCATTAGCACCAGCGCGACGACGAGTTTGAGCGAATCCTGCACCAGCGTCGTCAGAGCTTGACTTGTAACAGCCCCGACTTGCTGGGTGTCGTAGGTAATTTTCGAGGTTAGTTCTGCTGTTGCATTGCGATCAAAGAAAGTTACTGGCAATCGCAGCAAATGCGCAAACGCGACGCCACGCAAATCGAATACGACACGACTGGCCACCCAATGCAGCGCCAGATCACCAAGAAAATTGGCGATACCGCGCAGTGCAAAAATCGCGACCAGCAACAGCGGAAACCACAGAATCGGAAGCGCATCCAGTGCGTTGGTCAGCGGCGCTAGAAACGATTGGGTGAGCGCACTGGGTGCCCTCGGATCGGCGACAGTCAGCGCAGCCGTTGCAGCGCCGTCAGCTACAAACGCGCGATCAAGAATGCGCGAAAAAGCGATTGAGATCACGGGCTCCAGCAGTGAAACCAGCGCCAGCATCAGCGTGCCCGCGACCAGCCGCCCGCGATACGGTTTGGCATAACCGAGCAGTCGTCGGTATCGCTGGAAATCGCCGGGAGCCGTTGGCAGAGATGAGGGCATGGAAGAATTGTTGCATGCCCCTGTTAAACTCACGCCGGAGCAAGGTGCTTGTAGCGCGTCGAAGACGCGCCGACGAGTGAAACGGGAAAGCGGTGCGTCATGATTACGTGACTATTCCGCTACTGCCCCCGCAACGGTAAATCGCATCAACGCAGGTTGCATAGAGTCACTGAAACGCAAGTTTTGGGAAGACGCAACCCGAAGCGCGGCGATCAAGTCCGGAGACCGGCCAGGCTTTTTTGTCGTCTTCCTCAGGCGATGAAACTCATGCGAACTGTGCGGGGAAGCACACTGAAGCGAATGCTGCGTCCGTCCGCTTTTTTAAAGTTGCCCCGGTTTCGTATGCATTCTCTTTCCTGAATTTCCAGCCAGCAAGCAATCAAAGCTTGCCGAGCGGAGGGCTTGGTCTTTCAGGAATGTCATGCAAAATTTTTCTACTTTCCGAGCGCAAACAGGTTTCGCTTCCTTCGCCCTGCCACTGGTCACTGCCGCCTTAGCGGTCGGCTCTGCGGTGCCCGCGCATGCGCAAAACAAACTGGAGCCAGTCGTGGTGACGGCTTCGCGTGTTACCGAACCTTTGGTGGCCACGCTGCGCGATGTCTCCGTCGTGGATGGCGCTGCACTGCGCGAGGCGGGTGTAGTGGACATCACTGATGCACTGCGCATGCTGCCCGGCGTTGAACTGTCCGTGAATGGACCCGGTGCAACGCCGTCAGTCTTTCTGCGTGGCGCTAATAGCAATCAAACGTTAGTGCTGATCGACGGACAACGCATCAGTTCATCGTTTAGCGGGCTTTCTTCGCTGCAAAGTATCAACATCGACCAGATAGAGCGCATCGAAGTATTGCGCGGCCCTGCTGCCAGCCTGTATGGCGCAGACGCAGTTGGTGGCGTGATCCAGATTTTCACGCGACGTGATCGTGGCGTCTCAGTGCGAGCGGCGCTGGGCGAATGGCGCTCGAGCCAAATCAGCGTAAACGCGGGCATCGGCGATGCAGCGAATGGCGCAACTGTGACTTTGGCGCAAAACGCAAGCAAAGGCTACAACGCTATCGTCAACAAGAGCGACTTCAGCTACAACCCGGATCGCGACGGCTACCGCTTCAATACCGTGCAACTCAGCGGCAATCTTGCCCCGTCGCAAAGCGTGAAACTCTCCGTCGCGGGCTTTGAGACGCGCGGTAACGCGCAGTACGACGGGAGCAATAATTTTGATGATCGCGTCCGCTCCACCGTCAGCAACATCGGCGGCGTGGCAGAAATTCAGGCGACCAACGCGTGGCTGAGTACGCTGCGCGTCGGCACCGGCGGCGAGAAGTCGGCCTTCATTTCGGCGTTTCCTGGCAACTACCAAACGCACAACGATCAGCTCGGTTGGCAGAACACGTTGCGGATGAGTCCGAACTTAAATCTGCTCGGCGCACTCGAATGGCGGCGCGAATCGGTAAGCGGCAGCGACGTGCTGCCAGTCACTGCGCGCCGCACTACGAGCGCGGTGCTTGGTGGCGACTGGTCGGTCGATGCGCTGCGCCTGAACACGTCGGTTCGCATCGACGACAGCAGCCAATATGGCACCCGTACAACGGTTAACGGCGGTCTCGGTTATCGATTGTCGTCCGCACTGAGGGCCACGCTCAATGCGGGCACGAGCTTCAAGGCACCAACGTTTAACGATCTCTACTATCCCGGTTACGCCAATCCGAACCTGAAACCAGAACGTGGGCAGAACATTGATCTCGGTCTGCAATGGTCGAGTGGGGCATCGAAGGCAAGCGCCACGGCCTATCAAAACAATGTGCGCGATTTGATTCTGTTCCAGTGCGACGCGAGCTTTAATTGCGCACCGCAGAACGTTCTGAAGGCACGGCTTCAGGGCGTAACGCTCGCAGGCGCAACGCGTGTCGGTGGCTTCACGTTGGACGGTAGCCTTGATTTCGGTGATCCGAAAAATACGACGACAGACAAGGACCTCGCTCGGCGCGCACGTCAACATGGCGCGTTCAAGGTGAGCGGTGATATTTTTGGTATCAGCACCGGCGTTGAGTTGCTGGCATCGGGCAAACGCTACGACAACGCTAGCAACAGCCGCGTGTTGCCGGGCTACGCGCTGATCAATCTTTACGCATCGAAAGTAGTGTGGCCCGGCGTACGCTTGGGCGTGCGTGTGGAGAACGCGACGGATCGCGACTATCAGCTCGCGTATGGCTATGCCACCGGCGGTCGCCGCGTCTGGTTAACGCTGGCGGTTGATCGGTAATCGCTATGCGCTGTTGCGCTTTTGTCTACGTCGCTGCGTTTGCGGTTCTCAGCGCGGCAACCGTGGTCGGGGCGCAGCCGCAAGCCTTGGCCGTACCGCAGCGCATCATCAGCTTGTCCCCGCACGCCACTGAACTGCTGTTCTCGGCGGGCGCGGGCGACAAGGTGGTGGCGGTGAGCGAATCCTGCGACTACCCTGATGACGTGAAGCAGTTGCCAAAAGTCAGCGGCTATCGCGGCACCAACGTCGAAGCCGTTGTAGCGTTGAAACCGGATGTCGTAGTGGCATGGCCGAGCGGCAATCGCGCGGCGGACATTGATGCGTTGAGACGCTTCAATATTCCAGTGCATGTGAGCGAACTTTCGACGCTAGCGAGTATCACGGCGGAAGTGCGACGATTTGGCGAATGGGCGAGCAACAGCGATGCAAAAAAGGCCGCCCTGCAACGAGCCAATGAGGCCGACAAGCGGGTCGATACATTGCGCAAACGCTTTGCTGCCGCACGAAAATTACGCGTGTTCTACCAACTCGGGTCGGGTCGGTTGTTCACGCTGACCGACAAACATGTGATCGGCGAAGCGCTGGCAGTGTGTGGTGCCGAAAATGTATTCGGTGCACTGGCGCTGCCCGCGCCGGAGGTGTCGTACGAGGCAGTGCTGGCGGCACAGCCGGACGCTGTGGTGCTCGCGGACGCAAAGTTCGTAGATGCAGTGGTTGTCGAGTGGCAAACGCGCCAGCTGTTTCCGGCGGCGACGGCACGACAGCGCATCGTCGCCGTGGACGGCGCGCTGTTGCATCGTCCGACGCTTCGCACCTTCGGCGCGGTGCAAGCGATGTGCGAATCCATCGATCAGGTTCGGCAGGCGCTCAAGCACTAACTCCACTATCATCTGCGTCCCGAGGTTGCCTAGTGCGCTTTGGGACGACTATGAGCAAAGCCTTCACCAAAGAAAATCCTGATGCGCCGGATGACCACGAAGAGATCGTCCTTCCGGCGTTGCCTGCGGGCACCAAAAATTACATGACACCGGGCGGCCACGGTCGGTTGAAGGCTGAGCTTGAGCATCTGATCACGGTGGATCGTCCCGAGGTAACGCGTGTGGTGTCGTGGGCGGCAAGCAATGGTGATCGCAGCGAAAATGGCGATTACCTTTACGGCAAGAAGCGCCTGCGTGAGATTGATCGGCGCATGCGCTATCTGGTTCAACGGCTGGACGCTGCGGAAGTGATTGATCCGACGACGCGTGACACCGATCAGGTGTTTTTTGGCGCAACGGTCCGTGTGGTGAATCAGCGTAGCGAAGAAAAGACGATTTCTATTGTGGGGCTGGACGAGGTCGATCCGCAGCGTGGCTATGTGAGCTGGGTGAGCCCCATCGCGCGTGCGCTGACGAAAAATCGTGAGGGCGACAGCGTGATGCTGCCAACGCCGGGCGGCATTGAGGCGCTGGAAATTCTCGCGGTGGTTTACACGGCGCTCGACACGCATCTCGCGCCCAGTCACACGCAACTGACGGCGCCGCAAGCAGACGCGGTCGCTGCTTGATATAGTTGAGAGATGACCTCAAGCCTCGATGAACTCGAAACCGCGTTGAATGCCGTGACAGCGCGATTGTTGGCGCTGTCTGATGAAAACGCACGCCTGCGCGCTGCGCTTGCCGAGCAGACCGACCGCATGCGTGCTGCGGGGCACAAACTGCGTGTCGTGGCTGAGCGCTTGCCGCAAACGGCTACCGACACGTTGCCGCAAGAAAAAGCGGCATGAGTACGACGCTCGAAGCCAATATTCATGGTCGCCAGTTTCGCATTGGTGCGCCTGAGGGCGAGCGCGCTGCTTTGGCCGAGGCCATTGCCATTGTTGAGGCCGAATGTGCGGTGATTGCGCAGAAGCAGCCGACCGCTGAAATTGAGCGTGTTTTGCTGCTGGCTGCGCTTGAGTTGGCGGCCACCAACCCGGCTGTTGAGGCCGATCCTCGTGTCGAATCTCGCCTGCTGACGATGACGGCAAATCTGAAGCGAGCGCTCGCTGCATCACTTCCAAATTAACGTCCTTTTACCCACTGGTTTCCGCAAACAACAAGCGTAGAATCCGAAGTGCTCCTGCGGTGTGTGTGGCGGTCGAAGATTCTTTGTACCAATGCGCTTGTCGCGAGGATGCTCTTCTATCGCTGCCGTGTGCGCGGCTCTTCCCTAAAGCGAAAGCTTTCGGGTCGCCAGCTGTACCTTGTAGTCGCGGTGGAGCATCCACTCTTGAACCCCGGTTCAAGGTGACGGCCGCTGCGGCATTCGCGGGAGTCTGAATTTTCATGAAGGGAGTCTGCGGACTCCTTTCGCTTGTGTGGGAGAGGAGAAACGCATGACCTACTGGTTAATGAAATCGGAGCCGGGCGAGTACAGCATCGATGACTTGAAGCGCGACAGGCAAAGCGCGTGGTTCGGTGTGCGCAGCTATCAGGCGCGAAACTTCATGAGGGACGACATGAAGCTCGGCGATCAGGTGTTTTTCTATCACTCCAGCTGCCCCGAGCCAGGCATTGCCGGTATCTGCAAGGTGGCCAAAGCAGCCGCGCCGGATGTCACCCAGTTCGACAAGAAAAACAAGCACTACGACCCGAAGTCAAAGCCCGAGAACCCGCAATGGGTGTGCGTTGAGGTGGCGTTCGTGAAAAAGATCAATCTCATCCCGCTCGCGTCGCTGCGGGCCGTGCCGGAGCTGGCCGAGATGCGCATCCTGCAACGCGGCAACCGCTTGTCGATTACTCCGGTTTCCGACGCGGAGTGGAGCTACCTCTCAAAATCACTCGTCAGCGCATAAATTGCAACTAACAGCTTTTGCGCATAATGACGGTTTATCAGGGGCTAGAACGTCAAAACGTTAATAGTCGATAAATAGTCTAATCACGCAATAGCCCCAATAAAACGGTCATTTCAGCGTAAAGCTGTTGCCAAAATCTACCCTGTTAGCACGCCCCAAAGCATCTTCGCACCCAGCAAATAAAGCATCACCGCGAAGCTCCGCTTCAGCGTCTGCACCGGCAATCGGTGCGCGAGCCGCGCTCCATACGGTGCCACCAGAACGCTGGCAATCGAGATGCCCACTAGCGCAGGCAAATAGACAAATCCGAGCGACGGCTGCGGCACGTTAGCCACGCCCCAGCCGTTGAACACGTTGCCAATCGTGGTGAATAGCGCGATCGGAAATCCGAGCGCTGCCGACGTGCCAATCGCGTTGTGAATGGGCACATTGCACCAGGTCAAAAAAGGAATCGCGAAGAACGCACCGCCCACGCTCGCCATCGCTGACAAAAATCCCAGAATCACGCCCGCCAGACTCATGCCGACAGCACCGGGCAAAGTACGCGCTGCCTTTGGTTTGAAATTAATCAGCATCTGCGTCGCGCTATAGAACATGAAGCAGATGAAAAAGATCGCGAGAAACGCCGTCGATAAATGCGACACCACGCGCGAGCCCAGCAATCCGCCCACAACAATGCCCGGCGTCATCAAACCCAACACGCGCCAGTTAACTGCGCCCTTGGCGTGATGGGCGCGCAGCGATGAAATCGAAGTGAAAATAATCGTCGCCATTGAGGTGGCGAGGATCACCTGAAAGCGTGTCTCGTACGGAAAGCCCTGCGCCGGAAACATGAACGCGAGCACCGGCACCATCGTCATGCCGCCACCGATTCCCAAAAGCCCGGCGAGAAAGCCGACGACGACGCCGAGCGCGATGTAGCCCAAAAACCAAGCGTTGATGTATTCCATGAAAGAGTCTGTCGGTCAGCGAAACCTAATTGTCGGTGACTTGAGTTGGACGACTGCGTCAGCAATTCACAATCGCGCCCAAGCTCGCCTCGCAGTGTCGGTTCAAGCGCCCCTTGCAGTGCCGGGCATACGCTTCGTCTGGCTATCGAAACTGTCAACGAACGCTGACGCGTTGACGCCACGACGATCAAATCCACCGAGGGGAAACCCCGTAGTCACCTACTCGACAATCTTGACCCGAGTCAAGACCGTGAAGGTCGGAAATAGCTTAACCTTATCTGGCGGTTTCGAACTTGCTCTGGTGTCGCTTCATCGCCAGACGCAGCGTACGCCCATAATTTTTATCTGTAGGAGGATGACAATGACAACAACTACCGCGCAACCTGATCTTGCAATTCAGACGCTGGGGCCGATTTCCGGCAACCGCTGGTTCCAGCTCGCTGCTGGCGTGCTGGAGATGATCGTGATTTCGAACTTTCAGTATGCGTTTACTTTATTCACACCCGGCCTAAAGGAATCGTTCAAAGGCGTGCCGTATTCCGACATCGCCCTGATCTACACGTTATTTATTTTGTTTGAGACGTGGCCGGTGCCACTGGCGGGCTACTTCATTGACAAGTTTGGTATTCGCAAACTGATGATCATTGGTGCGATCTTGATTTCGATGGGTTGGGTGGGCGGCGGCCTGTTCGCTACATCGCTCTTCCACTTGTACATCTTTTACGGCGTACTAGCTGGCACCGGGGCGGGCATCATCTATATCGCGACAGTGGCTAACGCTGTCAAGTGGTTTCCGGACAAGCGCGGCCTTGCCGCGGGCCTGACCGCTGCCGGTTTCGGCGGCGGATCGGCGCTGACGCTTATCCCGATCAACGCCACCATCACATCTTTGGGCTGGGCGGGTGCGATGACGTGGTGGGGCATCGGCCAAGGTATCGTCGCCATTATTTGCGCGCTGATTTTGAGTCATCCGCCCAAAGGCTGGCTGCCTGCAAATTGGGTTCAACCTAAGGCCGTGGTTCAGACGCGTCGGGAATTTACTTCCGGTCAGATGATGTCGCAAAAAGAGTTCTACATCATGTATGCCATGTTCCTGATGGTGTGCACGGGCGGGCTGATGACGACAGGCAATATGTCGCAGATCGCCAAGTCGCTCAACGTGGCTGACGCCACCTTTATGGGCATCGCCATCGTTCCGTTGACCGCCACCATCGCCGGTGTCATGAACGCCTTTGCTCGCATCATGTGGGGCGCAGTGTCCGACCGCGTTGGTCGCGAGTACACCATGGCTTTTGCCTTTACGCTTGAAGGCGTGCTGATTTTCCTGATGACGCAAATCTCCGGCAGCCCCATCGCCTTTATGTTGCTCATGCCGTTTGTGTTCTTGGCCTGGGGTGAGATTTACGCGCTTTTCTCAGCGATCACTGGCGACGTCTTCGGCCCCAAAAATTCATCGGCCAACTACGGAATTTTGTACACAGCCAAAGGTATGTCGGCGATTTTGGCAGGCTGGGGCGCAGCTGCCGTTGCCGCCATGTACGCCGGCTCGTTCTCGGTTCCTTACTACATTGCGGCTGGTGCGGACATCGTTGCAGCGGTGCTGGCGCTCTATGTGCTGCGTCCGATCATTCGCAAGCGGATTGCAGGCGAAAGCTAAACATCATGCGGACTCAAAAATCCCCGCTAGTGCGGGGTTTTTTGGCTGATGGGTCAAATCTTTCCGCGCTGTTTGAGGCGACTCAAGGTCTCGGCGGAAAGGTTCAAATACGCCGCCAATTGCTTTTGCGGAATGCGCTCCACCAAGTCGGGGCGTTTGCGCAAAAAGCGGTGTACGCGACCCGGTGCGTCGAGCAAATGCAGGGTAATGGTGTGGCTCATGACCTCAGTCATAAGCCGCATCACGGCGCTTTCAAACAAGTCTTTCGACACCCGACGTCGTTCCAGAAACTCAACCCATTGCGGCAACGGCAAGCGTGCCACGCGCGCCTTGGTCACGCAAACAATGCCGTACGGCGTCGGTGCACCCATGCGCCACGCGGCATAGCTCGTTTCCATGTCGCCCTCGGCGGCAAACCGCAGAATCATCTCCTTCCCCTCGGGGTTGGACACCACGCGTTTCAACACGCCTTCGACAATGAAATATTGCTCCATCTCGCGAACGCCCTGACGCAGCAAAAAGTCGCCCTTATTGCCATCAATGACCTCAAGATGCGTTTCAAGCTCGGCGCGATCACTCTCGGTCAGGGCCTTGAGCACTTCGTTTTGATTGAGCTGCGCGGCGATGATTCTTCGCTCAGGATGGCTCAGTAACGATGTCACAGCATTTCCATCCGGTTTTTAATCGACCTCATCAGGCTTCCCCCATGCAATACTTTTCGAAAGTTGACCGGGGTCAACGGGCAAGCTTGCGAGCGCGAATGATAATCCTCACACAACACGGGCGGATGCAAAACAGCTAATGCCACTTGCGTATTCAGCTTTTAATAGCATCCGCAAGTCTTCACAGGAATCCGAAGGAGACACCTCAACATGACAACCGACGCATCCGCACAAGAAACGACCGACGGGTTTCACCTGGTCATCGATGCCCTTAAATTGAATGGTATTGACACCATCTTCGGTCTGCCCGGCATTCCGATCACCGATCTCACGCGCATGGCGCAAGCCGAAGGCATGCGGGTCATTTCCTTCCGTCATGAACAGCATGCCGGCAATGCGGCTGCGGCTGCGGGTTTTTTGACCCAGAAGCCAGGCATCTGCCTCACGGTGTCGGCTCCGGGTTTCCTGAACGGGTTGACCGCGCTGTCAAACGCTACCGTGAACTGCTTCCCGATGATCCTGATCAGCGGCTCCAGCGAGCGTGAGATTGTCGATCTGCAGCAGGGCGACTACGAAGAGATGGATCAGCTCGCCATCGCCAAACCGCTGTGCAAAGCGGCCTTCCGCGTGCTCAATGCCGAAGACATCGGCGTTGGCATTGCGCGCGCTATTCGCGCCGCGTTGTCGGGCCGTCCGGGCGGCGTTTACCTCGATCTGCCCGCGAAACTATTTGCGCAGACTATGGATGCTGAAGCGGGCAAAAACTCGCTCATCAAAGTCGTCGACGCTGCGCCGCGCCAGATTCCCGCGCCTGACGCCGTCCAGCGCGCACTGGATCTGCTCAAGGGCGCGAAGAAGCCTTTGATCCTTCTGGGGAAAGGTGCCGCCTACGCTCAGGCCGATGCCGATATTCGCAAGTTAATCGAGTCGACCGGCATCCCCTACCTGCCCATGTCGATGGCCAAGGGCATCCTACCGGACACGCATGCGCAGTCCGCCGCTGCGGCCCGCTCGTACGTATTGCCGGAGGCTGACGTCGTGGTGCTGATTGGTGCGCGCCTGAACTGGCTACTGTCGCACGGCAAAGGAAAAACCTGGGGCGGTAAGGATCACAAAGCGTGGGGTGGTCAGAAGTACATACAGATCGACATCTCGCCGCAAGAGGCCGATAGCAACGTTGCGACCGATGCGCCGCTGGTGGGCGACATTGGCTCCTGCGTGTCAGCGCTGTTGGCGGGCATGGGCTCGAATTGGGCCAAGCCGCCCGTGGAGTGGACTGGCGCCATCACGGAGCGCACGAGCAAAAACATCGCCAAGATGGCTGAATCGCTGGCAAAAGATCCGTCGCCCATGAATTTCCACAGCGCGCTCGCTGTGGTGCGCGACCTCATCAAAGCCAACCCGGACGCGATCCTCGTCAACGAAGGTGCCAACGCGCTCGACTTCACGCGCTCCATCGTCGACATGTATCAGCCGCGTAAGCGCCTGGACGTGGGCACCTGGGGCATCATGGGCATCGGCATGGGCTTCTCCATCGCCGCCGCAGTGGTCAGTGGCAAGCAAGTGTTCGCGGTCGAGGGCGACAGCGCCTTCGGTTTCAGCGGCATGGAAGTCGAGACCATCTGTCGTTACAACCTGCCGATTTGCGTGGTGGTGATGAACAACAATGGCGTGTATCGGGGCACCGACGTGAACCCTTCGGGCAGCGCAGACGTAGCACCGACCGTTTTCGTCAAGGGCGCACGCTATGAGATGATGATGCAGGCGTTTGGCGGCGTCGGCGTGATCGCCAACACGCCTGCCGAGTTGCGCAAAGCCATGGAAGACGCGGTCGAATCCGGCAAACCAACGCTCATCAATGCGATCATTGATGAAACGGCGGGCACCGAGAGCGGTCGTATCACGAGCCTCAACCCATCGGCTGCAAAGAAAAAATAATTCTTGTCGCGGCGAATACGTTTAAGTAACAAGTTACAGATTAGGAGATTTGAAAATGGACAATAAGCCTCTAAGTGGCATCAAGATCATCGACTTCACCCACGTTCAAGCGGGCCCTGCGTGTACGCAGATGCTCGCCTGGTTTGGCGCGGACGTCATCAAAGTCGAACGCCCCGGTTCGGGCGACGTAACGCGCAGCCAGTTGCGCGACATGCCCGACGCAGACGCGCTTTACTTCACGATGTTGAACAGCAACAAGCGTGGCTTGACGCTGGACACCAAGCAGGCTGCGGGCAAAGAAGTGCTGGAGCGTCTGATTAAAGAATGCGATGTGATGGTGGAAAACTTTGGCCCCGGCGCGCTGGATCGCATGGGGTTCACCTGGGAACACATTCAGTCGCTCAACCCCAAGATGATCTTGGCCTCAGTCAAGGGCTTCTCCGATGGCCACCACTACGAAGACCTGAAGGTTTATGAAAACGTGGCGCAGTGCGCTGGCGGCGCTGCATCGACAACAGGCTACTGGAAGGGCGAGAACTCTGGCCCCACCATCTCCTCTGCGGCGCTCGGCGACTCCAATACCGGCATGCATCTGGCTATCGGCATCCTGACCGCCTACATTGGTCGCCAGAAAACGGGCAAGGGCCAGAAGGTGGCCGTGTCGATGCAGGACAGCGTGCTCAATCTGTGCCGCGTCAAGATGCGCGATCAGTTGCGCCTCGACAAGTTGGGCTATCTGGAAGAGTACCCACAGTACCCGCACGAAATGGACGCCTTCAAGGACGGCGTGGTGCCACGCGGCGCGAATGCCGGTGGCGGCGGTCAACCGGGTTGGATTTTGAAGTGCAAGGGTTGGGAGACTGATCCGAACGCCTACATTTATTTCACCGTGCAAGGTCACGCGTGGAGCCCCATTTGCGACGCTCTGGGCAAGCCGGAATGGAAAGATGACCCAGCGTACAACACGCCAAAAGGTCGCCAGCCGCACATCATGGACATCTTCGCCACCATCGAGGACTTCATCAAAGACAAGACCAAGTTCGAAGCCGTCGACATCTTCCGCAAGTTCGACATTCCGTGCGCACCGGTGCTCTCGATGAAAGACTTGCTGAACGACAAATCGCTTCGCGCCAGCGGCTCGATCGTTGAAGTGCCACACAAAGTACGCGGCAGCTACTGGACGGTGGGCAGCCCGATCAAGTTCTCCGATATGAAGCCTGTCGTCACCGCCTCGCCGCTTTTGGGTGAGCACACGGATGAGGTACTCACCGACCTCGGTTACAACAAGGATCAGATCGCGGCGATGCACGCAAGCAAGGCGGTCTAATCATCGGCAAAAAATCGCCCGCGATGCTTGCAACAACGGCGCCTCACGGTGCCGTTGTTCTTTGCGATGTCGGCTAGTCGAATAAATTCAGGGAGTGTGAACAATGAACACAGTGATCGACTGTAAACAACTGATCTCATCGATAGGCGACGCCGTCGTCGTGTCCGATGCCAAAGGCGTCATCGTATTGTGGAACGCAGGCGCTGAGCGAATGTTTGGTCACTCCGAACCCGAGGCGCTCGGCAAGACGCTCGACATCATCACGCCGGAGCGGCTGCGCCAGCGTCACTGGGACGGCTATGACAAGTCGATGGCCACTGGCACCACCAAATATGGCAACGACTTGCTGCGAGTACCGGCCATTCACAAGGACGGACGCACAATGTCAATTGCATTCACCGTTGCGATGCTCTTCGAGCCTGATGGAAAAGTGGGTTCAATCGTGGCGATCATTCGCGACGAGACCACCCGCTTTGCCGAAGATCGCGCGCTGCGCAAACGCATCACCGAACTGGAGGCCCAGATCGCGGCAAATTAGCGCAACCTTTACGAAAAACTGCACACGACAAAAGAACAGAGACACCCATGAGCAAAGCACTCGAAGGCTATCGAATCCTCGACTTCACGCACGTCCAGTCAGGCCCGACCTGTACGCAACTGCTGGCGTGGTTTGGCGCGGACGTGATCAAGGTTGAGCGCGCGGGCGCAGGCGACGCCACGCGTGGCCAGCTGCGTGATGTGCCGGGTGCCGACAGCCTGTATTTTACGATGCTCAATCACAATAAACGCTCGATCACCATCGATACCAAAAAGGCGAAGGGCAAGGAAGTGCTCGAAACATTGATCAAGCAGTGTGATGTGCTCGTGGAGAACTTTGCGCCGGGAGCGCTGGATCGTATGGGCTTTAGCTGGGAGCGCATTCACGAGTTGAATCCGCGCATGGTGGTCGCCTCCGTTAAAGGCTTTGGCCCCGGTAAATATGAGAACTGTAAGGTCTATGAAAACGTGGCGCAATGCGCCGGTGGTTCGGCCTCAACATCGGGTTTTGACGATGGCCCACCGATGGTCACGGGCGCGCAAATTGGCGACAGCGGTACGGGAGTGCACCTGGCTTTGGGTATCCTCGCCGCGCTGCTGCAGCGCCACGAAACCGGACGCGGGCAAAAGGTGTTGGCCCCGATGCAAGACGCTGTACTGAATCTCTGCCGGGTCAAGCTGCGGGATCAGCAGCGTTTGGAACGCACCGGCACTATGCATGAATACCCGCAGTATCCCGATGGGAAATTCGGTGATGCTGTACCGCGCGCAGGCAATGCTTCGGGCGGTGGGCAACCGGGGTCCATCCTCAAATGCAAAGGCTGGGAGACCGATCCCAACGCCTACATCTACTTCATCACGCAATCGGGCGTCTGGCCCGCTGTGTGCACAGTGATTGGCGAAGAAGGATGGATCGAAGATGAAGCTTTCGCCACCCCCGCTGCGCGCTTGTTGCACCTGAAACCGATCTTCAAGCGTATCGAACAATGGACGATGACCCAGACCAAATTTGAGGCGATGGAGATTCTGAACAAACATGACATTCCCTGCGGCCCCATTCTCTCGATGAAAGAGATCGCTGAGGAGCCGTCACTGCGTGAAACCGGCACTATTGTTGAGGTCGATCATCCGGTACGCGGCAAGTATTTAACCGTCGGTAACCCGATCAAGATGTCCGATAGCCCAACCATCGTGACACGATCACCGCTGCTGGGCGAACACACCGAAGAAGTGCTCACCCAGCTCGGCTACAGCGCCGCTCAAATCGCCGAATTGCGCGCAGAAAAAGTGATCTAGGATGAAATTCGCGGTAATTCCGATCATTACGGAAGACAGTATTAAAACGCGCAAGCGTCAGGCCCCGAAGGGGCGTCGCGTTGACGCTGAAGCGCTGGCGCAAGTCCAGACTTTGCTCGGTGACGATTCGCGTCAACGTGATCTGCTGATTGAGCACCTGCACAAAATTCAGGATCACTTCGGCCAACTGTCGGCCGCGCATCTCGCGGCGCTCGCGCAAGAGATGCGCATTGCACAAACTGAAGTCTACGAAGTCGCCACTTTCTATCACCACTTTGACGTTGTGAAAGAAGGCGAAGCAGCACCCGCAACGCTCACCGTTCGCGTGTGTGACGGGCTCTCTTGCGAAATGG
>JAYVPF010000008.1:0-10637 GCA_043757535.1 Burkholderiales bacterium
GCCAAGTCCCTCACCCCAACCCTCTCCCCGAAGGAGAGGGAGCCTGTCGAACCGGTCATATTTGGTTGACTCAGTCATAAGTGACGGGTATTGGGGCTAGCCCCCGTAAAATATAGCGTTCAGGAACAAGCTGCTAGCGCGCCAACGATTGTGATCGGGTCACCCACAGCGACCCCACGGCCCACTCTGGAACGATAAATGCATATTGCGTTGCTCACAAGTAGCGCACCATTTGCGCCGCAAACCCAGCTTCAAACCCGGAATTTACGCACCAGCATCAGGAGTAGCCATGCTCAAACGCACCGAAACCAGTTTTTCTCACGTCAAGCCCGCCGACACGCAGTTCGTGCCTGGCGGCTTGCGCGATTTTTTCCTTTATCGTGATCTGGGGATTGCCGAGGCGACCAACGGCAAGGTCATCGCGCACCTTGTGAAGGCGAACATGGCACCAGAAACGGGAACCGGTTGGCACAAACATGAGGCGGATTTTCAGATCGTCATCATGACCAAAGGCTGGGCCAAATTCATGTACGACGACAAAGAGACGCTGGTCGAGGCGGGCGACGTGGTGCATCAGCGTCCCGGCATTGCGCACTATTTATTCGATTATTCAGCGGATATGGAATATCTGGAGATCGTGTCGCCAGCGGATTTCAAGAGTGTGGATATTGAGCCGGTGTGCGAGGTGCCTGCGGCTGCGCCGTGGAAGTGACTTCGCTGATCTCTCGTAATTTGTAGGGTGGGCACCCTGTGCCCACCAAGCCACGGCTTAATAGTCCATTGTCGGAAGCGTCGCCATGGTGGGCAGAGGCTGCCCACCCTACAAACTGATCCTTCGCTGGAGGCTCAGGATGACGGTATGAGAATGTCGAGATGCTTGCTAAAACTCGGCGTCCAGTTCGTCGATTTCTTCGGGCTCAAGTTTCGCCGCAGCGACCCACTCTGCCATCGCCGGTAGTGCCATGATCGCTTTGCAATACGCAGCGCTCGTCTTGTCGAGCGTGATGTCATAGGTCAAAAATCGCGTCACGACAGGCGCGTACATCGCATCCGCCGCACACGGCTTTTCGCCGAACAGATAAGGCCCGCCGTAAGTCTTGAAGCAGAGCGCCCAGATTTCTGCAATGCGATCAATGTCGGCCTGCGCTCGCGACCAGACTTTGTATTTCGGAAACTTGCCTTTGATGTTCATCGGCAACGCGGAGCGCAGCGACGTGAATCCCGAATGCATCTCGCCGCAGATGGCACGGCAATGCGCGCGGGCTTTAGCGTCGGCGGGCAAGAGCCCAGCCTTGGGTTTGATCTCATTTAAATATTCGCCGATGGCTAGCGTGTCCCACACTTTGATACCGTCGTGCATGAGCGAAGGCACGAGCATCGACGGCGACAGCAGCAACATCTCGGCTTTCATATCCGGATCGTCCGCCGGCACGATGTTCTCGGCGAAATCGAGCCCGGAGAATTTGGCGAGTAACCAGCCGCGCAGTGCCCATGCGCCGTAATTTTTGCTGCTGATCGTGAGCACCGCCTCCGCTTTGGCTTTCACGGCCTTGGGCTTCATGACGGGAGCCACGACCTTCGCAACAGGCTTGACCACGGCTTTAGCCTTGGGTTTGACTGCGGTTTTGATGGCCGCTTTAACTTGCGGCTTGGCAGCGGATTTGGCAGGAGCTTTGGCCATAGGAACCTCGGAGGAGTGAAACCCGGTGCAGCAAGCGACGTGCCATCGCGCCGCCCTCACCCCACAGCGCCACCATTGGCCCGCAACTTGCCTGTCCAAAACACTCCTTTCACTGTCCGGCGACCCATGATGTATCAGGCTTTTCAAACCCAAACAGACTTCATGTCGCCGTTGCGCTACCTCGCTTCGCACACCAGCTACGTATTGGGTCTGCGTCACCCAGCAGGCTCGCCAATGCGCAAACTCTCCGCCGCGAACGAAGTTTTTTCACGCATGAAGCTGACACACAAGCGGCCTGCCTATCGCATTGATTGTGTACAGGTCGCGGGCGAGACGACGCCGGTCGTTGAGGAAAAACTGCTGAGCCTGCCATTCGGCACATTGCTGCATTTCAAGAAGTCGTTACCCGCTGGCGTGCCTGCGCATCCGCCCGTGTTGCTCGTCGCGCCGCTCTCTGGCCACTTCGCCACGTTGCTGCGCGAGACCGCGCGCACGCTGTTGCAGGATCATGATGTCTACATCACCGACTGGCACAACGGGCGCGATGTATCGCTGCAGCACGGCGCGTTTTCGCTCGACGATTACATCGAATACATGATGCTGTTTCTCGAGGCAATTGGACCGGGTACGCACGTGGTGGCCGTGTGCCAGCCTTGTGTGGCGGCGCTTGCAGCGGTCGCGATCATGGCGGAGGATGACAATCCTGCGCAACCGAGAAGCCTCACGCTGATGGCCGGGCCGGTGGATTGCCGCGTCAATCCAAGCGCAGTGAACGAGTTGGCCGTGAGCAAACCGATCTCGTGGTTCGAGAAAAACCTGATCAGCCGTGTGCCGATGCCGCATCAGGGCCACGGTCGCCGCGTGTATCCGGGCTTTGTTCAGCTCTCCGCGTTCATGGCTATGAACCCGGAGCGCCACAAAAAGTCGTTCCGTGACATGTATCAGTTTTTGGCCAACGATGAGATTGACAAAGCCGACACCATTCGCACGTTCTACGACGAATACCTCGCTGTGAATGATCTACCCGCCGAGTTCTATCTGGAGACAGTGGAGAAGGTGTTTCAGACCTACGATCTGGCGAAAGGCGAGCTGATGTATCGCGGTCGTCTGGTCAACCCCGCGGCCATTCGCCGCACCGCGCTGATGACCGTGGAAGGCGAGCGCGACGACATCTGCTCCATCGGTCAGACGATGGCGGCACAGGAGCTGGCGAGTAGCGTCAAGCCGTTTCGCCGCGTCCATCACATCCAGATGGGAGTCGGTCATTACGGCGTGTTCAGCGGCAGTAAGTGGAGTCAGCAGATTTATCCACGCGTCCGTGAAATGATTTACGCGAATGCGGCTTAGGGATTAACGCGGACTGACCATTTGCGCTTCAGAGGACTTACGAACTGGAATCCCGCCCTTGGTCAAACTCGGATCGAGAATGACAGCGGTGGAGCAGTGGCCTTACTGAAACGCCACTTCCGCAAAACTCCTCAACTTCCGGCTATGCAAATGATCCGCCCCCGCGTTCCTCATCAACTCCATCGCACGAATGCCAATCAGCAAATGCTGTTTCACGCGTTCGCGATAGAAATGATTGGCCATACCCGGTAGCTTGATCTCACCGTGCAACGGCTTATCACTCACGCATAACAACGTGCCATACGGAACACGGAAGCGGAACCCATTCGCGGCAATCGTCGCACTCTCCATATCGAGCGCAATCGCGCGGCTCTGCGAGAAGCGGCGCTCTGGCGTGCGCTGCGGCAACAGCTCCCAGTTACGGTTGTCGGTGCTGGCTACGGTGCCAGTACGCATGATGCGCTTCAATTCGTAGCCTTTGAGTTGCGTGATGTCGGCGACCGCCGATTCGAGCGCGACTTGCACCTCGGCCAGCGCGGGGATCGGCACCCATAGCGGCAAATCCTCGTCGAGCACATGATCTTCGCGCACGTAGCCGTGGGCGAGCACGTAGTCGCCGAGCGCCTGCGTGTTGCGCAGGCCCGCGCAGTGACCGAGCATGATCCACGCGTGCGGGCGCAGCACGGCGATGTGATCGGTGATGGTTTTTGCGTTGGCGGGGCCGACGCCGATGTTGACCATGGTGATGCCCGAAGCGTCCGCGCGCAGCAAGTGATATCCGGGCATTTGCGGCAGGCGCGGTGGCGCCGCGCCTAACTCGTCACCCGCGACTGCGGGCAGTCCTTTGCGTCGCGTCACGACGTTACCCGGTTCGATGAAGGCGACGTATTCGCCGTTCTCATCGTTCATCAGTTCGTGTCCCATGCGCACGAATTCGTCGATGTAGAACTGGTAGTTGGTAAACAGCACGAAATTCTGAAACCACTCGGGTGCGGTGCCGGTGTAGT
This sequence comes from Burkholderiales bacterium, assembly GCA_043757535.1. Lineage (GTDB taxonomy): Bacteria > Pseudomonadota > Gammaproteobacteria > Burkholderiales > Casimicrobiaceae > Casimicrobium. The sequence goes on from JAYVPF010000008.1 coordinate 4,036, forward strand.
GACGCAGGCGATGCAACGAATAGTCAACGCGGGGTGCGGTGAACAGCGAAAGCGGCTGATGCGCGCCGGGCGGCGGCTCGTACGTTCCATTGGCGATGCCGTCGTCCATCGCGGAGAGGTCCGGCAGATCAAACACGTCGCGCATGAGCTGACGACGCGCGGTGGTCAGATTGCCCTCGATGTGATCATGCTCTGCAAACGAGAAGTGCACGGGGATCGGTTGCGCGCTGGTGCCAATCTCCAGCATCGTGCCGTGATTTTTCAGCAGCAGGCGGAATTGTTCAAGGTAGTAGTGATCGTACAGATCGGGTCGTGTGAGCGTTGTTTCGTAGACGCCAGGGCCGTGTACGAAGCCATACGAGAGGCGCGAATCGGCGCGAGCGTTGGTGCGCGTGTGCACGCGAACGAAGGGGTAGCAGGCACGGACATGACCGCCTAGTTCCTCGCCTGAAACAAAACGTTGCAGCGATTCGCGCAAGTGCGCGATGGAGGCGTCATAGATATGTTTGACTTGCGCGAGCGCGGCTACGGGATCGTCAAACTGGGCGGGGGCGATGAATATTGATTTTTTTGTCATCCGCTATTTTCCATGTTGTTGCCGTCAGTAGCGCTGCCCAAGCCCTAACATACTCATAAATGAAGCCTATAACGACTATCGACGCTCCAAAAGACGCAGCAATGGCCGCTCACGAAGCTGGCTTTTCTGTGCTCCCGCTGTCCGCTGCAATGCTCGCCAATCTGGATCGTCTGGGTTATCACACGATGACGCTGATTCAAGCTGCGAGCCTGCCGGTCGCACTCATCGGCAAGGATCTGATCGCGCAGGCAAAAACCGGCAGCGGTAAAACCGCCGCCTTCGCGATTCCGCTGCTGGCAAAAATCGACGCAGCGCGCTTCGATGTGCAAGCGCTAGTGCTCTGCCCCACGCGTGAATTAGCCGAGCAGGTAACGCAGGAGCTGCGTCGCCTTGCACGCGCTGAGGACAACATCAAAATTTTGACGCTCGCGGGCGGTGTAATGATGCGCGGTCAGCGCACGAGCCTTGAACACGGCGCGCACATCGCGGTCGGCACGCCGGGGCGCATCATGGATCTGCTGGATCGCGGCAATCTTGATTTGGGCGCGGTAAACACGCTCGTGCTCGACGAAGCGGATCGCATGCTCGACATGGGCTTTTACGATGACATTGCCTATGTGGCAAAGAAGGTGCCGAGCGAGCGGCAAACGCTGTTGTTCTCGGCGACGTACCCTGAAGGTATCGCCAAACTTGCCGCACAATTCCTGAAAAATCCGCAGCGCATCACGGTGCAGGCGCAGCACGAAAGCGACAAGATTCGTCAGCGTTTTTATGAGATTGAAGACAGCGAGCGATTGATCGCGGTGACCAAACTGCTGAATCACTATCGCCCGATCAGCACACTCGCGTTTTGCAATACGAAGCAGCGCTGCAAGGATTTGGTGACGCTGCTACAGGCGAGCGGTTTCAGCGCGCAGGCGTTGCACGGCGAGCTTGAGCAACGCGATCGTGATCAGGTGCTGGTGCAGTTTGCGAACCGCAGTTGTTCGGTGCTCGTGGCGACCGATGTTGCTGCGCGTGGCCTTGACATCGCGCAGCTAGAAGCGGTGATCAACGTCGACGTCACGCAGGAGCCCGAGCTGCATATTCATCGCATCGGTCGCACCGGTCGCGGAGAACATGAAGGTTGGGCGCTGAGTCTCGCGAGCCCGAAGGAAATGTTGCGTGTGACGCACATCGAAGACGAGCAAGGCCGTCCGATGGAGTGGCATGATCTGGCGTCACTCAAACCCACAAGCGATGAGCCGCTCGTGCCGCCAATGGCGACACTTCAATTGCAGATTGAGCGCAAGGAAAAAATTCGCGCCGGTGATGTGCTGGGTGCCCTCACAGGCGTTGGCGGTATCGCTGGCGACAAGGTGGGCAAGATTTCGATTGCTGCGTTTTCAACTTATGTCGCGGTGAGCCGCGACGTCGCGAAAGACGCGCTGCAACGCTTGCAAGCAGGCAAGATCAAGGGCAAGACGGTGCGGGTTCGGTTGCTGTGACTCCAGCCACAAATGGCGACGGTAGGGCGGCCACTGCCCGCCTCGCGACATTCGCGAAGCACGACAGTTTGAGGCTATCGCCTGAGGGCTTCCATGGCGGGCACGCTTTTACGAAAGTTCGCGCCCTACAAAGTGCAAGCTACAACCCCAACCAAGTCCCGAGCGCCACGAACGCCGCTTGATCGTACGTCACAAAGCCCTGCTTGAGGCCGATGCGCTCCAGCTTGGCCTGACCTTCGGCATTGTTGCTTAATTCGATGAAATAGTTTTTGATGGCTTCGATCGCGTCTTTTCCAAGCGCGTTGGACACGAGCACGTCTTTGATCGGCACCGACTTTGATGTCGCCAGCACTTTGCCGCCAGCCGCGATCCATTCCTTCACGAGAGGTTCGGACGCAGTCGCCGCGATGTCAACAAAACCGCTGTTGACCATGAATGGAATCGAATCCTGATAGCGGGTAAATTTGAGCTGGGGGGCAGGCACATTTGCTGCCACTGCCGCGTCGCGCAGCGTGGCCCGAATCAGCCATGCAGTGATCGAATTGGTATCGGGTGAGCCGATCATCCGGGTGTTCGACGCGACCAGTTTACCCAGCTCAGCCAGTGATTTCGGCTCAGCGCTTACGTTTGACAGAAAAGATGCCTTGTAATTGACATGCGCTTTCGACACTGCCACGAGCGCGTAGTCTCCCCTTTTTACGGGTGGCAATGCGATGTGCGTCGGGTGAATGAAGGCGATGTCATAGGATTTGGCGAGCAGATCCTTCTCCAGGGTCGCGTATTCTGATATCACTTCGACGCGCACTTTGGCCCGCAACAGTCGCCCGATATCATCGGCAATAGCTTTGTAATTTTGGCGCGTGGCGTCCGCACCGGTACGATAAGTCACGCCTTCATTGATGGCAAACACCAGCGTTTGTTGCGCCGAGACGAAGCTCGACACCGTGAGCCCGATCACCATGAGTAGTGTCTTTCTCAACATGGCGCGCTACCGTCGATACGTGTCGCTTTTGATCCGGAGTGGCCGATTGACACGATGTAAATTCGTTCCATTATCAATTGTTTGCGATGATAGCTCAGAGAGTTCTTAGTATTCAAATTGGAGTATCCACATGACAAGCATAAGATATGCCAAAAGCATTGTCTATCCTGAGCGCCGATTGCCTCGTACATTCCCAGGGCGCGTCTGCAGGCGAGAACGGTGAGTCATACGACTGACGGCGCTGTTGTTGTTGCCACCGTGCGCTGGCTCGAGCGGGCCGTCATCGGCCTCAACCTCTGCCCTTTTGCGAAAGCCGTGCACGTGAAAGGGCAAATTCGCTACGTCGTGAGCGAGGCGACGACGCCCGAGGCGCTTGCCAACGACCTACAGCGTGAACTGGAATTTTTGGCGGAAGTTCGCACCGAGCTTGTTGATACGACACTGCTCATTCACCCGCACGTGCTCACAGACTTCCTTGATTTCAACGATTTTCTCGACGTCGCGGATGGCATCGTGGAGGAACTGGCGCTGGACGGCATCCTTCAGGTCGCGAGCTTTCATCCCCAGTTTCAGTTCGAAGGCACAGCAAACGACGACATCACCAACTACAGCAATCGTGCTCCGTACCCGACGCTGCATCTGCTGCGGGAAGACAGCGTCGAGCGAGCGGTGGCGGCATTTCCCGATGAACTGGCAATTGCCGAGACGAACATTGGAACGCTCGAGAAGTTGGGGCTTGAGGGCTGGAAAGCGCTGGGCATTTGAGGATCGGCTTTTTGCCAGAAGCACGGCTACATTGGGGCTAATCGCTTAAAATGGTCTAAGTCGACTACGCGCCCTTTGTGACGCTAGCCCCAATGTGGTGGTGCTTTTATGGAAAAGCTGATGGCTCCTTGACTGAGTGGAAACCCCGCCTACGCAGTAAGGCCCGCCGTCACTCGCTTGAACAATGCCGAATCGTCCGTCGTCAACTCGTCAATAATCGTGAAGTGATTGAGTCCGGGAATTTCCCATTCGGTGACGTTTTTCCAGAGTGCGCCGAGTAGCTGGTTCTGACGCAAAAATTCTTCAAGCTCAGCGCCGCCGACGGCAGCGGTGAAGTCACACGTCACACGCCGTTCGCGATAAGCGGGGCTCATCGCGAGGGCTTCGTCATTCGTTAGTTTGAGCGCGTCATTCAGGTAAATCGGCACCAGTGGTTCGAGGTCAAACACGCCGCTGATTGCCGTCGCGGACACGAACGGCGTGGCGGGCAAGCCGTGCGCTGACCAGTCTGTCGTCATGCACCACGCCGTCAAATGTCCGCCCGCCGAGTGTCCCGCCAGCGCGATGCGATCTCGGTTGATCGCGAGGTCGGAGGCGTGATTCCAGAGGTGCGCGATGGCCAATTCGACCTCGACTGCAATACCGCGAATGGTCGTTTGCGGGCACAGCGTGTAACCGATGATCAGCGCCGCCATGCCGTTGCCAACACAGGGCGCGGCGATCACGCTCCAGTCTTCTTTTGACAGACGTTGCCAATAGCCGCCGTGAATGAATACAAGGGTCGGCCAGCCCGCTATGGGGGCGGCTCCCTTGGGCGCGAATACGTCGAAGCGATTGCGCGGCAATGGGCCGTAAGCGACGTCGCGGGCACCCGCCACATCAGCGCGCAGCCGCTCGCTTTCGCGTTGCCAGCGCGGCAGCAATGTGTCTGCCCAATCGGGCACGGCGGCGCCGTTGTTGTAGCGACGCGCGAGCTCATCAAAGGGAAGTTTGGGGATCATGGTCAGAAATGTAGCTCGGAAGCTGGCGTTTGAGCTACGAATTTTCCTTGCCAGAAAACACCGCCAACAAACTCGCAGCCACAATGAATGCGCCGCCCGTCAACGTACTTTGCGTAATCACCGCTGCACCCCCGAGCCACGAACTGAGCGTCGCCACCAAAATTTCTGCGAGCATTAGTACGGACAAAACATTGGCTGGCAGTCGCGCTGCGCTGTATTGCAAAGCGAGATTTCCGATCAAAACGGCAACAGTGAAAATCGCCACACCAAGCCACGCAATTGATTCCGGAGCGAACAGCAAGGGCTTGCCCAGCAACGCGAGCGTTGCAATCACCAACGGCGCAATCAGCACCGCGCCGATGAACATGGCGAGTGCGCACGCCTCCTGCGGTGCCCCAGCGTACTTGCGCAAAATCACGTTGTTCAAACCGAAGAAAAATCCGCCTGCAACCGCTAGCCAGTCTGCGATGGAATTGGGAATCGGAACTTGCAATTTGCCTTCGCCCAAGACGAGCGCCGCGCCGATGAGCGCCAGCGCGGTGCGTGCCAGTGCCGCCGGTGTGATGCGCTCCGCCAGCAGCCAGCGCGCAAGCAACACCACCCACATCGGCATCAAATAAAACAGCAGCACCGCACGCACCACGTCGCCGGTTGCCAGCGCTGAGTTAAAGCACGCATTGGTCATGCCCGACGCGACGACCAATCCGCCGAGCGTCGTACGGTTTTGCCACAAGATTTTCGCGGCGTTCGGTCGCGCGATGATCACCGCGACGGCGCAAGCCGCAAAGATGAACCACGTTGCCCACAACGACGGCATGCCGTGCGCCTCAAGCCACTTCAGTGGATACCAGGACACGCCCCAGACGCTGGCGTTGATCAGCGCGCCTAGCGCAGCCAAAAAAGAGATGCCAGGCAGAGCGGCCGAACGAGAATTTAAATGCATTGAGCGATTATGCGCAGCGACCCAAAATTGATCGCGCAGCGCTGGTTTGCAATGCGCTCAACGTATGATCGAACTCACTACCATTTACGCCATGAACAGAATTTGAGCCGCACTGCCCTGATCGAAGCCATCGCCGAGCACCCGGAGTTTCGTCGACTCGAATCCATTGTCGACGTGGCCGTGGAACTGCGCTATGCGACTACACACAATTTTGTCCGCCGCGATATGTACGCGGGTTACGACTGCGCGTGGTTGCATCGCGATGCTGCGGATGCGCTCACCCACGTTGCGGCGAATTTGCGTGCGGTTCGGCCTGACTTGCGCCTGCTGGTACTCGACGCGCTGCGCCCGCAACGTGTACAAGAGCTGATGTGGGACAGTCTCGACGGCACCGAATTACGGCAATATCTGGCACCGCCCGATCACGGCTCGATTCATTCGTTTGGCATGGCGGTGGATGTGACGCTGATCGACGGCGAAGGCCGTGAGCTTGACATGGGCACACCGTTTGATGACTTGACCGAGCGCTCGCATCCTGCGCTGGAATTGGAGCTGCTGCAACGGGGTGAGATCACAGCGGTGCAGATTGCCAACCGTCAAATTCTGAGGAATGCAATGACTGCAAACGGCTGGCAGGGTATCTCGACCGAATGGTGGCATTTCGATTGTAGTGACCGACGTCTCGTGCGGCAGAACTACACCCGAATTCTTTAGGCCCATCGCGTTAGCACCGCTCCCACAACGACTTTAGGGCACCTCTAATAATTCGTTTTTGGGGATGCAGTGCTAGGAGCCCGGAGCGCAGCAACCAGAGCGTACGCCCTGGTACGTGAGCTCATTTGCCAAA
>JAYVPF010000009.1:0-10580 GCA_043757535.1 Burkholderiales bacterium
AGGATCAGGTGACATGCAATGATTTCAGTGACTTGCAATCGCCGTCGCATGCCACCTGATCCTTCGCCGTGCTCAGGATGACATTATTCAGCGTTTCCCTAAGGCCATTTAGTCGAACGAGACTCGCTGCCCAGTTTGTTCAAACACAACGCGTGAAATCGCATCGGGCAGTGGCTCACCGCTGCGCGTGTCCAACCAAACGCCATCAGCCCATCGAAAATGGTAACCACCGCTCTTGGCCGCGACCCAGATTTCCTGCGTTGGCGCGTGGCGATTGACAATGATTTTTGATTGATCGATACAGGTAATTTCCAGCACACCCTGATTAAGCTCGACGTCGTCCGCCGCTTCGGATTCGTCAATGGTCTCGACGATTTGATCGAAGAGCGCGTCGACCGTTTCATTGAATTCGGTGGCAGAAATCATTTGCTATTATCGGATTGAACTTATCAATCGAGAAGTCTATGCGCACGCGCTCTGCCGCCACACTTGTTCTCGCCCTCTTGCTATTAGCCCTCGGACTATCCGGTTGCGGACAAAAGGGGCCGCTGGTGCCCGCCAAAACGGCCTCCTATTCCACAACACATTCCGTTCGTTAGCCATTTCCTCCATGCTCACTCCACACTTAAATCGCCACGCCGACGGCGAGCTTGCCTACGAAGGTGTGCGTCTCGCTAACGTCGCTCGCCAGTTCGGCACACCGACGTACGTTTATTCACGCGCCACGATTGTCGAAAATTTTCGCGCTTACCAGAACGCGTTCGCCGCCTCGAACCCGCTAATTTGCTATGCCGTGAAGGCGAACTCGACGCTCAGTGTGCTGGCGCTTCTGGCCTCTGAAGGCGCAGGGTTCGACATCGTTTCCGGCGGCGAATTGCAGCGCGTGATCGCGGCGGGCGGTGATGCAAGCAAAGTGATTTTCTCCGGTGTGGCAAAACGAAGCGAAGAAATCGCGCTGGCACTTTTGCACAATATTCACTGCTTCAACGTTGAGTCCGAAGCTGAGTTGTATCGCGTCAACGAGATCGCAATCGCTGCGGGCAAGCGCGCGCGGATCACGTTTCGCATCAACCCCGACGTTGACGCAAAGACGCATCCGTACATTTCCACCGGCCTTAAGTCAAACAAATTCGGCGTCGCGCACCTCGATGCCGTGCGGCTTTACATGCTCGCTGCCAGCATGCGCGGTATTGAAGTGCATGGCATCGAGTGTCACATTGGCTCGCAGATCACGGAGCTGTCGCCCTACGTTGATGCGCTACGTCGATTGTTGTCGCTTGCTGACGACCTGTCGGCACGCGGAATTCACCTGCATCACATCGACGTGGGTGGCGGACGCGGAATCACCTATCAAGACGAAGCGATGTTTTCGATGGGCGATTTTGCGCAAGCGGTCGAGCGAGAAATCGCGGGCCATCATCTCGATCTTTTGTTGGAGCCCGGTCGCTCAATCGTCGGCGATGCTGGCCTGCTGTTGACGCGCGTTGAATTCCTGAAACCCGGTGCGACAAAAAACTTCGCGCTGGTTGATGCAGGTATGAATGATCTCATTCGGCCAACGCTCTACGACGCGTATCACCCTGTGACCGCGGTGCTCTCGCGCGAAGGAACGCCGACGATTTACGACATTGTTGGCCCGGTGTGTGAGAGCGGAGACTGGCTTGCACGGGAGCGTGCGCTCGTGTTGAAGCAGGGTGATCTGCTTGCAGTATTGTGCGCCGGTGCTTACGGAATGACGATGGCGTCGAACTACAACTCGCGTGGTCGTCCGTGTGAAGTGATGGTGGATCGTGATGAAGCGCATCTCATTCGCGAGCGTGAACGCTTCGAAGACTTGATTGCGCATGAGCGCATCGTCGTGTGATTTTTTCGCGCGTGTGATGCCGCTTTTTTAGTCGCGAAATCGTGAGCAGCGCGCGCAATTACAGCGCAAATTTTGTGCAACAAAACAACACAGCGTTTCGGGCGCGTGAATGCGCACGCGCGTAGTCTTGTTCACGAAAAAAATCAAGCTAGAATTCGCGCATCAGGTAAAAATGTTGCAAACAAGTTCGTGTGCCTTGAACGTTTGCAACAGTGCCTGACACTGAGGTGTTTTGTGTTGTAGCGCTGATTGATTTCGATGAAATTTTCGTCTTTTCCAATGTGCGAGATGACACAAATGATCGCCTCAAGTGAAGTTCAAAAACTGTGAGAGTCAACCCTTAGGAGACCACTATGAGCGACATGATGACGATGGCGGCACCGGCTGCAGCTGCAGCTCCTGCCAAGAAAAAGCCAGCGGCTAAAAAGCCAGCTGCGAAGAAACCAGCGACTAAAAAAGCAGCAGCCAAAAAGCCAGCCGCCAAAAAAGCAGCAGCCAAAAAGCCAGCCGCCAAAAAAGCAGCAGCCAAAAAGCCAGCCGCTAAAAAAGCAGCCGCCAAAAAGCCAGCCGCTAAAAAAGCAGCCGCTAAAAAGCCAGCCGCCAAAAAAGCAGCAGCTAAAAAGCCAGCCGCCAAAAAAGCAGCAGCTAAAAAGCCAGCCGCCAAAAAAGCAGCAGCGAAGAAGAAGTAATCTCTCTACAGAGATTTCTTTCTTCACATTAAACGGCGCTGCAATGCGCCGTTTTCATTGGTGCGCTGTGATGTGTGCTCGACAACAAGAGATTCAAATTGGCAACTCATCCAAGCGCAGCGCCTACTAAATCCTCATCCAAAAAGACCGGCCTGAAAGGTTCGCCTAAATCAGGTCAAGGCAAGTCACGTCTGGTGCCGTTGATTACGCCACCTGCTCCACCCTTCGTTATCGCTGCCAGCAAGCCGCGAAACCCTATCGCCGTAGATGCGCTGCTCAAAAAGTCCGGCCCACACGACGACAAACGCCGCGCACAGAAAATTCGTGCGCAAGCGCAACTGCAAAGCGGCCTGGATGAAGTGCGAATGCGAAACGCGGCGACTGATTGAGCACGCGATAGGGCGCGTTGTCTGGGCAAGGTAGCGAAGTAGGGTGGGTGCCGCTACCTTGGAGTCTTCCGCGACGCGCCCATAAGTGTCTCCCTCGCCGGGTTCACAGGGCGGGTAGTGCCTGCCCCACTTGGCGGACGCCGACCTGAACGATTATTTGTCGCAGCGTGAGTAGGATTTAGCGTTTACGCTTGACGACCTTCTTTGAAGTTACTGCTCCACGCTTCTTCACGGGGCCGACCTGACGCACGGCTTTCACCATTTTGCCACCACGCTTCACGTAAACCACGCGACCGCCCTTGGCGCTGGCGCCATGACGCACCGGTGCCGGACCTGAAACGTAGAGCACCTGACCAGAACGGGCGGATTGCTTGCCCATACGATTCCACTGCGCGAGCGTTGTCGGCTTGACGCCGTAACGTTTTGCGATGCCAGCGAAGGTGTCGCCGCGACGCACTTTGTGAACCCGCGGTGCAACGTACTCTGGAAACTTGGTGAACACCGCGTTCTGAATGCTGCCGAGCGCGTCTTCTGATGGGCCGTCAGACGGTACCAACAGGTGATAGCCGGGCGGTAGCGTCGGCGCGACAGACCGAATGCCGTTGACTGATTTCAGCGCCGTAACGCTCGTGCCAAATCGCTCGGCGAGCGCTTCAATGCGATCACCCGAGCGGGTGCGGTACGCCATCCACGACACGCGCGGTTTTTCGCTGGTTTCGAGTCGCGCAAGGAAAGTGTCGGCTTTGTTCGAAGGTAGCAGTACCTGATATTCACTACGACCACCGATTACAGGGCGGTTGTGTGCAGGGTTAAGCGCGACGAAATCCGCTTCGGTCATCTCAGCTAGCTGGGCGGCGCGCTTCAAATCGATCGCGTGGGCCAGCGTAATCGTCTTGAAATAGGGCTCGTTCGGGACAGTAGCGATAGTGATACCGAACGCAGCGGGGTCGCGGATGATGTTCTTGACCGCCTGTAGTTTCGGCAAATAGTTGCGCGTTTCGGCAGGCATGTCGAGCGACAGATAGGTGCCGTCTTTGTTGCGCGCTTTCGCTTTTTGCACCGCGCGACCCACCGAGCCTTCGCCCCAGTTATACGATGCGAGCGCGAGTTGCCAATCACCAAACATGCCGTGCAAATTGGACAGATAGTCGAGCGCGCCGTTGGTTGCCTTCACGATATCGCGCCGCGAGTCCGCCCACCAGTCCTGCTTCATACCGTAGCTGGTGCCAGTCGATGGAATGAATTGCCAGATACCCGAGGCTTTCGCGCTCGAATGGGCAATCGGGTTGAACGCGCTCTCGATCATCGGCAACAGCGCGATCTCAAGGGGCATGCCGCGACGCTCAAGCTCGGTGACGATATAGAACATGTACTTGCCGGATCGATCAACGATGCGGGCCATGTACTCGGGGCGTTCTGAATAAAACTTTTCCCATTTCGCCACCAGTGGATCGTCGAGATCAGGCATAGCGTAACCGGCACGAATGCGATCCCACAAATCGCTCGGCGGCAGTTCGGCAATTGGATCGCCAACCACGCCAATCAATGGCGCTTCTTTCGTCACGATGGGTTGTGCGGCAGGTGCTGGTGTACCGACGCTACTCACCGTCGTTGCACGGGAGCCCATTGACGTAGAAATTGAGAGCGCCGTCGGCGCAGTCGACGTCACAACCGGATTCGCGGCTAAGGTCGAAGCCGCAGGATCGACAGTCCCTGAAGATGTTGACGTTGATGGCACTGCGGCCGTGGCCGCGGGTGGCGACGTGGCATAGGCGCTCAACGCGGGCACGGTGACTTGCTGCGGCGCTTCATTGGCGGGACGCACCAGGACGGCACCGCTCAGCGCGCCTGTCGTCGCGTCGGCGGCGATACCTGCAGCATCCGATTTAACTTGCGCTGACGCACTGCTCATCATGAGCGCGCCGCAAAGGGCTGCCATCACCAGAGGCGACATGCTTCGATGACCGGGGAAATGAGTGAGTGTTGCGACGTGTTCATGTGGGCTAGCCAGTGCGGACTGAATTGAGCGGCGAAGTAACGTGAAAGTTGTGTGTATGCGTTGCACGCCGTATCCTAAACTAAAAATGGTGTCGGTCAACCCAGCTGCTAGCCCGTAGACGAGCCCGCTGCTGCAACCGAAAATCTCGCGCGATGCTACTCATTTAACGAAGCCGGGTCAATGACTATGACTATTAGACGACGTGCGACGGACTATCCTTGATAGTGGTTTTTCCATTGTCGTAACACTGCAAACACGTCTGTCGGATCAGAAAAATCGGATGGCTGTGTGTTCGTGAGACTGCTCACTCTGCTCACGTGATGGCGTGCGCTCTCCATCAACGCAGGCTCAGCGCAACGCAAAAAAGGATTGGTCGCGCGTTCAAGCGCAATGTTCGATGGCAGCGTCGGCACGGCGCGTGAACGCCGTTCCTGCTCAACCAAGCTTCGCTGGATGAGCGCATCGTTGCCGCCGTCCACAGCAAGCGCGAAGCGCAAATTCGACAACGTATATTCGTGCGTACAAAAGACGCGCGTTGTCTCCGGCAACGCCGCCAGTCGCATGAGCGAGCTGTGCAACTGCAGCGCTGTGCCCTCAAAGAGCCGCCCGCAACCCGCCGCGAACAAGGTATCGCCGCAAAATAAAATGTCCTCACTCACATACGCGATATGTCCGCTCGTATGACCGGGCACTTCGATCACGCGAAACGGCTCATCAACAAAATTCGGCAGCGCGACCAGATCGTTCTCGCGCAGGGCATCAGTTACGCCTGTGATATTTTCCGCTGCCGGTCCGTAAACGGGAACCGGCCAGCGCGCCGTGAGCGCCGCAACCCCGCCGACGTGATCGGCGTGGTGATGCGTGATGAGTATCGCGTCAAGCGTCAAATTGCGCGCTGCCAAAAATGCGAACACGGGTGCCGCGTCACCGGGATCGACGACCACACAATGATCGTCGCGCAGCAACGCCCAGATATAGTTGTCGGCAAACGCCGGGATCGGCACAATTTCAGGCATCGAATTTTTGGTAGACATTGGACTCTTTGACCTTACCAACTGACGTGGAGACTTTTGACGAGTGGCTCGATACGCCGCTCGGTCACTATGTGGTCGCGCGTGAACAGGCGATTTACGACCGTGTGCTGCCTGATCTGTTTGGATTTTATGCGTTGCAAATGGGCGCGGCCGCTGTGCCCCTACTACAGACCAGTCGCGTGACGCACAAGTTCACTCTGGCCTGGGACACGACGGCACCGTTGCTCGCCGACCCCGATCAATTGCCGTTTGCAGAAAATCAGTTTGATGTGATCGTGTTGCCGCACACGCTGGAGTTTCAGGCGTTGCCGCATGAGGTGTTGCGCGAGGCGTTTCGCGTGTTGCGACCCGAGGGACAGCTGCTGATTTCGGGCTTTAATCCGTACTCGCTGTTTGGTGTGAAGCGCTATTTTGGCCGTGACCGGCGAGGGCCTTGGGGCGGCGAGTTCATTTCATTGTCCCGCGCCAAAGACTGGTTGACGCTGCTCGGTTTTGATCTGGTGGACGGTCAACTCGATTGCTTCAATTGGCCCGCGCAAAACGAGAAGACTTTGCAACGGCTCGCCAGACTAGAGAGTGCGGGAGATCGCTGGTGGCCGTTTGCGGGCGGCGTCTATTTTTTACACGCAGTGAAGCGGGTGGCGGGAGTTCGCCTCATCAAACCCGACTGGGTACGAGCGGGCCGCCGCAAGCGGGCCGCTGCGACCGTGCCGACACGGGCACATCGAGAATTGAATTCGACTCAGAACGACAACGAATAAATGCAAGAACCTGAAGTCATTGTTTACACCGACGGTGCCTGCAAAGGTAACCCCGGCCCCGGCGGCTGGGGCGTGCTCATGATCGCAGGCGTTCATCGGCGCGAGCTGTGCGGCGGCGAGCGTTTGACCACCAACAATCGCATGGAGCTGATGGCGGCCATTGAGGCGTTACGTGCGCTCAAACGTAGAAGCAGTGTGCGGTTGATCACCGATTCAAGCTACGTGAAGCAGGGTATCGAAACCTGGATTCACGGCTGGAAACGAAACGGCTGGCGCACGGCGGCGAAAGCACCCGTGAAAAACGCCGACCTGTGGCAGGCGCTTGATGAATTGAACGCCGCCCACGAAGTTGAGTGGCGCTGGGTAAAAGGGCATTCCGGCGATCCGGGCAATGAGCGGGCGGATCAGCTCTCAAATGACGGGATTGCGCACGCGAGCTGACGCGTTCGGTGCCGCCGAAGCGGCGCAGTCAAAGCTGGGCGCTCATGTCAGCGATTAGCTTCGGCGTTCCGCCACTCTTCACCAAGCAGGCCGTAGATATTGGTGTCGTGAGCGCTGCCTTTGTCAAACCAGCGTTGACGCAGGAGACCTTCTTTGCGAAATCCCAATTTTTGTTGCAGCCGATTTGATGGGTCGTTCGCAGGATTCACCTCTGCTTCCACACGACGCAGCGCACAGGTGTCGAACGCGTAGCTGATGAGCGCGGAGAGCGCCTCATGCATCAGTCCACGGCCCCAATGCTCGCGGCCCAGCACGTAGCCCAGCTCGGCGCGAGCGCTTTGTTCGTCGTAGCGAAACAGCAAACAGGTGGCAACGACGCGACGCGAGGACTTTTCGAGCACGACGAATTGCAGGCCCTTGCCTGTCGCATGAAGCGCCTCGATTCGCTTGAACCAAGCCTGCCCGTCAGCCAGCGATTGCCACGTCGGGTAGGGCAGATAACGCGTCACTTCATCATCGCCGTTGATCGCCAGCAGATCGGTCAGATCAGCCTCTTCAACGAGGCGGACGAGCAGGCGATTGGATTCGATAACGGTGGGCGGTTTAAGTGGCATGCCGTTGTTTTTCCTACTATCAGCTTTTTTGCTGTAATGGCGTTTTTACAGGGGCTAAACCACGATATTGGCATTAGTCGAGAATTACGCTTTCCAGCAGCTAGCCCCAGTAAAATAGGCGTTTCAGTGAAAAGCTGATATGTCGATTTTTACATTCAACGCTTGTGCGACAGAACCTCTTACGGATAGCGCCGCCTGACCTCCGCGACGGAGTGCGCAATCAACTGCTCAAGAATCGGCAGATCAATGTCAGCCAGTCTACGGATGTAGAGGCAAGCCTTGCCCATTTTGTGCTTTCCGAGTTTCGCGAGTAGCGCTTCCTGCCCGTCAATCCCGCACATCAGGTAGATGCTGATGTCTCCCTTGCGCGAAGCAAATCCCGTGAGGCACGCATCGCCTTCGTGACCGCTGGGGTAAGTGTAATGATAGGTGCCGAAACCAACGATACCTGTGCCCCACAGCTTCGGCTTGCACTTCGTCACAGCGCTCATCAGCTTGATCAGCTCTCGGCAATCGCATCGAGATAAGCGTCGACGCTGAGATCGGTTTGTCGGGTCTTGGCTTCGCTCATGTGTGCACTCCAGTAAAGTGGGTGACTATCGTCGCTTCGCGATCAGGGGTTGTTCGCGCGCTTAACCGACGCCAGCAACGCACTGGCACCGATGAACATCGCACCGGACGCGCGGTTGAAGGCGCGTGCGCGGCCCTTCACGCGCAGCCACGGCGCGACACGGGAGGCGAACGTCGCGTAGAACATGAGCCAGAATAATTCGAAGCACACAAAGGTGACGCCGAGGATCAGAAATTGCGGCAGCTGTGGCGCAGCGGGATTGATGAATTGGGGCAAGAATGCGGTGAAAAACAAAAGCGCTTTGGGATTGCTGGCACCGACCAACAGGCCTTTGACATAGAGGCTCATACGGCTGACTTCTGCGACCTTACTCTCACCAGCAGACGAGAACTCAAAATTGGACTCGGTCGAGCGTAACGTGGTGACGCCAATGTAGAGCAGGTAAGCCACGCCACACCATCTGATAACGTTAAACGCGTACTCCGAGGCCGCGAGCGTTGCGCCCAACCCGATGACAGAGCACGCCATGATGCCAACGACGGCGGTGACACTACCGAGCGCTGAGAACAACGTGCGTCTGGTGCCATAGTTGACGCCGTTGGTGACGCACATCAGCACGCTGGGACCGGGCGTAACGGTGAGCACGAATATGGCGACAACGTAGAGCAACCACGTTTCGATGGACATATATTTCCCGAGTTCTAAGCTAGATTAAGTGGCCGCTAATTCTTCATCGGCGACGGCTTTGTAAACCGAATTTTTCGGCATTGCCATCAGGCGTCGCAACATCGGTTCGAAAGTGCTGATCGGGAAGATTTCACCCGTCGGATCGAACGCCGGATTGTCGTAGTGCTCGATGAATTCAGCGACATGTTCGTAATGCGCATGACCGAAGAACATGTCGCGCATATCGCGGTTCAGCCCAATGTGATGAAAGAAGTTGTAGCCCTGAAAAATGCCGTGATTTTGCACCATCCAGAGGTTCGCCTCCGACACGAATGGCTTCAAAATCGCTGCGGCAATATCAGGATGATTGAACGAGCCCAGCGTGTCGCCGATGTCATGCAACAGAGCGCAAACGACATATTCCTCATCACGCCCATCCTTCATTGCAAGTGTCGCGGTTTGCAGGCTGTGGCTGTAACGATCAATCGGAAAACCACCGTAGTCACCGTCGAGCAATTGCAGATGCGTAATCACGCGATCCGGCAGCGTTCGCGCCATCTTCATTGCCTCCGGCACGATCAAACCCCAATCTTCCTTCGTGCTCTCTTCCATGTGGTTGAATGTGGCGCGGGCGTTCATGGGGGTCTCCGGTTGAAGCTGCGGCGGTAGCGTATCAGCGTCTACCTGTTGATCGCCTGCGGCCATCCCACGCGAGCCTCACGGCGCAGGCTCGAACGCACGACGAGCTTGTGAAACGGCTCGATGATTCAGATGTAGTGTGTTCAAGTAGCCAATTTATCGAACCGTCGCAGCCTTTCAAGGACTCTCGGATGCAAACGGACGCTGGACACGCGCCCCTTCGCCTTCCTCGCTTATCGATGATTGGCTATCTTCTCAATGTTGTGCACCAAACAGTACCAATGCCATTGGCCATTGGCCATTGGCCATTGGCCATTGGCCATTGAGCGTTGATCTTGCACTTGCCTCGCAGCGTGAAGCCATTGAGCTGCTTTTAGTGGCGCAGGTTGGCAAACACCGGCTCCACTGTGCCCAGGCGCCGAATGTATTTGCGCCGTCCATCCGGACTGTCGACGGCGCGCTTCATCGCCTCAGTGGCCTGGTACGGGCTCGGCTGGTTCTTGTGGAACATGGCCACTTGCCGCACCAACGTCTTCTCGGGCGTGCGCAAGCAGTAACCATTCCCCGGCAAAGCTGGGGACTTTCATGTTGTGAGCCGCTCAAAGCGGCTAAACGGGGTCGCTCACGCGGCCCCAACTTTTGGTGTCACCTTTCGGTGACCGACTATTTCCACAGCCCAAGCTGCTCCAACTTCTCGTCCTCCTTCTCCTGGTGTCTGATGTAGTGGCCAATCACCTCCTCGTCACGTACTGTCGAGACAAAGTACCCCCTCGCCCAGAAACTCTGACCCACAAAGTTTCTCCTGCGCTCTCCATACACCCGCGCCAGATGAATCGCGCTCTTGCCTTTGATGTACCCCACCACTTGCGACACCGCATACTTCGGCGATATCGACAGCATCATGTGCACGTGA
>JAYVPF010000010.1:0-2842 GCA_043757535.1 Burkholderiales bacterium
TGGCACCATCTCTTATCAAGCACATCGGTAACTAATTCAAGTCTTGCAAAACAACACACAAGAACTTCAAGAATTGGTCGGGGCGAAAGGATTCGAACCTTCGACATCCTGGTCCCAAACCAGGCGCGCTACCGGGCTGCGCTACGCCCCGAAGGCTCGAATTATAGCCTGTACTTCGAATGAACGCACGCGGTCAAAACTGCGGGGCTAATTTATTGCGCTTCCAGAACCAAATCCGACGAAATTTTCATGCCGGAAGTTGAAGTAAATTTTCGCTTGCGTTGCCACCGCAACGCCGTTGCAACGCGCTGGCACAAATGACCAGTATTGCAGCGAGTCTTTCGCCGCCCGAACGAACGCCGCGTCATTGGCGAGCGCTTCAATCACACCTGCATAACGACCACTCTGATCAATACTGATAGTGAGCGCCGCAGTCCCCGCACGCCCGCGAACTTCACCAGGGACATCAACTTTTACGCGGCGCTCGGGCAGCGGCGCAGTCCAGTTGTCGCAGTCGGCAGGCGCGGTGGACTGCAGCGTGCGAGAGCGTGACGGAAAGTTGGTTTCGTCTGCGCTGGCGACAGCACAGACGCACGAAGCCATGATCGCTGCGGTGACAGCCGGGACAGAAAAATATCGTAAAAAATATTTCATGAGAACCTCCTCATTAGAGAGTAGTCACCATACTCCGCTACGCCGATTCCGTCAATCACTTCCCGCGTGTGACGCAAGGCGCAGGAGTCAGCCCGCTTTCGTAGCTGCGGCTGCCGCTTCGCCGGTTTCAACATTCACTCGCGCCAACAACGCGAGCCCAATTACAAACATGCTGCCCGTGATAAGTAGCGCCAATCGATGATTGCCTTCAGTCATCCAGGTAACCATGCCGTAGAGCATCGGCCCGATGATGCCCGATAACCGAACTACGAGGCCCCACAGCCCGTAGAACTCCGCAATCTGCGCCTTCGGGCTCATCACGCCGACGAGCGCGCGGCCACCAGACTGCGAGGCGCCAAGGCATAAGCCCGCGAAATTAGCGGCCACCCAAAAGCCGTTTTGCGTGTGCCAAAAATACGCGATGAGCACGGTGATAATCCACATCACCAGCGTGATTGAGAGTGTGGTTTTATGGCCGATTTTGTCCTGCACATAGCCGAACACAAACGCGCCGATTGCAGCGGAAACATTGACCACGAGCAGGAGTTTGATGGTGTCCGCCATCTTGAAACCAAGCGCCTGTTCGGCATAAACCGACGCCAGCGTAATCACCACGGAAAGGCCCGCCTGATACGCCAATCCGGCCCAGAAAAAACGGCGCAAATCCGGGTAGTGCTTGAGCTGCAGCAACGAGACTTTCAAGCCATTGATCACGCTCTGCGGCGCAACGTCAGGCTTGGGCACTGCACGTTCACGTAGAAACAGAAATATAGGCAGACTGGCGACTGCGTAAATCGCGGCAGTGATGACGAGTGTCCACGGCACATAGTCCACCGCCTTCGCGCCCGCCGCCTGTTGCACAGTGACCAGCCACAGGCACACGCCCAGCGTAATGAGCCCGCCGACGTAGCCGAGGCTCCAGCCCCACGCCGACACCTTCGCGATGTGCTTGCTGTCCGCCAACTCCGGCAAGAACGCGGCCGTGAAATTCTCACCTAACGCATAGAACACGTTACTCGCAATGAACATGATGCACGCGAGCCACAATAGCGCACTGCCCTGCGCTGCAATTGGCGCCAGCGCCAACGTCGTGGCGACGCAACCAATCGTCGCAATCGCCAGCACTTTTTTCTTCGCGGCACGACGATCCGCCCACGCACCGAGCACCGGGCCGATGACCATCACAATCGCAAACGAAATCGCCACAATCGTTGTCCACAACAGCGTCGCCCAATCCGCTCCACCGGCGATCACGCTCACAAAAAACGCGTTGAAAATCGCCGTGATGACGACCGTCGTGTAGCCGGAGTTGGCGAAGTCGTACATCGCCCACGACCAGACTTCGCGCGAGGTGACGGGGATTGTCACAGTCATTTTCTTCCGTTCAGCGAAGTATCAACTTTTCCGTGAAACGCCTATTTCATGGGGGCTAGCATCAATTTAATGCAATAGTCGATAACAAGCAAATATAGCAATTAGCCCTGATATGACGGCGTTTCCAGCAAAAAGCTGTATGGCAAACCCAAGCCTAATGAAGCACGCAACCGGTAGCCGCCGCAATCTCCTCCCGCGTCACGCCAACTGCCAGTTCCACAAGCTTCAATCCGGCAGGCGTGACTTCCATCACGCCCAGGTCCGTGATGATCAGATTGACCACGCCAACGCCAGTCAAAGGCAGATTGCACGCTGTCAAAATTTTCTTGTCGGTCGAGCCGTCCTTTTTCGTCGCGACATGCTCCATGAGCACCACGACGCGGCCAACACCCGCGACCAGATCCATCGCGCCGCCCATGCCTTTGACCATCTTGCCGGGAATCATCCAGTTGGCCAGATCGCCTTTTTCGCTGACCTGCATCGCGCCCAGAATGGCGAGGTTGATCTTGCCGCCGCGAATCATCGCGAAGCTATCGGCTGAAGAAAAAATCGACGAGCCGGGAATGGTGGTCACGGTCTGTTTCCCCGCGTTAATCATGTCCGGATCGACCTGATCTTCGGTCGGGAACGGACCGATTCCGAGCAGACCATTTTCCGATTGCAGCCACACTTCCATGCCCTTTGGCACATGATTGGCGACCAGCGTCGGCATGCCAATACCCAAGTTCACGTAGAAGCCGTCTTGCAGCTCTTTTGCAGCGCGCGCCGCCATTTCATCGCGATTCCAGGCCATGTTTAAACTCCAGCTTTCGTA
>JAYVPF010000011.1:0-10530 GCA_043757535.1 Burkholderiales bacterium
GTCGCTCGGGTCGGCAACCGGTCGAGCCCCTCTCCCTTGAGGGGAGAGGGGTTGGGGAGAGGGTGACGATGGCATACAGAAGCACAGCGAATAGACGCAGCCGCCCCCTCTCCCCCAGCCCCTCTCCCACGCGGGGGGAGGGGAGCAGCCGCCGCAACACGATGAATCTCAATTTCCGCGAAAATCATGGTCTTCAAACCGCACGCGAAAGACATCATGAGCTCATCCCCTACTCTGCCCACCACAATGCAATTTGTCGATCACGGCGCAGGTGGCGCGGCGGACTGCATGCGCATCAATGGCGGCCCGCTACCGATGGTGGCCGACGATGAGGTGCTGATCCGCGTCGCAGCAGCAGGAGTGAACCGGCCCGACATTGCACAGCGCTCAGGCTCGTACCCAGCGCCTGCCGATGCGTCGCAGGTCATGGGTCTTGAGGTCGCGGGCGAGATTGTCGCCATTGGCAGTGCAGTCACCCGCTGGAAAGTGGGCGACGCCATTTGTGCGCTGACACCGGGCGGTGGCTATGCCGAATACTGCAAAACACCTGCCGCGCATTGCCTGCCGATCCCTGCGGGTTTGTCGATGGTCGAAGCGGCCGCGTTGTGCGAAACGTTTTTCACCGTGTGGGCCAACGTGTTTGATCGCGCGCGTTTGACTGCGGGTGAAACGCTGTTGATTCATGGCGGATCGAGCGGCATTGGCTCAACCGCGATTCAGCTGGCAAAAGTATTTGGCGCGAGCAAGGTGATCGTCACCTGCGGCGATCAGGCGAAGATTGATTACGCACTGAAACTCGGTGCAGACGTGGGTATCAATTACAAATCCGAGGACTTCGTTGACGCGACCAAAGCCGCGACCGAAGGCCGTGGCGCCGACGTGATCCTCGACATGGTCGGCGCGCCCTACTTCCAGAAAAACTTGGCCGCAGCTGCGCTCGAAGGCCGCATCGCGCAGATCGCGTTTCAGCACGGCGTGAAGGCCGAGCTGAACATGCAACCGCTCATGATGAAGCGATTGACGTGGACAGGATCGACGTTGCGGGCGCGACCGAAGTCAGCGAAGGCCGCCATAGCCGCGTCGCTCGAATCACAGGTGTGGCCGAAATTTGCGCTAAACGTAGACGCTTTGCGGCCCCACGTTCACGCCACGTTTGCATTATCGGAGGTCGTGAAAGCGCATCAAATGATGGAAGCGGGCACTCATTTCGGAAAGATTGTGTTGCGCGTTGAGGAGTAACAGCATTGACGTGAAACGACGACTGCATAGGGTCTAGCCACTTGAAATGTATAAAGTCGATATGTTACAAAAGCGGCATACAGCCCTCGTAAAAACGTGCTTTTATGAAAAAGCTGATCATCTTGCCACGGCTGATTTCTTGCCGTTGGGCGTGCTCAAAAATCACGGAAAACCGCCGCCCTTGGGTGCGTCCTGCGCTGTTGCCGCAGCGCAACATTTTCAACACTTATAGCCTGTATGTGCCCGGTTGACATGACGTTTAGCCTGCGCAGTGCTTAAATATTGTGATGACGTGACGCTTGATTTTTATGGACGTTGCGAACCAATTTAATTCACTCTGCCAATCCATTTCTGAGGGTAAAACAATGAAACGAACTATCGTCGCAGCCGCCGTCAGCACTGTGCTTTCCACCGGTGCCTTCGCGCAGAATGTCACGCTCGCCGGACTCGTCGATGTGTTCGCTGGTTCCATCCAGTATTCGGGCGACAAACGAACCACCAAAGTTGATCCGAACGGCATGACGACCTCGTGGTGGGGCGTTTCGGGGTCTGAGGATCTGGGCGGTGGTCTGAAGGCAGAGTTCAAAATTTCCGCGTTTTTCCGTCCCGACACGGGCGCTGTCGGCCGCTTCAACGGCAACGAAAACTTCTTTAGCCGTGACGCCTGGGTCGGTCTGTCCGGCGGCTTCGGCAGCGTGCATCTCGGTCGCGATCTGGCGCCGAACTTCCTGCCAACGGTGATCTTCAACGCGTTTGGCGATTCGTTCGCTTTCTCGCCATTGGTGCTGCATGCCAACGTACCGTTGTTCAACGGCACGGGCTGGGCTGCCGCCAACGCGGGCGACACGGGCTGGAGCAATCAGGTGCGCTACACGACGCCGAATCTGGGCGGCTTTAGTGCCAACGTCCACTACCAACTGGGCGAAGTCGCTGGCAATAGCGGCAACCGAAACTACGGTGCCAACTTCCTGTATTTCGGTGGCCCGTTCGCGTTGGGCGGTTTCCTGCACAACGTTCGCACCAACAATCCTAACGCGGGCACCGTGGGCAGCGTAAACGTTGGCTTCAATCAGCAAAAAGCGTGGATGCTGGCGGCGAAAGCGAGCTTTGGGCCCGCTAACATTTATGCTGACTACGAACGCGCGAAGAACGACAACTACACCGGGGCTGCGGGCAGCGCCGAGAGCAAAACGACCAGCGTGTCAGCCGACGTCGCAGCTGGCCCCGGCAAGTTCATGCTGGCCTACGCCAACACCAAGTGGTCGACAGCACCGGTCACGACGCGTAACAACACCAAGCGCGCCACGTTCTCGGTCGGCTATGACTACGTCATGTCCAAGCGCACCGACCTCTACGCCGTGCTGATGAACGACAAGATCACCAACTTTGATCGCGGAAATTCGTTCGCGGTGGGCGTGCGTCACAAGTTCTGAGCGGTCGCTGATCGAACGAAAACGGCACCCTCGGGTGCCGTTTTTTTGGCTCACGCTACGGACGAATCAATCAATCAACCGCCAGCAACAGCAGCCCGCCTGCCCCCACCGCGCCGACGACCGGCACACCCCAGCGCTCCCACCTGGAGACTGCGTCGCCCGCCACGACCTCCACGGGCACGGGTGTGGTTTCCAGCACCCGGTTGGTCACCGAATCCTCCAGCATACGCGTTACCGAGTTTTTGCGCGCAGTGCCCAGCACGATGTGGTGAATGTCAAGCCGCGTGGCCGCTCGACAAATCTCTGCCGCACTGTCGCCCGCTGCTTGATGGGTTTGATGTGGCACACCCGCCGCGACGAGTAGCGCCTTCGCGCTCGCCATGGCAATGGTTGCGTGATCGGCTTGCCAAGTCTCACTATCTGCACGACTCAAAAATCGTGTGATGTAGCGGGATAAGCGCGGCTGCACGTTGATCAGATGAACTTCCAGTTCGTGATGACGTTGGTATTCGTCAATGGCGTGATGCACTGCACGCAGCGCATTGGCAGAACCATCCACAGGAACGAGAACATTAAGCATGGTGGAGACTCCTTCGGTTGGAAAATGGATGCGCACCGAGTCCGATGTCGACGACTGGGATGTTGATGCGGATGCGAATGCGGTGGCACCGTGGGGGCGACGCACCGCGAATTCGGCGAGGCGTGCGTGAATGCGCGACTCAAGTTTGCGATGGTTTTTGACGAAACCGAGCCACAGCACGAGAGGAATCGCCAGATAGGACAGCCAGACGGCCAGCGGTTTGGCCTGAAGCCAAGGCTTAACCAATGGCTCCCTAGTCATCATCTTCACCGCTGTCCACACCAGCACCGCCGCTCCAATGTAGACCACCCCCGGATAGCGATCCACCACCTTGAGCACCAGCGTGCTACCCCACACCACAATCGGCACACTGATAATGAGCCCGGTCACCACCAGCAGATAGCTACCATGCGCCGCACCCGCCACTGCGAGCACATTATCGAGCCCCATCACTGCGTCAGCGATGATGATCGTGCGCATTGCGCCCCAG
The DNA here is from genome assembly GCA_043757535.1 of Burkholderiales bacterium. Taxonomy (GTDB): domain Bacteria; phylum Pseudomonadota; class Gammaproteobacteria; order Burkholderiales; family Casimicrobiaceae; genus Casimicrobium. Next base: position 3,743 of record JAYVPF010000011.1, read on the forward strand.
AACGTTGTCGCGGTCGTGCCCTGTGCCTCAGCGTGACCTGCATCAGGCATCAGCAGGCGATAGGCAATCCAGATCAGCAACGCGCCCCCCAGCAGCAACAGACCGGGAATCTTTAACAGCCACACCACAATTACCGTCATCAAACTGCGCACACCGATGGCGCCGACGGCACCCCAAATGATCGCGCGCTTTCTGAGGTGCTCCGGTAGCGAGCGCGCGGCGAGAGCGATGACAATCGCGTTGTCACCGGCCAGCACGATATCGATCACGATGATCGCCAAAAGTGCCGTGAGAAATTGCGTGAGTTCCATGTCCATCGGAGCAGAGCCTTGCATCGAAAATGCCTGACGCGTAAGCTACGACAATTTCTTCGAAGGATCATCGCGATTGGCGATGCATCGCAAATGGCGATTGATACGGTGACGCATGCGTACGATCAGGGTCGCGCCCACAGCTAAGTGGCCGGTGTTGGGGTTAGCTCTGATCTGCGCGTTGATCAGAAAGCGCTACTATCCAAACAGGCTAGGATGCAGTTGAATCCGGCCCACCCGCAAAGCGGGAGTAGCTCCGCACCGAACCCCGGTGTGCCACGTTGTCGTCAATACGAGCAGATCCTTATTGCTCCGTAACGTGGAATGCCCGTCAATGGCATGAGCGAGACCTTTGCCTTTCTCCATCACTTGAGAGGCATGGCAATGATTTCCCGAATTGGTGACTACAAACTTCAACGCTTTCTGCGCCACGGCACCATGCCGCAACTGAAGGCGTTTTACGCAGTCATGCGACTGGGTAGCGTCACTCAGGCTGCTGAGCTTCTGTGCGTGGCTCAGCCAACTTTATCCGGGCATTTGCGCAAGCTCAGCGAAACGCTTGATGTGACATTGTTTGTCGCTCAAGGCAAACGACTCAAACCAACCGAGGCGGCGAACGTGCTTCTGGAAACAGTGCAGCAAGTGTTTGCCGCGTTTGAGCAGTGCGAAGCGCGGCTTGCGCCGTTGCGGCTGACACCCTTGGATCAAAGCAACGTCACCCAACCTTCCTGACGCAACACGATGCGTCGGCCCAGTGCCGACGAAGCAGCTCATCGGCCGAACGCTGATCAAAAAAAACGGCCACCGAAGATGCCGTTTTTTCAGCGACGCTGCGGTTACAAATACCACGTCACGACGCCCGTTTTTACGTCGAGCATCGCGCCGACGATCTTGATTTCGCCGTTCTGCTGCATCTCACGCAGCACCGGGCTCTTGGTCACGATGTCGTTGACCGTGCGCTTCACGTTCGCTGCCGCCACCATCTGCACGAAGGCATCGTTTTTCGACGTGCGATCACCCACCATCGACACATCCGCCACCGCCGGTTTGATCTTGGCTAGCATACCCGTCAAATTACCCAGCACTGCATCATCGCACGCCCCCTTGATCGCGCCGCAGCTCGAATGCCCGAGCACGACCACGACTTTGGACCCGGCAACTTTGCTGGCAAATTCGAGACTTCCCAAAATATCTTCGTTGACGAAATTGCCCGCAACGCGCGCACTGAACACGTCTCCGATGCCCTGATCAAACACGATCTCCGGCCCAGCACGACTGTCAATGCAGCTGACAATCGTTGCCATCGGGTATTGCGCATAGCCAGTGGTCTTGACCTGTTTCATCAGGTCGCGTTTGATCATGCTGCCGGAAACGAATCGCTTGTTGCCGTCTTTCAACGAGGCAACCACCGAATCCGGCGTCATCTTCGCCTGCCCGGCCTTGTCCAGTGTCGCGTAATCGGCAGACGGAGCTGACTTTTTTTGCTTAACGCAATTCGATTAGTTACGTGACTTGTCGACCAGTTTGTTGGCCTTGATCCACGGCATCATCGCGCGCAACTTCTCACCCACGACTTCAATGGAATGCTCGCTAGTCAAACGGCGACGCGAAAGCAACGTTGGCGCACCCGCCTTGTTTTCAAGGATGAAGCTCTTCGCGTATTCGCCGGTCTGAATGTCTTTCAGGCACTGACGCATCGCGTTCTTGGTGTCTTCGGTGATGATCTTCGGGCCGCTGACATATTCGCCGTATTCCGCGTTGTTCGAGATCGAATAATTCATGTTGGCGATACCGCCTTCATAGATCAAATCAACGATCAGCTTGAGTTCGTGCAGGCACTCAAAGTACGCCATTTCTGGCGCGTAACCCGCTTCAACGAGCGTTTCGTAACCGGCTTTGATCAGCTCAACGGTGCCGCCACACAAAACCGCCTGTTCGCCGAACAAATCGGTTTCGGTCTCTTCGCGGAAATTGGTTTCGATGATCCCAGCTTTGCCGCCGCCATTGGCCGACGCATAAGACAGCGCCAGAGCGCGCGCCTTTTTCGACGAATCCTGATGCACGGCGACCAGATGCGGCACACCGCCACCCTGCGTATACGTGTTGCGCACGGTGTGGCCCGGCGCCTTCGGTGCAACCATCCAGACGTCAAGGTCAGCGCGTGGGATCACGCAGCCGTAGTGAACGTTGAAACCATGCGCGAACGCGAGCGACGCGCCCGTCTTGATGTTCGGCTCGATGTCATTGGCGTAAACCGCACCGATCTGCTCGTCCGGCAACAACATCATGACCACATCGGCGGTTTTGACGGCCTCGGCCACTTCGGCGACCTTTAGGCCCGCCTTCTTGGCTTTGTCCCAGCTCGGTCCACCTTTGCGCGCGCCAACGGTAACTTTGCAGCCGCTGTCGTTCAAGTTTTGCGCATGGGCATGACCTTGTGAGCCATAGCCCACGATGGTGATTTTTTTGCCCTTGATCAGCGAAAGATCGCAATCTTTGTCGTAGTAAACCTTCATATTTGTCTCCCTTTTGTTGTCTGTTAAATCTTCAAAATCCGTTCGCCGCGCCCGATGCCTGAAGCACCTGTTCGCACCGTTTCCAGAATCGTTCCGGGCTCGATGGCCGCGATAAAGGCGTCAAGTTTATCGCTGTCGCCCGTCAGTTCGATGGTGTAGCTCTTGTCCGTGACATCAAGAATTCGGCCACGGAAAATATCGACCATGCGCTTCATCTCGTCGCGATCTTTACCCGCTGCACGCACTTTAACGAGCATCAATTCGCGCTCGATATGATTGCCGTCGGTCAGGTCAACGACCTTCACCACTTCGATCAGTTTATTGAGCTGCTTGGTGATCTGTTCGATCACGTCATCAGAGCCGTGAGTGACGATGGTCATGCGGCTCATCGTTGTGTCCTCGGTCGTGGCAACTGAGAGCGAATCGATGTTGTAGGCGCGTGCCGCAAACAGACCGACCACACGCGCCAACGCGCCGGGTTCGTTTTCGAGGAGGATGGAGAGGATGTGGCGCACGGCTAAAGCTCCTCCGCCAAGATCATTTCACTCAGCCCTTTGCCAGCCGCAATCATCGGGAACACGTTCTCGGTTTCATCAGTGATGAAGTCCATGAACACGAGGCGATCTTTAAGCGCCAGCGCTTCACGCAAAGCGGCTTCGACATCGCCCGCTTTTTCGATCTTCATGCCGACGTGACCGTACGCTTCGGCCAATTTCACGAAGTCCGGCAGCGCGTCCATGTAGCTCTCAGCGTAGCGGTTGCCGTAGAAGAATTCCTGCCACTGCCGCACCATGCCGAGCGAGCGGTTGTTCAGGTTAATAATCTTCATCGGGATGTGATACTGCTTGCAGGTTGAGAGCTCCTGAATGCACATCTGCACACTGCCTTCGCCCGTGATGCAAGCGACGGTTGCGTCCGGATTCGCCAGCTGCGCACCCATGGCGTACGGGATGCCGACGCCCATTGTGCCGAGACCGCCGGAATTGATCCAGCGACGTGGCTTGTCGAAAGGGTAATACTGCGCTGCCCACATTTGATGTTGACCGACATCAGACGTGATGATCGCGTCGCCGTTGGTTGCTTTCCACAGCGCCTGCACAACGGCTTGCGGCTTGATGCGACCGTCCGCTTTTGACGGCTTGAAGTTCAAACATTTCTTGCTCTGCCAGCCCTTGATCGTCGTCCACCAGCTCGTGAGCGCAGCCGCGTCGGGCTTCATGTCACTGGCGTGAATTTGACTGATCATTTCGTCGAGCACATCGCGAACGTAGCCAACAATCGGCACATCCACTTTGACGCGTTTCGAAATCGACGACGGGTCAATATCGATGTGAATAATCTTCCGGCCATCGCGGAAGAAGTGCGCCGGATTACCGATCACGCGATCATCAAAACGGGCACCGACCGCGAGCAGCACGTCGCAATCCTGCATCGCCATATTCGCTTCAAAGGTGCCGTGCATGCCGAGCATGCCGACGAATTGCGGATCGCTCGCGGGGAAACCACCGAGGCCCATCAACGTGTTGGTGCAAGGCGAACCGAGCATGCGCACAAGCTTGGTCAGTTGCGCCGAAGCGTCGTTCAAGACCACGCCGCCGCCCGCATAAATCATCGGGCGTTTGGCTTCGAGCAAGAGCTGCACGGCCTTTTTGATCTGCCCGCTATGGCCCTTGCCCGATGGGTTGTAGCTCCTCATCGTGATTTCTTTCGGATACTCGAACGCGCATTTATTCGCGGTCACATCTTTCGGAATATCAACGAGCACCGGGCCGGGCCGACCGGTTGCGGCGATGTAGAAGGCCTTCTTCATCACGGACGCCAAATCCTTCACATCTTTCACCAGAAAGTTGTGTTTAACGCAAGGACGTGTGATGCCAACGGTGTCGCATTCCTGAAAAGCGTCTTGCCCGATGGCATGCGTCGGCACCTGACCGGAGATGATCACGATGGGAATCGAATCCATGTGGGCCGTGGCAATGCCGGTGACGGCATTGGTAACGCCGGGGCCTGAGGTGACGAGGCAGACGCCAATCTTCTGCGACGAGCGAGAATAGGCGTCGGCAGCGTGAACGGCGGCCTGCTCGTGGCGGACGAGTACGTGCTTCAATTTATCTTGTTTGAATATCTCGTCGTAGATATTGAGTACCGCGCCGCCCGGATAGCCGAAAACGAATTCGACCTTTTCTTCGGCGAGACATCGGATTAGTATTTCCGCGCCCGATAGATGTTGCTGTGACATGTTCTTCCTCAAGAGTTTGGTGATGCCGCGCGTCGCTGGGTGATGACGCATGGCCCCTGAGGGCATTTCAAAACTGGGTATTTACGGCCTCGCGCACGCTCTGCACGGGTTGATAAATCATTGCTTGTGGCTGACTTCAACCCGTGTGCCCTCGACTCGCCCAAAACGGGTGAATCAAAGCGTCACGGTGTCCGAACCGAAGATTCTACGAAATTTTGCTGCACTGCGCCAATAGTTTGCGGCACGCGTCCGCTGGCAATTTGTTAACAGCTTTTTGATGGAAACACCTGTACATTGGGGCTGATTATACGAAACGCCAGAAGTCGATAACGTATAAAAATTTGATCCAGCCCCTATATAACGGTCATTTCAGACAAAAGCTATTAAAACTGTTGACGACAGCAATGCGCCACGGCGTCACGTTGGTGACGCCGTGGCAGCCGCTTCGGCTACAGCCATTTCCACCGCCCGCCGATAGTCAGCGATCCACGCGCGATGAACAACCGATGATTGAGCGGCAATCGCCGTTCACCACAGCCCACACACACGCACATACACACGCGCATACACGCGCATACACGCGCATACACGCGCACACACGCTCCTCACGCACATAGACGCACACACGCCTCGCGAACCAAAAATTATGCTGATTCGGATTGGATACGACATTGAGCTTGCCATCACCGCGCCCATGACGGTGATTTCATGGGCGAGACGCGCCTCAGCCGTCTTTTTCCGAACAAGGTGCTTGCCATCATTGCCCGATGGAGACCGGTTGCAAAAGTCAGCTTTTCCATGAAATCGCATGGAATGGGAGTTAACCGCTATTTTTCGTGAAAGTCAACTTTGTCTAAATATCGCATTTAGCCCAAGTTTATTATCACATTCAGCGGAAAGTTGTTCCCCCGACAAAAACACGCGAAGGTCGGAACAGCCAGAGAAACTGGCTCAATGTCCGCCCAAATAGGCCGCAACCACCGCCGGATCAGTCTTCAATTTTTCGGCCGTGCCGTGCACTGCGATACGACCGTTTTCGAGCACGTAGCCGTAATCGGCCACGTTCAATGCCGCTGCAGCAAACTGCTCCACCAGCAACATCGTCACGCCCTGCGATTTGAGTCGCTTGATGATATTGAACACCTCTTCCACCAGGATCGGCGCGAGGCCCATCGATGGTTCGTCGAGCAAAAAAACCTCCGGGTTGAGCATGACGGCGCGCGCCATCGCCAGCATTTGTTGCTCGCCGCCGGACAATGTTCCAGCCAGCTGCGTGGTGCGCTCTTTCAGGCGCGGAAACATTTCGAGCGCGCGTTGTAGATCCGATTCGACATCGCCTTTTGGGCGTGCCTTGGTGTAGCGAACGAACGCGCCGAGCCGGATGTTGTCGAGCACCGAAAGCGTCGGGAACACACGACGGCCCTCGGGCGAATGCGCAAGGCCGAGCTTGGCGATTTGGTGGGATTCAAGGCCCGTGATGTCGCGTTCGCCCAGCGTGATCTTGCCAGCGACCGGCTTTATCATGCCGGAGACGGCACGCATGGTGGTGGTTTTTCCAGCACCGTTGGAGCCAATGAGGGTGACGACTTTACCTTTCGGCACATTGATCGAGATGCCGTGCAGGACTTCAACTTTGCCGTAGCTTGCTTTGAGGTTTTCGATGTTGAGCATGTGGATTTCCTCTGTGATCAATGCGCGAGCGCTTCAGCGCTGGAGCCCAAA
>JAYVPF010000012.1:0-10528 GCA_043757535.1 Burkholderiales bacterium
CTACTTCGGGTAGTTCGGGCATTTGCTCTTGGCAATTCAGACTTTCGGCTAGTGTAGAAGGACGGCCCTCAGCGCGACGGCCTGCGGTGTATGCTCCTGTTGATGAAGTACCCAATCGTTCCGTTTCCCTCGAAATTTACGACGCTGATTGCGGCTGTTGCCCTGTGCGTCAGCAGCAGTTCATTGGCACAAAGCGCCACCGTCTGGCCGCCCGTTTCGAGCAATGATCGCGCGGTGGTGCTGGGCATTCTCGCGGCTGAATTTTCATTGCAAAGCGGAGACGTTGCTGCCGCAGCCAATACGTATTACGAAGTCGCCAAACGCACCCGCGATGCCAAGGTCGCCGAGCGTGCGGTGGATTTGCTGCTGCGGGCACGGCGTATCGACGAGGCGAAGGAAATCGCCGCACTCTGGCAGGAAGCCGATGGTGGCTCCGTGCGCCCGCACCAGATTGCATTGGCGTTGGCGCTCACCAGTGCCGACGAATTCCGCGCGATGGGCGCAATCACCGCCATCGTCACGCTCCCGGATGACGTGCGCGCTGCTGCGATCATGGATGTGGCCCGCCAGCTTGCGCTGTTCCGTGATCGCGATTTCGCGGTGAAACTCGCGAGCGTATTTACGCAGCAATTGCCAAAACTGCCCGAGTCGCATTACGCGTTGGCTGTGGCGAGCACGGGAAACGAGAACAAGCGCGTGGGCGAAGCATTGTTGGCGATTGATCAAGCGTTGACGCTGAAGCCGAACTGGCCTCAGGCCGTAGCGGTGAAGTCGCGACTGTTGCTCGCGCGCGGCCCCATTGCCACTGGCGTGGAATCCTCGCCCGGTGCGGCGGCGGTGACTTTGCTGGAGAACGCAATTGCGGCGAATGCAGCGACTAGCGCACCCGCCGAAAATTCGACGGCGCCTGTAAAAGACGATTCGCGCGAATTGCGTCTGGTGTTGGCGCGCACGCAATTTGATCTGGAGAAATATGCCGAAGCAAGAAAGCAGTTTTTGGCGTTGGCTGAGGACGGGTTCGAAGACGCTGACGAGATGCGTTTGGCCGCCACGCTTGCCGCTTTTCAGGGCAAGGATTTGGACGCTGCGGAGCGCGAATTCACCGAGGCGCTCGCGCTAGATCGCGGCGATCCGGCGGCGCTGCTTTACTACCTTGCGCGAATCTCCGAGGCGCGCCTTCGCTGGGGCGAGGCGGTCGAGCGGTTCGCTCAGGTGCCGCGCGGTGATCGCTATTGGGAATCACAGTTGCGCATTGCGGGGGCCTTGGCGCAGGACAAACGCATGTTGCAGGCGATCAGCCATTTGCGCGGGCAGAAGCCGAGCAACGCGCTGGAACGCCAGAGTCTGGCGCAGACAGAATCGACCTTGTGGCGAGAAGCCGGCGACAACGTGAAGGCGTTTGACGCGCTGGAAGCGGCGCTAGCGACCGATGCCGATAACCCCGATTTGCTCTATGACAGCGCGATGCTGGCAGAGCGCATTGATCGCATGGAAGAAGCGGAAAAACGCCTGCGCCGCGTGATCGTTTTGCAGCCTGCGCGGGCGCACGCGTTTAACGCGCTCGGCTACAGTTTTGCGGACCGCAACATCAATCTCGACGAGGCGCGCACCTTGATCGAGAAGGCGCACGCCATTGCGCCGGACGACCCCGCGATTCTCGACAGCATGGGCTGGATCGCGTTCCGTCAGGGGCGCATGACTGATGCCGAGGGTTATCTCAAGCGTGCACTGGAAAAATTTCAGGACGGCGAAATTGCCGCACATCTGGGCGAAGTGCTGTGGGCGCAAGGACGCCAGGACGAGGCGAAAAAAGTGTGGGACGCACAGCTCAAAGTGCAGCCGGATAGCGATATTTTGAAGAAGACCGTTGCACGGCTTGCGAAGTAGGCTTGTCATCCTGAGCTTCGCGAAGGATCACGTGGCATACGCAGTATCGCCTTGTTGCAGGCACCGTGGCGACATCACCTGATCCTTCGCGCGCTCAGGATGACAAAAATAAACTTCACGTTTACCGGCCGAGAGAATTTTTTGCTTAGGCGTTGTGTCGACCAAATTGCCGCTATGGCCGCTGTTGGATTTTTGCTGTCCGGATGCGCACTCCAGCCCGCAGCTATGGCGGGCAATACTGCTGCAATTTCTCCGATTTCCATTCGCACTCAGTTCTCGCTCTCCGGACGCTTCAGCGCCAAAAACGGCAATGAACAAGTGAGCGGGCAGTTTCGCTACGCCCAGAGCGGCGCAGATGGCGCGTCGCGGCAGATGAGTTTGTTTTCACCGCTTGGAACACCGCTTGCGGAGATCAATGCAGATCGCGAATTCGCCACGTTGACGCTGTCTAACGGTCAGGTTCAGCGGGCTGCCTCGCTGACGGATTTGATGCGCACTATGATTGATTTGCCAGTGGCGGATTCGATGCTTTCCACTTGGTTGCAGGGGTTGCCGTTTGATGCCTCAGTGCTCGCCGCAACGACCACTGAGCGCGACGTATCGGGTGCGCTCTCGAGGTTCGTTGAGTCGGGCTGGGAGATCACGATTTCCGCTCGCATGGACGGTAACGTGGCTGCGCCGAAACGCATGCGCTGGAGCCTGCAAGGTCAGCCAGACACGGAGGTGCGGTGGGTGATGGATGAGTGGAGCACGCCGTGATCACGCCGACACGATTAGTGCTGCCAGCTCCTGCCAAGCTCAATCTGTTTTTGCACGTCACGGGCCGCCGCGCGGATGGTTATCACGAGCTGGAAAGCGTGTTTGTGCCGATCACGCTGGTTGATACGGTGACTTTGACGCGTCGCGAAGACGGACAAATTCGACTGATAGACCCACCGCCGGGATTGACTGAGGAAAGCGATTTGGCCTGCCGTGCGGCATGTGCGTTGCAATTCGCCGCAGCATCAAAGCTCGGCGTCGACATTCATCTAAAAAAAGTGATTCCACAAGGCGGTGGGCTCGGCGGCGGTAGCTCCGACGCGGCGACCACGTTGCTGGGGCTCAATCGGCTCTGGTCGCTCGCGCAATCGCGCGATCAATTGCGGACTATTGGGCTGAAGGTCGGCGCAGATGTGCCGTTCTTCATTTTTGGCCAACCTGCATTCGCGAGTGGCGTAGGTGAGCGCCTACTAGCGGTCTCGCTTCCGCTGAGCCATTACGTCGTTGCCTTTCCGGGGATTGGCGTGGCAACCGAAGGGGTGTTTACCGATGCCGATCTCACGCGAAGTACGCGCTGCGCAGCAAAAAACGTATTCCCTGAAAACTACGGCCGCAACGATTTGCAGCCTGTCGCCGAGCGCCTGCAACCGCGAATTTCTGTGCTCTGCGATGCCTTTATTGAAGCGGGTGCCAAGCCGCGCATGACCGGCTCCGGCGCGTCGGTATTTGCGCCGACGCACGATGCAACGTCAGCGCAGGCGCTTGCCACGCACCTGCGCGGTGTGGGCTGGCAAAGCTGGGCCATTAAATCAATCGCGCACCACCCACTATTTAGCTTCGCGCCCGGTTAAATAGTCGGCGTAAACGGTGCTATAATTTAAGGCTTCCTGTGCTGATTCGACCTGTCAAATCGGTACAAGAAAAAGCGTAGGGGAGTCGCCAAGTGGTAAGGCACCGGATTTTGATTCCGGTATACGTAGGTTCGATCCCTTCCTCCCCTGCCACAAAATTTGAAGACCTTGACACAACCTACTGCGCAACGATAACTCGTCGTTGCGATGTGCTCGCAATCCTCATGTACAAACGACGTACATTCCGGTTGCTCCGCGCACCGCGCCTAGATTTATCGCCGCTCGCTACGGTTGTGTAAAGGTCTTGGATAACAAGCAAAGCGGTCTTAGAGCTTCACTCCAAGGCCGCTTTTTTTTCGATAGTCCGCAAACGATAGTCACGAGCCCGCCATGAGTTTCCATGACATGATGGTCTTCACCGGCAACGCGAACGCCAAGCTGGCGCATTCGGTTGTTGAACACCTGAGTTTGCGGATTGGTAAAGCGCAGGTCAGCAAGTTCTCGGACGGCGAGGTGAACGTCGAAATTCTCGAAAACGTTCGCGGTAAAGATGTGTTCGTGTTGCAATCCACCTGCGCACCGACCAACGACAATTTAATGGAACTGGTGATCATGGTTGACGCGTTGAAGCGTGCGTCAGCTGGGCGGATCACCGCTGCGATGCCGTATTTCGGCTACGCGCGTCAGGATCGCCGTCCACGCTCTGCGCGGGTTGCGATTTCGGCGAAAGTCGTTGCCGACATGCTCTCGGCGGTAGGTGTGGATCGCGTGCTAACGATGGACTTGCATGCGGATCAGATTCAGGGCTTTTTTAATATTCCTGTTGACAATATTTACGCCACGCCGATTTTGCTCGCCGATATCTGGAAGCAGAAATACGAAAACCTCTTGGTCGTTTCGCCGGACGTCGGCGGCGTCGTTCGCGCTCGCGCCGTGGCCAAACGGCTCGACACTGATCTCGCAATCATCGACAAACGTCGCCCCAAAGCGAACGTGTCGGAGGTCATGAACATCATTGGTGATGTGGCGGGTCGTACCTGCCTCATCATGGACGACATCGTTGATACCGCGAACACTTTGTGCAAAGGCGCGCAGGCGTTGAAGGACAACGGCGCGGTGAAGGTCATCGCCTATTGCACCCACGCCGTGCTTTCGGGCGAAGCGGTGAACCGCATCGCCGGAACGGCACTTGATTCGCTGGTGGTAACTGACACCATTCCGCTGACCAAAGCCGCCGAAGAACTGGCGAAAAGCACAGGCAAAATTCGCCAGATTTCCAGTGCGCAATTGATCGCGGAAACGATGCAACGGATTAGCAACGAGGACAGCGTATCGTCTTTGTTTACGGAGTAGATTTTTATCGCCTCTCCCCTTGCGGGAGAAGGGGCAGATTTTTCTCACTGGCAATAAAGCAAGTGGGCTTTTGACGATAGCGCTGGTCGCGGCGCACCGACAAAATTTTTAGAACCCTCATTGGAGTTACAGAAATGGCAACCGAATTTACCGCGTTCTCGCGGTCAGCGCTGGGCAGTAGTGCGAGCCGCCGCCTGCGTCTTACGGCCAAAGTGCCGGGCATCGTCTACGGCGGTACCGACAAACCTGAAATGATCGAGCTCGATCACAATGCACTGTGGTACGCCCTCAAAAAAGAGGACTTCCACAGCTCAATCCTGACCATGACAGTCGACAAAGCAAAGAGCCAGGTTCTCCTGCGCGACGTGCAGTATCACCCGTTCAAACAGCTTATTCAGCACATCGATTTTCAGCGTGTTGATGCGAGCAAAAAAATTCACATGAAGGTGCCGGTTCACTTCGTGAATCAGGATATCTCGCCTGCGGTGAAACTCTCCACAGCGGTGGTCAACCACGTGCTCTCCGACGTTGAAATCTCGTGCTTGCCGAAAGACTTGCCGAGCTTCATCGAAGTTGATCTGCAGAATCTCGTCGCCGGTTCGTCGATTCACGCCTCTGACGTGAAATTGCCCGAAGGTGTGACGCTCGTGTTCCACGGTCGTAACAAGGATGCTGTGTTTGCCACTGCGTCGACGGTCAAGGAAGATGCCGCTGCTGCCGCCGTTGAAGCTGCACCGGTTGCCGCTGAAGTTGCAGCGTCCAAGCAGAAGGCTCCGGCCGCTGCTGCTGCGGTGCCAAACAAAGAAGGCGCGAACAAGGACAAGGACCTCAAGAAGAAAAAATAGTCGTCTACGGTTCGAAAAAGGCCCGCGATTGCGGGCCTTTTTTAATTGGGATTATGCAAAGCAGCTTTTTCGTGAAAGCACGTTTGCTCAGGGGCTAGGAGCCATATTGGACGTAAGTCGACAAATGGTCAAAGCGCCAACTAGCCCCAGTGTAATGGCCATTTCCCGTAAAAGCTATTAACCAGCGTTTACACTCTGGAACTGCAATTTCATCCGCAACATCGTACTGTGACTTTCCCCAAACTACCCGTCAAACTCGTTGTCGGCCTCGGCAATCCCGGCCCGGCATACGAACGCACGCGGCACAATGCCGGGTTTTGGTTCGCCGAGGATGTGGCGCATGAAATCGGTGGCAGTTTTGCGAATGACAAGAAATTCGACGGACTGGTTGCACGGGGCACTGGCGGGGCGAGTGAAGTGCGCATTCTCAAGCCGCAAAAGTACATGAACCTCTCAGGCCAAAGCGTCGCTGCCGTGGCCAACTTCTACGCCATCGCGCCTGCCGAAATCCTCGTCGCGCACGACGAGCTTGATCTCGACGCTGGCGACATTAAATTCAAATTCGGCGGTGGTCACGCCGGGCACAATGGTTTGCGCGATATTCAGGCGAAGCTGGGCACGGGTGACTATTGGCGCGTGCGCATCGGCATTGGACATCCGCGCGATTCTTTGAGCCCACGTCAACCCGTCGCCGACTGGGTGCTGCAGCGCCCGCGTCCGAACGAACAGGATGCGATTGAAGTGGCCATCGAGCGCGCTCTCGCCGTCTGGAAATTTTTAGCTGTGGGCGACACTGAAAGCGCGGTGAAGAATCTGCATACGAAACCCAAGGCGTCCCCTACAACCGACTCCGCATAATGCGGTCATGTTGAGCTTGGCGAAACATCAGCTCGATCAAGTGCGTTGCTCGTTCAAGCGGGTTCATGGGCGACCCGATCCTTCGTACACTCAGGATGACAACGAGGATAACAACGACTTTTGCCGGAATGAATGAATACTCAATATGAGCGCTCTTGCCACTGCCGCCGCGCTGCTAGCCGCAGCCGTCCTGCTCGTCCCGCTCTTTAAAAGGCTGGGCCTCGGCTCGGTCATGGATTGTCTCGTGGCGGGCGTGCTCTTTTGCTACTCAAAGCAGGTACGTTCTACGTCGTCCGCCGTGTCATCACGGGTGCCGCCGACAAGATCGCGCGGCCACAGGCGCTGGCACTCGCGGTGGGTGGCGAATTTGCATTCGTCCTGTTCAACGCAGCCACCGACGCCAAGCTCATTTCAGCGCAAGAAAATCAGGTACTGACGGTCGTCGTTGTGCTGACGATGGTACTCGCGCCGCTCGCTTGGATATTGAACGACAAACTGCTCACGCCGTGGCTCGCGAGTGACGATGCGCCTGCGCCGTTTGACCGTATTGACGATCCGGGAACGCCGGTCATCATCGCCGGTTTCGGTCGCGTTGGGCAGATCATTGGCCGCGTGCTCAACATGAGGCGCGTCGCGTTCACAGCGGTAGACGCCAGCCCGGATCACGTCGATTCCGTTCGCCGCTTCGGCAACAAGATTTACTACGGCGACGCCACCCATCTCGACCTGCTGCGCGCCGCGAAGACAGAACAGGCGAAGCTGTTTGTCGTTTGTATTGATGACGTTGACGCGTCGCTCGCGACGGTCAAGCTCGTGCAGAAACACTTTCCGTCGGTTGCCGTGCTCGCCCGTGCGCGGAACCGCACACACCTCCTGAAACTTCGGGAAATCGGGGTGGAGTCCCCGATTCGCGAAACGTTTGCGGGCAGCGTGGAATTGTCAAAATTGGTGCTTGACGGCTTGGGTGAAACCAGCGAGCAAATCGAAAAAACACTCACCACCTTTGTTGAACATGATCAAGCCATGCTGGAGCGGCAACAGGCTGTGTTTCAGGATGAAGCGAAGCTCATTGCGTTGTCGAAAACAGCGCGCGCCGAACTCGACACCATCCTGCGCGAAGACGCCGAGGCGGATGGTCGTAGCGACCAGTTAGCACCGGAAATGCAAACGCAAATTGAGGCAGCACGGACATGAACCGTTTCAAAATTGCAGTGATCGGCACGGCGCTTCTTGCGCTTTCCGGGTGCGCTACGCGATTTGATTTACAGGCTCATCGCGGCGGACGGGGCCTCGCGCCGGAAAACACGCTGACGGCATTTTCAAAAGCACTCGAAATCGGCGTCAGCACGCTGGAGTTGGACGTTGGCATCACCAAAGACGGCGTGATGGTGATCTCGCATGATCGCTATTTGAATGCAGACATCACGCGTGATGCGCAAGGAGCGTTCCTGACCGAACGAGGCCCGACGATTTCGTCGCTGACTGTTGCCGAGCTGCAACGCTACGACGTAGGACGTCAGAAACCGGGCAGCAACTACGCTAATTCCTTCCCGCAACAACAGGGTACGGACGGCGAACGAGTTCCGACTTTAGCGTCGTTGTTTGAGCTGGCTGCAAAGCGTGGTGCAACCGATGTGCGCTTCAACATCGAAACCAAACTCTCGCCGAACGCTGCTGCAGAGACGCTTGCGCCAGAGCCGTTCGTACGCGCACTGATCGCGGAAATTCGCAAGGCCGGACTCACGAGTCGCGCGACGATTCAGTCGTTCGACTGGCGAACGTTGCTGATTGCGCAGCGCGCGGCACCGGAGATCGCCACGGTGCATCTCACCAGCCAGCAGGGCGCGGGCGACATGGTTCAGCTGGGTAAGCCAGGCGCGTCACCTTGGCTTGCGGGCTTTGATGTTGATGATTACGCGGGTTCGGTGCCGAAGTTGGTGAAGGCCGCTGGAGGCACGGTGTGGTCGCCGAATTACAAGGACGTGACGGAGGCGCTGATTCGTGAAGCGCAATCGCTCGGCCTGAAAGTGGTGCCGTGGACAGTGAACGATGAGGCCGATCTCGCGCGCCTGCTCGACTGGAAGGTTGACGGCCTGATCACCGATTATCCGGATCGTTTGCGCGCGATCATGAAGGCGCGTGAGATGGCGTTGCCGACGCCGTATCCGGCGCGTTAGTCTGGCGTCATTCTCGCCTCAAGCGGGAATCCAGAAGGGTTGCTTAGGCTGCGGCTTTGGCAATCCTCATCGTGTGCCACCAACTGGATTCCCGGCTAGCGCCGCGAATGACGGCCGTGAGGTGTGACGCGTTCGTTACTTCTTCATCCGCTCGCGAATCGCAGGCAAAAGCTTGCCTTCAATATCCTCCTCACCCAGCGCGTACGCGACAAATTTGTCGCCTTCGTACAGACTGAAGCTCGGATAGCCCTTGATCTTGCCATCGGTTTCGTTTTTCACGCGCGGCCACAGCCATTGCTGATCGGGTTTGAAATCGCGTTCGTTGAACGGCGCTGAAAGGCTTGGCTTTTTGACCACCATGTAGCGAACCGCCTTGCCTTCGGCGCTCTTCAGAAACTTCGCTTCACCGCCCGAGCCCACGACCGAGCCTTCCCACCACGTACACCAGCGGCAATCTTTGGCCGACCAATAGACAACGGTGAGCGGCTCGCCCGCTGCCCATGCCGAACTCGCGCCGCCCGCGAAAAGCGTCGCGCCGAGGATCGCAATGAAGTGTTTAGCAGGGTGTTTCATACGCGCGACTCATCCGAATTAAGCCAACAATTTCTTCACGTAAGCAATGTAGGACTGCATCGCGTCGTCATTGCTCGCGCCTTTTTTCGTCGCCCAAGCATCAAACTTTGCGCGGCCCACCGGATCCATAATGCCGGGGCGTCGTCCCGCAGCATCTCCCTCTGTGCCCTGCTTGTAGAGCGCGTACAGCTCCAGAAGCGTCGCGTTATCGGGCTTTTCTTTCAACGTTTTAACGTCTGCCTGTGCTTTCTCGAAATCGTCTTTAATCGCCATGATTTTCATCTCCTTGCTTTGGGAATCTAGCAGCTATTATTGTTGATGCAAGGCATCCGCTGCAAGCGGGAAAAATCTACAGCCTTGCACATAAGGAGTGGATCGTGGCTAAACACAAAATGAGCAGCGTCGACACCGCATGGCTGCGGATGGATTCGACCACCAATCTGATGATGATCGTCGGCGTTATGATGTTCGACACGCCGCTCGATGTGCCGCGCCTGAAGACCGTGCTCGAAGGCCGCCTGCTGTTGTATCCACGCTTTCGTCAATACGTGGTTGATGATGGCATGTCGGCGCACTGGATTGACGATGAATCATTCGACATTGACGCCCATTTGCATCGCGTGCGCCTGCCCGGTGCGGGTGGCGAGCGCGAGTTGCAGGCGATGGTGGCTGACCTTGCCAGCGAGCGCCTCGACAAGGGCAAGCCGCTGTGGCAGATGCACCTCGTTGAGAACTATCAGGGCGGCTCCGCGCTCATCACGCGCATTCATCATTGCATCGCTGACGGCATCGCGCTGATCGGCGTGCTGCTCAACATGACCGAGGAAGATGCGGAAGCACCGGATACGCCGCGCGAAATCCCCGGTCTCGTTAAATCAAAAGTTAAGAAATTCGCGAAGCGCAGCGAGAGTTCGTTCAATATTTTTGAAGCACTCGGCCCCTTCGGCGCGCAGTTGCAAACGAAGCTTGCCCCAGCTATGCAAGCCCTTGCTCCTGTCGCCGAAATGGCGCAATCGGCGTTCGACAAGCTCGGCCCGCTCAAAGCGCCGATTGAATCGGTGATGGACGACGGCGCACGCATGGGTAGCCGCATGGTCGCCAAATACAGCCGCTGGGTCGACGATCCGACGCAGGCGATGGACGCTGCGAAAGTCGCCGCTGGATTCGCGCAGGAGCTTGCGGCACTGGCGATGCTGCCCAATGACACACCCACCAGACTCAAGGG
>JAYVPF010000013.1:0-2837 GCA_043757535.1 Burkholderiales bacterium
CTCGATGCCGGCGCGCGTGATGTAGGCGAGCGCGCATTCGCGCACCATCGCGCTGGTGGCGACGTTGCAGATGGTGAGCGTGTGAATGTGGCCGAGCGACTTGGCGTGTTTGAGTGCGGCCATGGTGTCGGCGGTTTCGCCGGATTGCGAAATGGTGACGACCAACGAGCGCGGATTGGGCACGCTGTCGCGGTAGCGGTATTCACTCGCGACTTCCACATTGCAGGGGATTTTGGCGATGCTTTCCAGCCAGTATTTCGCGGTGAGGCCGCTGTAATAACTGGTGCCACAGGCGAGGATCAACACGCTGTCGATGTTTGAAAGAACGTCTTTGGCCTTCGTGCCGAACAGGTCCGGCACGATGCCCTCAACGCCTTCGAGCGTGTCGGCAATCGCCCGCGGCTGCTCGAAAATTTCTTTTTGCATGTAGTGGCGATACGGCCCAAGTTCGACCGCGCCGGAATGCGCGAGCACGGTCTTCACGGGGCGTTCAGCGGCGCTCAGTTCACGACCCGCACGATCAACGATCCACACGCGACCGAGCTGCAAATCAACCACGTCGCCCTCTTCAAGATAGACGATTTGATCGGTGACGCCCGCGAGCGCCATCGCGTCACTCGCGAGGAAATTTTCGCCCTCACCGACGCCGACGATCAGCGGCGAACCAGCGCGCGCGCCGACCACCCGATGCGGTTCGTCGCGACAGAACACGGCAATCGCGTACGCGCCGTGCAGGCGCAGCACGGCCTGCTGCACGGCAGCGAACAGGTCGCCAACGTAGAGATGATCGACCAGATGCGCGATGACCTCGGTGTCGGTCTGGCTCTCGAACACATAGCCACGCATTTTGAGTTCGTCGCGCAGCGCGTCGTGGTTTTCGATGATGCCGTTGTGGACTAAGGCAATGCGATCCCGGCTGAAATGCGGATGCGCGTTTTTCACGACCGGCGCGCCGTGCGTGGCCCAGCGTGTGTGCGCGATGCCAGTGAAGCCTTCGAGGTGCGTCTCGGCCACCTCGCGCGCCAGCTCGGCGACGCGGCTGACGCTGCGCGCACGCTTGAGGCCGCCATCGGCATGCACCGCAACGCCGCACGAGTCGTAGCCGCGATATTCGAGCCGCTTCAGGCCTTCAACGAGGATGGGGGTGATGTTGCGAGAGGCGACCGCGCCGACGATTCCACACATGGGTTGCTGCTCCAGAACTTTGATTTATGGGGCGAAGCATAGATAGACTGTGGTGAATTAGGTGGTCAAATGTTTGGCTTTTATGCAAAAATATTGCTTTGTACTGGACATTTGACTATATATTGCACGAATAATAGGAAAGTGAAATATGCAAGCGCTTGATGAGCTAGATTTACGAATCCTAGAAATCCTTCAACACGACGCCTCGATCTCAAATCAGGTGCTGGCGGAACGCGTCTTCACGTCCGCAGCGACGACTTTGCGACGAGTGCGCTCGCTCGAAGAAGCGGGCGTTATCGAGCGTACCGTCGCCATTCTGTCGCCAGAAAAGCTCGGCGCATCCATCACCGCCATCGCCGAAATCACGCTCGACACGCAGAACGCGGAAGCCTTCGACGCGTTCGACACGCTCATCAGCGCAGAGCCCGCCGTGACGCAGGCCTACCGCACCGCGCCGAGCGTGGACTTCACTTTGGTGCTCACGGTGCGCGACATGGCGGCGTATCACGCGCTGGTGCAGCGGGTGTTTACAGCAGCGAATAACGTGCGAAACGTGCGGTCGCGCTTCGTGACGAAGCGCAGCAAATTCAGCGTTGCGCTGCCGTTGCCGCCCGCGAGGTAGAGGCAGGTTTTTGGCGTGTCACGAATCGAGTAGCTTTGCGCTGAAACGACCGCTGCATTGGGGCTAGCGGCGTTTTACGTTACTTATCGATTTACGATGAAATGGCGCTCTAGCCCTACAGCCGTGGTGTTTTCGACCTAAATGCTGTTACGCGCACAACAGTCGAACGGCAGCGGGAAGTGCAACCGCACGCCGACTCTTTCGTTATTTTTCCGGGACGAAATTCAGCGACGCTGAATTGATGCAATAGCGCAGCCCCGTTGGCTTTGGCCCGTCCGGGAAGACGTGACCCTGATGCGCGTCGCACTTCGCGCAATGCACCTCGGTGCGCCGCATGAACCAGCCGTTGTCTTCCTTGGTTTCCACGTTTTCTGGTGACGCGGGTTGCCAGAACGACGGCCAGCCGGTGCCGGATTCAAACTTGGCGTCCGACGAATACGCAGGCTCGCCGCAGCAGACGCACGTGTAGACACCCTTGGCGTGATGGTCGGCGTACACGCCCGAGAACGCGCGCTCGGTGCCGTGTTCGCGCGCGACCTTGAATTGCTCGGGGGTGAGCATGGCGCGCCACTCGGCATCGGTTTTGTGAATTTTTTCCATGACGAAATTCCTCAATTTGTAACTGTAGGAGCGGCTCTGCCGCGACCTTCTTCCATGTTGGCCAACGTTGGGTCGCGGCGGAGCCGCTCCTACAGATAGTCAAATGGCGGCGACCTCAACCCGACAGTCGTAAAACGTCGCGCCTCCGCCCAAATCTGTGAGCGCCTGACTGGTCAAATCGTTCACGAATCCTTCGGCACCGGGATGATTGCGCCAGTGGCCCCACAAAATTGTCGCGACGCCTGCTCGCGTATCGTCAGTCACATGAGCGGCCAGTTTCATTACACCGCGATGGTTGAAGACGCGCACGGTTTGGCCTTCAACTACGTTGCGTGCGGCCGCATCGGCGGGATTCAACTGCACGGTCGGTGGTCCATGAGGCTTGGCGAGTGCTTCGATGTTGCCGAAGGTGGAGTTCATCGCGTTGCGT
>JAYVPF010000014.1:0-10500 GCA_043757535.1 Burkholderiales bacterium
TGATGTGAAAACCAATAAAAACACGGCATTCACAAAAAACTTCGCGGCGGAAATTCAGCCTGCGGTAGAGGGGACGAGGACTTTCCGGTCAAGCACTAATTATCGGCACGATCCTCGTCCATGCGCTGGCGTCGGTCGGTTGTGCGCTGTCGCAATCGATCGAATCATTGCTGGCGTTTCGCGCATTGCAAGGCTGTTTTGCCGGTGCTGGTTTTGTGGTCGGGCGCGCGGTGGTGCGCGACTTGTTCGACGGCTTTGAGGCGCAGCGGCAGCTCTCGCGTATCTCGATGCTGTTCGCGCTCGCGCCCATCGTCGCGCCGATTCTTGGCGGCTGGCTGGTCGCGCATCTGGCGTGGCCTGCGATCTTCTGGTTTCTCGGTGGCTACGCCCTCATACTCGTGGTGTGGTCGCAGTTCGGTCTGGTGGAATCGCATTTTCCGGAAGCGCGTTTGCCGTTCGCACTGGCACCGCTCGCGAAGAATTACAGCAAGATGTTCTTCAATAAAACCTTTCAGAGTCTGGCGGCCATTCCGGGCATCAATTTCGTCGGTTTTTTTGTCTACATCGCTGGCGCTCCGGCGTTTCTCATGGGCCATCTCGGGCTCACCAGCAAGGACTTTGCCATCCTTTTTATTCCCGGAATCGCGGGCATCACGATTGCAGCCTATTGTTCGGGCCGCATGGCCGGGCGCGTCAATCATGTGCGGCAAATGAACTGGGGCTTTGCGATCATGGCGGTGGCGGCGGCGGGCAATCTGCTTGTCAGCGCATTGCTGCCGCCAAGCGTTATGTGGAACATCGCACCCATCGCGCTCTACACTTTCGGAATGGCTCTCGTGTCGCCCTGCATCACGCTTAAATTGCTCGACGCCTTCTCACATGCGCGCGGCAGCGTCTCGGCGCTGCAATCCTCGACCCATGTGGCGATGATGGCGGTGACCACGGCAGTCGTCGTGCCGTTCGCGCAACAAAGCTTGTTACGCTTTTCGCTCGTCATGCTCGGCGCCGTCGCGCTTGGCGCGGTCGTCTGGAAGTTCTATCAAATCGCTCATCTCGCGCTACCGGATGATGCAACCGGCAACACTCATGAAATTACGTAATTTTTTTTCTCGGTTCTGTTCACTTTTCGTGACAGCAGCGCTCGCACTCACCATGAGCGCGAGCGCGAGCGCGCAGGTCAATAAGGATTTGCCCGTTGTTGATCTCACCATCAGGACAAATGACAAGAACGTAAAACTCAAAGCTGAGGTCGCAGCCGACAACAACACGCGCAGCACCGGCCTGATGAACCGCTTTTCCCTAGCGCCGGATCGCGGCATGCTATTCGTGTTTGCGCAAAGCGAACCGCTCGCGTTCTGGATGAAAAACACTTTCGTTCCGCTCTCGATTGCCTACATCGACAGCAAAGGCGTAATCGTCAATATCGTCGACATGAAACCGCATGACGAATCCAGCTATCCCTCGGCTGCGCCCGCGATGTTCGCACTGGAAATGAAGCACGGTTGGTTCAAGGAACGCGGCATCGTCGCAGGCGACAAATTAGCCGGACTCGATAAGGTCGGGCGTGCTAAAAACTGATACAGCTTTTTATTAAAAGTGTTGTTCTATGGGGGCTGGAGCCGAAATTCTCTTCATGTCGATTTTTTAAAAAATTGACTGTCAGCCTCCATGCAATGGTCGTTACGAACAAAAGCTATTCAAGAAAAGTCGCCGCGAAATTAGCGCTTACAACCCTGCGGTTAAGCGCCGAATACCATCCTCAAGCTTCGGCAAACTCACGGCATACGCCATCCGAACATGCTCAAGCGAGCGATACTCGCCGAAGTCGATGCCCGGTGCGAAAGCGACGCCCGTGCGGTCGAGGATGTCGCTGGCGAAGGCTTCGCTGTCCTTCGTGAATGCGCTGACGTCGGCGTAGACGAAGAATCCGCCGTCAGGGAGAATGGGGATTTTGAAGCCGATGTGGGTGAGCGCGCTGGCGAAGTAGTTTCGGCGCGCTTCGAACTCGGCGCGCCGTGCTTCGGCGATGGCGTAGCCCGCCTCGGTGAAGCAGGCCAGAGCGGCGTGTTGCGACAACCCGGCGGGAGAGATGTAGAGATTCTGGGCCAGCTTTTCGAGGTCGCGGACATGACGCTCGGGCGCGACCAGCCAACCTAACCGCCAGCCGGTCATGTTGAAATATTTGGAGAAACTGTTCACCGAGAACGCTTCGTCCGTGTGCGCCAGGACCGTTTCCGCTTTGCGCCCGTAGTTCAATCCAGAATACGTTTCATCCGAAATCAGCACACCGCTGTGGGCATGCACGCAGTCCACAATGCGCTTAAGTTCACCTTCACGCACGCTGGTGCCGGTCGGATTCGATGGACTGGCAACGAGTACGCCCTTGGTCTTCGCCGTCCAGGCGCGATCAATCAAATCAGCCGTGAACTGATAGCGCTCTTCCGGGCCGACGGCCATCGTGCGCGGAACGCCCTCCATCACCCGCACGAAATGGCGATTGCATGGATAGGACGGATCGGTAAGCAGAATCTCGTCATCACGATTGACGATGAGCGCGCAGGTCAAAAGCAGCGCCGCTGATCCACCCGCCGTGACGATGATGCGTTCCGGTGCAATATCGAGTCCGTGGATACGTTTGTAGTGCCCGCTGATGGCTTCGCGCAGCGGTCGAATGCCCAACGCGCTGGTGTAATAAATCTGTCCGCTCGCGAGCATCGCTTGCGCGGCGTCGATCACGGGTTGTGGCGTCGGAAAATCCGGTTCGCCGATTTCCATGTGAATGATGTCGCGACCCTGCGCTTCCAGCGCACGTGCGTGCGTTGCGATCTCCATGACGTGGAAGGGTGCGATGTGATTGAGGCGACTGGCGAGCATGGGGCGATACGAAAGGACGTCGAGCGATGCGCTACCGCGCGGGAAACTTGAGTTGTTCAAGCAAGACTTGCCAGCGTGCATCACGATGATACTTTTTAAAGATCGGCCAGGCTGGCAGCAGCATGATTTGCGGTTCGTGGTGGCGCGCTACTGTCATCGCATGGAAAAAGAATGCGTCGACGTCTGGGCCGCCGCTTTCGACATACATGCGAATGTAGTGTCGCGAGCCAAGCGCGGCACTGGCTGACTCAGCGTAGCGAGCACACAAAGTGCGTGCCTCGTCTAGCGCGCCTTGCGCAGCCAATGCATATGCCGCGTGCATCATGATGCTGATCGAGCTGGGATACTGCGCCAGCGCCTTCTGCGATACGCTGGCAGCAGCCTTGACATCGCCCGCCATTTCCAGAATGGAACACAACATTTCCTGAAGTAACGATGAGTCGCCCAATACGCTGCGGCCAGCTTCGACACAACGCAACGCCTCGTCGGTTCGTCCGGTAGACGCCAACGCCAGCGCATAGTAGTAACGCGCGGGCGGTGCCAACGGGTCTAGCGAGAAAACGTGAGCGTACGTTTGCGCGGATTCGTCAAACTTGCCAAAACATAGCTGGATGAACGCCAGGCGACCGTTCACGCCAGCGTGATTGGGAGCCAACGACACCGCCCTTCGCGCGCATTGCAAAGCCTCTGTCCACTGGAGTGAATCGATGATCAGCATGTAGGCAGACAACGATAGTGCCTGCGCATTGTTGGGGTCTAGAGCGAGTGCGCGTTGCAGGGCCTCGGATGCGGAGCCAACGCCAGCATGCGTAGCTGCGCTGGTGAATGCAGAACGACGCGAATAGCGCACCATCGCAAGGACGAACCAGGCGTCGGCATGGTCGGGCGCGAGCTCCGTTGCGCGTTGCGCCAGCGTTTCGGCGTACGGCAGATTATCCGGCGCTTGCGTGACATTAAGGCCGCGTGCCTGATCGATCAGGCTTTGCGCCTGTGGACTGATCGATTGCGTCGACGCAGGTGCCGCCGCGAGCACACGAATGCCGGGTTTTAGCGAGCGCAACATGATGTCGATCAGCGCATCCTGCAATTCACGACGCTCGCTGCTCGCAAACGTGAACGCGTGGCTCCATAGGTGCGTGCCGTCGCTGCCGAGTATGAGCTGCGCCGTGACCCGAAGCCGATCACCGACAATTTGTACGCTTCCCTCGAGTACCGCATCGACCGACAGCTCGCTCGCGATATTGCGCACATCGAGCGCCACGCCCTTGTAACGAAAACTGGAAGTGCGCGCAATCACGCGAGCCTCGGGCACCCGTGTCATCGCATCGATAATGTCTTCGGTCAGGCCGTCGCACAAAGCTTCGTTATTCGTGTCGCCCGTGAAGTTGGCCAGTGGCAGCACTGCAATGCGCGGCAAGTCGGGCAGTCCCGCAGGCGTTGATCGCCGAATGATTGGTGTGTAGCCGCCGCGCTGAATTTCAAACCGTAGCGCAGCGCGCGCGCCTTCGTCTTGGTAATAGCGATCTAGCAGATCCCGCAAGCGATTGACTGACACGCGCACGATGCCGTCGGTGGCCGAATCGTAGGTCGCCGCATCGCGCTCAAAAACATCAAGCGCAATCGTGCTTTCTTTCAGCCGCGCCGACCCCACCGCGCCGCGCGCAGCCACGAGGTAGCGCAGCAACGCGCGCTGTCGCGTTGAGCGAGAGAAGCTGCGACTGTCCAGTACGCGCACAAGCTCGGCTTCGACTTGGTCGTCAGGAGGGGTGAATGGCATGGATCGACGGTATGTAACGTTTGCGTAACGCGCAGGTGGCGATCAAACCCCCAATTGTCGCAACTTTGGCCGCACACTCGCCAATATCAACTAGATGATTGTCGAGGGGTGCGTTCATGCGTGACAAAAAGATGCGGTGGTATCACCTATTTTTTGTTGTGATCAGCGCAGTGCTGACGGCCAATGTCAGCAATGCGGCAATACACCAGTACGACGTTCTGATTGACGTTGATGCCAGCGCCTCCTCGGGGTGCACGGTCGCCACTGCCAAAGGAGCTGCCAGTGGCATTGAGCAAATCGTTCGCGCGACTGTCGCCACTACCGCGAGCGCGGCGACGGTGACATCGCTGCAGCGGTTGACCTGTTTGACTGGAAGCACATTTTCCGCGCCGACGGCTCTGACTGGCGCTCCGTATGCGCTGGCGCTGGGCAACGGAGTGGGCGGCACTACTGCGGTCGAACTCAGCCTGCCGCTGACCGCGATTGCCCTCAATGCCGACCCTAAGCAAGCGACGATCATTCGCCTCGCGGCGGCTTCGCGTGCGGCGGACGGCTCGACGGACGCGCTGTTTCCGTTGACTGCGTTGCAGATCGCTGCGGGCGTGCCCGCCGTCGGTGCCGTAGCCATCTTGCCGGTTCCGACGCTGGGTCAGTTTGGACTGTCCGGCGTGGCGATAGCGCTGGCGGGTCTCGGCGTGTGGTTAATTCGGCGCTTCGGGACAGGTGCTTCGCGTGGCGCGGTTCACGCATTGCTCGCAGTCGGAATTGGAATTGGACTTTTCGGGCTGGGAAGCGCGCTGGCCTACGCGATCACTAAAGACGGTTTCACCACCGACTGGGTTGGCACCAGTCCACTGATCAGCGGCAATCGCGGCGACGCCGTGGGAACGCCCGCAGGTAGCGCCGACCTGGTTGCGTTATTTGCAAAAGTGGAGAGCGCTGAGTTGGCACTTCGGGTTGATGCGGACATCCGTCTAGATGTGCCCGTGATCAGCAATACCGCCCCCACGGTTTCCGCCGGTAGCGCGCAAACGGTGACGCTGCCGAGCGTGGCGGGCAACGTAGTGGTTAGTCTGAGTGGTAGCGCCAGCGACGACGGATTGCCCAATCCTCCAGCTGCGCTCGCCTTGACCTGGAGCAAGGTTTCCGGCCCCGGCACTGCGATTTTCGCCAACGCCGCGGCGGCCAGCACCACCGTTACGATTAATCAGCCCGGCAGCTACGTGCTGCGGCTGACGGCTAGTGATTCGCTGCTTTCGACCAGCAGCGACGTCACCCTCACGGTGAACCCTTTTGTTCCGGGCAATCAGGCCCCTGCGATATCGGGGTTGCCGGGAGCGCTCACCTTGACGCTGCCAACGAATTCAGCAAGCTTCACGCCCACGGTTACCGATGACGGCCTGCCCAATCCGCCCGCTGCACTGACCTACGCGTGGACGAAAGTTTCCGGAGCGACCGTCATTTTTTCATCTAGCAATACTAAAGACACCACTGCAACGTTCGGCGCAGCGCCGGGTGTGTCTGTCCTGCGCCTGACGGTCAGCGATTCGAGCCTGAGCTCGAGTAGCGATGTCGCCGTGACGGTCAATGCTGCCCCCGTCGCCGGTAACCTCGCACCGGTGATAACCAACCTGCCGGCGGCGTTGACCCTGACCTTGCCAACGAATTCGACAAGCTTCACGCCGACGGTGACCGACGACGGCCTGCCGGTTGGGTCGCTGCTGACTTATCGGTGGACACAGCTATCCGGTTCGCGACCTGCGTTCTTTGGTGCCGACATAAACACGCCACCCAGCCTGCTAACCACTGCACTCGCCAACGCCGCAAGGGAGTCATCTAATCGCAGCACGGCAGTATTTTTTGACTTTGATGTTCCCGCCACTTATGTGCTGCGCTTCGTGGCCAGTGACGGTGCCTTGAGCAGCAGCAAAGACATTTCGGTGACTGTTAACGCCGCCGCAAGTGCCGCGCCGGTGATCGGTGCCTTCGCCAACCGAACGATGCGCCTGGGTGAAACGCTCACGTTGCCGCTCGCGGGCGCGGACGCCAATCCGCGCGACACCTTGACCTATAGCCTGCCCGTCGCGCCAAGCGGCGCGTCGCTCACGCCAGCGGGATCATCGCGCTTTGTGTTCACACCGACGGCAAGCCAAATCGGCGTCCACACGATAACCGTGCGAGTTGCAGATGCCACAAGTCAATCGGCTCAAGCGAGTTTCACGGTCACTGTATTGGCGACCAACCAGGCACCGAAATTCACGATGGCAAGCAAAGCCGACGCGAACAGCGCCGTCGGCGCAAACTTCACCCGCAGCTTGCTGGCGCTTGATCCCGATGCTGGCGACACGCTCACCTATTCGTTGCCGGAAGGCCCGTCCGGCATGACCGTGACTGCGGCGGGTGTGCTCGCGTGGCCGGTGCAAGCAAGCCACATCGGCACGCAGTACGCAAAGATTAAGGTGGTGGACAGTGCGGGCGGCGTTGATGTGGCGATGTTCAAAATTTCGGTCACACCGAACAGCGCGCCACAAGCGCGCGACGACAGCTATTCGGTGAAAGTGGGCAGCGTGTTGACCGTGCCCGCCAGCGGCGTGCTCGGCAACGACGCGGACGCTGACACCGGCAGCAACGCGGGACTCACTGCCGTCAAGCTAAGCGATCCGAGCGTAGGCAGCTTGAGCGCATTTGCTGCCGACGGTTCGTTCAGATATCAAGCGCCCGCCACGATTCCGGGCACGCCGCTGTCGATTGCGCCGATCTGGAATGCTGCCAACCTCGAAGTTGCCGGGGCACCGACGTTGGTGGCGGACTTGAATGGCGATGGTTATCCCGACATGATCACGCACCAACAAAATGCCGACATTCAAGCGCGCTCAGGTCGCGATGGCAGTCTGCTTTGGCGGATTGACACTACCGGCGCTGCGCACTGCAATCTTTTGGCGATCCCCGCCATGTACCACCGCGTGTTGGCAGACATCGACGACAGTGGCCGACCGTCTTACGTGGCGACGGTGCCGTGCCAACCTGACCCTCCGGCGGCAGATCACATCGTGGCCTATAACCATCTGGGCAAACTGAAATGGCTGTCACCGCCACTATCCAAGCCGCACCCTGATGCGCGTCGCGGCGCAACGCCCGTGCCACCTGGGGGCTTCTCGCCGGGAGGCTTGGCCTTTGGGCGCGGCTTGAGCGTTGCGCGGCTTCGCGCAGGCGATGCGCCGGTATTGTTGATGAATGTGCACATTACGGACAACGACAGCCAAACCCAATATTACGATTCAACCAACACCTCTCACACCGCCGGTTGCCGCGCCGTGACTGGGCTTGTCGCCGACGAGAATCGCGCTTGTCGGGCGGTCCTTATCATCAGCCCTACGGATGG
This sequence comes from Burkholderiales bacterium, assembly GCA_043757535.1. Classification (GTDB taxonomy): domain Bacteria; phylum Pseudomonadota; class Gammaproteobacteria; order Burkholderiales; family Casimicrobiaceae; genus Casimicrobium. The sequence continues at coordinate 8,034 of JAYVPF010000014.1, forward strand.
TCGCGTGCTCAAAACACTGGTCGCGCCGAACCCGGTCGGTAGGCGGGTCTACGAGCCCCCGAATTTCAGTCTCCAGGAAATGCCGCCCATTGCGTTTGATATCGACGGCGACGGCAACGTTGATTTGGTCTCGGGAAGTGAAGTGTGGAAGCAAGACGCCGCAGGTAATTTCACACTGGCGTGGCAGCTTGCCAAGCCCGTACTTGACACAGTGGTAGCTGACCTGGACGGCGATGGCAAAGCTGAGATCGTGCACTGCGTCTGTAGTGCAAATCTCGGTCAAGCGTATGAGGCGTCCGAGCTCGGGATCTTTATCTACAGCCATGACGGCGTGCTCAAGCGACGCATTCCGCTGGCCGGAAACTACATCACGCCGATGGTGATTGCGGACGTGGACGGCGATGGTCGCTCCGACATCGTTATTGGAGCCGACGGGATCGTCTATGCCTTTCGCGACGATGGTCGCGCGATCTGGGCCTACGTAACGCCTTTTGAGACGCCGACTGACCCAGTCGTCGGTCCGTATTACTACGTTCAAAACTCGCGATTAACGCCATCGGCCGCCCCTCAGGTGTACGACCTTGACGGTGATGGCATCAACGAGGTGGTGTTTGTTGCGTATGGGCGCACCATGATCCTCGACGGCAGAACGGGATTGCGGAAAGTCGATCCGTTTTGGTCGTGGATTACTTCAAATGGTCTGCCGACACTGCGCTTGATCGATATGAATAACGACGGCCATGTCGACATCTTGCATGGCGGCAGCATTTCCTTCAATTGCGGCTTCATTGGATTCCCGCCCGGCACATGTGAATCGAGAGTCGGGCCATGGCTCCACAGTGGTGGAGGTGGCAACAACTGGATGCCTGGCCCCAAGGCGTTTCCCAACGTGCAATATCGCTCAACCTCGATTGATGCCAACGCACGGGTGCTGCATGACACCACGGTTTCGCGCATCTTTCGCACGCCGGTGCAGCAGGGCACAGTCGGCGACGCGCGGCTGGTGCAGGCCGCCCAATTCACCTATCAGGCGAGCGACGGCAGCGCGGTGTCAGCCCCGGCCAACGTGTTCATCCGAGTCGAGCCGACCAATCAACCGCCCGTGTTCACCTCGGTGCCGCCGGTGAGTCTGTGGCAGCGCGTCGTTTCGACCCCACTTGGCCCCGCCTGGTTTGTAAACACCTACGATCTGGCCGCAACCGATCCTGATCCGGGCGACACCATCACTTTTTCGTTGAAGACAGTAGCGCCGTATGTCACGCTCGACACGCCAACGCGCTTGCGCTTTGATCGCCAGCCATGGGGCTTGGTCACCGTTATCGTCACCGCGACCGATTCACGTGGTGCGAGCACCGATCAAATCTTTCTCGTCAATCTGACAACCATTTCAGCAACGGTGCCTAACGTTGTCGGGATGCAGGCCGAAGCCGCGAAAACAGCGCTGCTTGCCGCGAGTTTGCAAGGCGTGGTGTGGGTGGAGACGTTCTCGTCTCAACCCGTGGGAACGGTCATCGTTCAGGAGGCCGCAGCGGGTACAACGGTCGGTGAGGGCGACGACGTGAAACTGACCGTATCCAAGGGGTTGCAGCCAGTGCTGGTGCCTAGCGTCATCGGTCTGCCGCAAACGGTGGCGCAATCGCGTTTCGCCACCGCAGGTTTTAGTGTCACCACGGTACGGCAATTCAGCAGCGCCTCTGCGGGTACGGTGATCGCGCAAACACCCGGCGCTGGACTCAACCTGCCACCCGGCGCAGCGACGCTCACCGTGTCTGCGGGCAACGGACTTGCGCTCGCTCTGTCAAGCGACATTTTCACTGCCGACCGAACCATCATGCTGCAACCCAGCGCGTTTGATGTGAATGGCAACGCCGTGGCTCTGCCTGGGCTTACGTACAGCATCGTTGCCGCGCGCGTACCGTATCTGGGCTCGTTGCCCACGGTGGGGGGCACGATGATCAGTGCGAGCGCAAGCACGCTCGGTGCGTTCACCGTTATCGCGACCGACAGCGCGAATGCGAGAACCGCCAGCGCGACCTTCGCGGTGATGCTGCCGAAACCAGCAGGAAAGAGCACCAACGGCGCGCAGTTTGCAGCGCTGATGAGCACACTTAACAGCTTTGACAATTACGCGCGCACATTGCGTGCGGCAAGGCTCGCTAACGATGAGACTCGGATGAAAGCGATCCTCGCCCAAATGGTCAATACGTGGCGCGCACTGGATATTTCATCGTTGCGCCTGGCCACGCCGATTGCATTGCCCGTCGGCTTTGCGCCGACGCTCGAATATTTGCAAACTGTCCGTCCTGCGTTGCAAGCGACTGATGACGATTTGCTCGCACAACAGGTTTTGCGAGACTCGATTGATGATCTGCAAGCTATTACCGCAGCGTTTCGCGCTCCGGGCGGTGGCATGCTTAACCTGCGCAATTTAATGGATCAATTTCTGGATCGGGTGCGCCGTATCGAT
>JAYVPF010000015.1:0-10480 GCA_043757535.1 Burkholderiales bacterium
ACAGGGCTAGATCGCTTCCAACTCCGACGCCTTCAAGACCGCGCAAAAGAGCAAGGGCGACCCTTCGCGCTGCCAGATTCCAGAACCAAGACTAGCGCAAAAGTCATTCCAATTCGCGGCGGCGATGATGAGTTCTGAGCGCTTGAAACTGCATTGTGACAATGTGCGAACCCCTATATCCGCACATTGTCACAATACCCCTGTGAAATTGGCTGAAAGCCTTATATAACGGGGCTTCCACCATTGTGCGGATTGCGCACATTACCCGCACATTTGGCGAGTAGTGCGCACATTACTTGCGGGTGTGCTTTGGGGAATGTGCGATTGTGCGATGTGTGGGAACGCACAATGTCAAATTATCAATGTGTGCGCACACAACAGCCCGCACACTCGGGGACAATCATGACTTTGAAAGCCCTTGCAGAAGCGGCATTGCAGCAATGTGCGCCGCGCACAATACCCGCACAATCGAACGCTGACCGCACCGCACATTACGACTCTGAAAACGGGCACCCGCGCACATTACCGAATGACGAGACTGAGGCAATGCGGATCGCAAGCCGAACAATCGCCATGGCCGCGCTGACCGATGAACAAACGCTATCCCGGTTGGCCGACCTCCGACGTGACCCGGCCATTGCCAGATTCTGGGAACTGGCGTGGCCAGAGGCTCGCATCACCCCACCTGATGAAAGAGCGTGAAATCCATGAACAACGACATCACAAATAAATCGACAGGGCGAAACAAGCGTTTCCGGAAACGTTTCCGGCGGATCGAAATAAATTTAAATCCTGCGTTCGCGGCGGTGTGGAACGCGTTAGGTCGGACGAAAAACTTGAACAATTCGGCTGTCGCAGAACTGTTGCTGCTTCGTTTTGCAGAGCAAGCGATGGATACGAAATGAGCTTTGACTGCGATGGTTCCGCGCGGGCGCGTGTGACTATTAAAAAACCCCCAGTTCACGCAGTATTTGAACGCAGTGGCCGATGGGTAGAGCGTTCGCTATCTGGTGGCGTGAAGCCCGTTTGCGGCGCGCTGAAGAAATCTGGCGAGCGTTGCCGGAGTAAGCATTTGTTGAAGGGACAGCGTTGCCGGTATCACGGCGGCATGTCGACCGGCCCGAAGACCACCGAGGGATTGGCCCGAACTGTTACCGCGATGCTCGCTGGCCTTGAGCGTTGGCGAGTGGAGCAGCGACGGCTACGCGATTTGGGGCTTTTGCCTCCACGACCATCTCGTCCGCGCCGAAGAAAGTCGAAACCAAAAACGACCGACCCGTGGGTCGCTGCTGTTTTGGCGCATGTGACCTCACTGATTCCTGCGGTTTATTGATCTACTTGGCTTTTGGCGCTCGCTTGCTGCGTCGCTCAACTACGGTAGTTGATTTGTGTTTTTGGGCATACGTCTTCTTGACGTATTGCCCTGACTTCGCGCTTCGTGCGCTAGTGGGGTTGTCGCTGCCTTTCGCGAAGGCGATAGGCGTGAATGCCACGGCGGCGGCGACGGTGAGGATGGACAGTGTGTTCATGGTTTCTCCTAGCAAATTCGTGAGGTTGATATTTCCCACTTACGACCGCTTTGATCCTTTCCTTCATCGCCAAAAAGGCTTAGACCCAAGAAAATAGCGCCCATTTTGATGCGCGAATGACTGCCGTTACTCCACGGAATCAGCACGTAGTAGTCAGTTGGATCGACTTTCAGTGATGGATACTGCATCGACATTGCGAACCCATCGCCGACCCAGGCTCTTACACGAATTCCGTCTGACCAGCCGATACGCGTCATGTACTTGGCGCACACGGTTTGCACTTGAAGTTGAAAATCAAGATTTAGCTGGGGTAGTGACTCAATTTGAGGTCGGTAATCTGGCGGTGCCGTTGGGTACGGATAAGGGTAGGCGCGTGGGGCGGCGGACTCAGGAGGCGCAGCCGGTGCTTGCGCAAAGGCATTACAGAATAGAAGAAGGCATGGTGCCAGTACAGCGCTGCACAAAACAACCTTCATAGTTTCTCGCTTTTCATGTCTGACTTCCAAGTTACGGCGCTGGCACGAGCGGGAATGGCACATAGTTCACCGTTTTCTCCCCATCCAAATGCTACGGTCAACCCCAGCACGATGCGGTCGTCAAAGCTCACGCCGTCAAGAATCCGATTCAACAAAAAATGCCGCATGACACACGCGACAACCATCTGGAAACGTGCCGCTTCCAATCTTTTACCTTGTCCGAGGGAAAACTTTTGCAAATTCGGAGCGCAGGGCACTAACGTCAGCCGGAGGGGCATCGGGTGGTGCTATTTGCGGAATGCGATTACGAACAAAATCGTCATATTTGTTCGCCTTGATTTCTGACGTATAGACAAGCCAAAGCCTAGATTCGACGATGGCAGACCACTCGGTGCGAGCGTTCGGCAGATACGCGGCGACAAATCGACCTTGCCGCGCTTGTTCATCCTGCACCTCTTTAAGGTGGTACTGATAGCGTTCCGAAAAGCTGCGTTGAAATTCTGCGTTTTGCTTGTTGACATCGGCAATTTGTTGGCCGATAGCTGCCTTACGTCTTTCGTAATCTGCTTGAATCTGTGCGTTTTTCCGCTGAAAATATCCAAAGGCGTCGTTGTAATCAATCTCTTGTTTGGGTGGCATGGGTTGATACGGCTGTGCCGCTTTAGCAGGCCCAGAATCAGCGGCGTCGGCTGCAGCAGTGGCTAAAGGTATTGATGAATCCTGTTTCGCGTCCTGCGCCAGCCCACTGCCAACCGATTCGGCATGGCTGGCCACAGTGGAGGCGGGTGGGGAAGACTTGTGTGCACTCATCAACTCGGCAAGGCGTTTTGCAGCGGCTTTGGCAATCGAAGGCTTTGCCCCGACTACCACGTTACCGCTACGTTCAAACGCCTCTGCGAACAGTTCATTGAACTCTTCATCAGCAGCGTATTTTTGAAAATCTGTGTGTTTAGTGAAATTGGCCCATGTGCCGTACGGCTTGGCAATTTCATGGAACCGCGCGAACGCTTCCTGAATCGCGTTAGCGTCGGTCGACACGCCCGGATCGAGTTGAGGTTTTTGAGCTGTAATCTGAGCGAGCGGCGGAGGAGTTGGTGCGGGGTCAGGTGCCACCGGCGCTGCAACCGGAGTTGGTACGATCACGGGGGCGGGCGAGGGCACAAATTCTAGTGCTGAAACGTTGGGTGCCGCCTCAGTTGCGTTCTGATTGCCTGCTCTTAATGCGATTCCGATCAGCGGGAGGACAACGCAGACAGCGACGATCATGATGATCACCGCGCGCACTGTCTCGTTTGACCTGCCCGTCGTCGGCGGTACTGAAGACAGTTGAGAATGATCCGCCACGCTTGGAGCTTGGGATGTATCTGCCGCCGCTAAGCGGTGGCCTTTTGCTCGGCGTTTAAGAAGCGAGAAGAACATCCATGAAAATGCGAATGCGCCGCCCACATCAAGGGGATTGTTTGGCCTAATTCGCGCGCCCACGTCATCGAAAATGGCGTCATAAATGAGCAGTTTTAAGGCCGACAGCGCGAAAACGCTCACAAGAAATAACATGGTCGTAAGTGTCCATGCGGCCACGCCAGACGCAGGCGTCTGCTTGAATGCAGTCGCATTCAGCAGCTTTGCCAAGCCGAACACAAGTAGTCCGTAAACAAGCCAATCGACGAGCATGTACCGTTCTCCGTTGCGCTAACGGGTTGATCGGGCGATTCTATTTCGCTTAAATCGTAACACTTGGGCGGGGGTGAAGCCCACAACCTGTTTGCAAGGATTGCTTCGTCTGTAGCGAATCGCTACATGCGTTGCGACACGGCCACCTTTGATGAGTTCGACTGCTTGCTGAAATTCGCTCAATCGTGGCGTTACCAAAAAGCGAGCAACTTTGCGGTTTTTCGATTCAAATTTTGAAGACGATTGTGAGCATTGGCCCAGAAGAGATTTATCGTATTCTTAGTTCGATAAGAGCCTCTCGTTATTTTGCATTTATGCATCTCCGAATTCCTTTGACCTCGGTAGTCCTCGCGCTTTTCTGCGCGTCGACCGTTGCCTATTCGCAGCAAGCCAGCTTTGTTCGTGTTCGAGTCACAGACGGTCCCACGCTGGAATACCCAGCCCACTGGAAGATCGCCGATGAGGCGACGGTACAGAATCGGGCGCATGCGGCGCAAGCTATGGCGGAGGCGGTAGGAGTGGATGTTTCCGGCGTTCAGAAACGAAACCGCGTTGTTATCGAATCGACGCCGTTTCCAAAGACTGCGCAGATTCGAGCCAGTATCGTTACGCCGCAGGAGTACTCCCAAGATGATCTCCGTGTGGCCAAGCCTCAGGACCTCCAGGCTGTAAAGGCCGAGTTTGAATCCATGTTTCGGAAGATGTCAGTGTCAGGAACGGTCAAGCTTGACAAGATCGGGGAGCCGCGAGTTGAGCGCATCGTCGGCAGGCTTGCACTAGTCATTCCTTACACTCGTTACACGGAGTCTGACCCCACGCGATGGCAAGTCGAGCAGATCAAGATACCGTTTGAAAATCGCCTGCTGTCGATGACTCTTTCATACGACGCCTCCGACGTTGCCACCATGAAACCGATACTTGAGCGTGTCAAGCGAACACTTAAGTTCTGAATGCGCCTTAGCCCTTCGTTCTAGGGGAGATGCAAAACCGTCGCGTTTGGCTACTGCTGAACCCCACGTTTTGCGCCAATTAGGGCGCGTCAGGGACAATCTTTACGCGACTCGCGAATGAGTCAAGCTCTTTCGTGAACTGCTGAACGGAGGTGTCAGCAAGCGCGTTCACCGCAGCGCCGCGTGCGATAACGGAGCCCCAGCCGGGGTTCGTTGCGCTCCCAGTCAACACTGGAATGCCTTGGTTCCAAAGCCCGGCCGAAATTCTCAGATTGAAAGGGTTCGAGTTGAAATCAAACACGAGGTCTAACGCTCGCGGATCGTTCGTTCGACCAACAGCAAACCCTTTCGCCTGTAGCGCCTCAACGTACCTCGGAACATAGGGCACTACTTCGTCAGGAATGTTGGCGGGCGCACGAATAGTCTTCGGAACGACGAGACTGGATTTGGTGGAGTACCCCACGGATGAACAACCCGTGATGACGGTGACCAGCAAGGTGCTAGCCAAAATAGTCTTAAAGCTGATCGCTGACATCGGTCGATACCTTATTGATTAGTCGGCGTACAACGAGACTACGTCGCATGCCGATTCTGGTTTCTTGTGTTTTGGTAACTGCCATCACAGCATAGCCGGTGAGCGGATGTTGAATGTTCGAATTGCGCCGCGCCTACGAGCTATGCAGGGGTCGATCAACCAACGAACAGGCGGTGATCGAAACGCGCACAAAACGCAAACAATTTGCGAACGCGGGGGAAGCAAAGTGGCAGCAAAGCGGCAGCGCTTTCGAACGCACTTGCCCATGCGATCATTTCCGACCGAGCCGCGAAGCTCGCAAACGCTAACAATTGAGTAAACGAATAGAGCGAGTCTTTTCAGCGTTATTTCAATTAGCCACTCGAACGACCGTTTAGTATAAATCAGCAACTGGTAGCCGATGGGTCAGTCCAGCGTTTTTCGGATGATGGTAGGGATGTTGGTTTAATTAAACTTTCCCTCTGTAACCCGCATAGAGCCAAATGCATTGGCGGAAGCGGTGAGATTCGAACTCACGAACGGGTTGCCCCGTCGCCGGTTTTCAAGACCGGTGCCTTCAACCGCTCGGCCACGCTTCCAAGGTTCAAATTGTAGACGCTGTTCGTGGATGATGTTTTTGCTCACTCGTTGTTGCATGTAGTTTTACTCCGATATAAAACTACATGCATGATTCCAGAGCAAATAATTCCGGTAAACGCCACCGTTCGCGCTATCACTGAACAGATTCGGACGCGAAGCATTGAACGCCGCGCGGCCTATCTCGTCACAGTAGAGACGCAGCGCGCCAATCGCCTCGCACGCAAACGTCCAAGCGCCGTCAATCTCGCACACGGTTTCGCCGCCTTGCCCAATGGCGACAAACTTCGCGTGGTCAGCGAGCCAGTGCCGATGATCGGCATTGTGTCGGCCTACAACGATGTGCTGTCTGCGCATCAACCGATGAACGATTACCCGGCGATCATCAAGGATGAAATTCGCAAGTATGCGGTCGTGGCGCAGTTCGCGGGCGGCGTACCCGCCATGTGCGACGGCGTGACGCAGGGCCGGCCGGGCATGGAGCTGTCGTTGTTTTCGCGCGACGTGATCGCGATGTCTACCGCCATTGCGTTGACGCATGATTTGTACGACGACGCGATGATGCTCGGCGTGTGCGACAAGATCGTCCCGGGCCTCTTAATCGGCGCACTTTCGTTCGGACATCTACCGACGATTTTTGTGCCCGCAGGACCAATGCCAAGCGGTCTTTCCAACAAAGAAAACGCCAACATTCGGAAGCTTCACGCCGAAGGGAAAGTGGCGCCGGACAAGCTGCTCGAAGCCGAGATGGCGGCGTATCACACCGAAGGCACCTGCACGTTTTACGGCACCGCGAACAGCAATCAGATGTTGCTCGAAGCCATGGGTTTGATGATTCCAGGCGCGGCCTTTGTGCAACCCAACGACCCGCGAAGGACGTTACTCACGCGCGCCGCAAGCGCTCGCGTCGCAGCGCTAACCAAGGTGCCGCTCGGCATCGGCGAATGGGTCAACGAGCGCGTGCTGGTTAACGCAATAGTCGCGCTGTTGGCTACCGGTGGCTCGACGAATCACACCATGCACTGGGTCGCCATCGCGCGCGCAGCGGGCTTTGAAATGACGTGGCAGGACATCGATGCGCTCTCTCGCGTGACACCGCTTTTGACACGGCTCTATCCCAACGGCGAAGCCGATGTGAACGAGTTCAATCGGGTCGGCGGCACCGCATTCTTGCTGAGGGAATTGCTCGAGGCAGGTCACATGCATGACGATGTTGACACCGTGATGGGACGCGGTTTATCGCGGTACACGCAGGCCTTGAGCGGTGAGACGCACAAGCTCACCTACACCCCCGCAGTCGCAATCTCTGAAGACCTCACAGTGCTGCGCCCAGTCGCCGCGCCGTTCAGCACCGAGGGCGGACTGCGTCTGCTCAAAGGCAATTTAGGTCAAGCCATTCTCAAGATTTCCGCCGTTTCGCCTGAGCATCGCGTGATCACCGCGCCCGCCCACGTATTCGAAGCGCAAGGCGATGTAATCGCCGCATTCAAAGCCAATCGCTTCGTCGCCGACAGCGTGGTGATCGTACGCAATCAGGGGCCGCGCGCTTGCGGCATGCCGGAATTGCATCAGCTCACGCCCGCATTGTCCGTATTGCTGGATCGCGGATTGAAAGTCGCGCTAGTGACCGATGGCCGCATGTCCGGCGCGTCGGGCCGGGTGCTCGCCGCCATTCACGTCACGCCAGAAGCTGCAGCGGGCGGCGCTTTGGCGCGGGTGCGGGACGGCGATATCGTGACCGTCGATTGCGAAACGGGCACGCTGCATTTGCATGTCGATGACGCCACGCTTGCGGCACGCAGCAACGCGCCAACGCCCGCCGCAAAATCGGGATGGGGCCGCGAACTTTTCGCAACTTTCCGCGACAATGTTGTCGATGCCGATTGCGGCGCTTCTATTTTTGGAAATTGAGCTTATGGACTTGAATCTCATCCTGCGCAAACTGGGCTACGTGCCCGTCGCTGTTATTGACCATGTCGACGACGCGGTGCCGCTGGCTGAGGCATTGCTTGCGGGCGGCGTCAACAGCATTGAGGTCACGCTTCGCACCGGTGCGGGCCTCGCGTCGATCAAAGCCATCGCGAAATCGGGCTTGCCGATTCTGGTGGGTGTTGGCACCGTGACGCTCGCTGATCAGGTCGCTCAATGTGTCGATGCGGGCGCGAAATTCGCAGTGTGCCCCGGCTTCACGCAAGCTGTGGGTGCAGCCTGTCTCAAGGCGTCGTTGCCATTGCTGCCGGGTGCTGTGACGCCATCGGAGGTACTCACCTGTCTCGACGCTGGCTTCAGTGTGCAGAAATTTTTCCCGGCGACCGTGTTCGGTGGCGCAGCTTGGCTCAAGATGATCGAAGCGCCGATTCCGCAGGTCAATTTTTGCGCGACGGGCGTTGCCGCGAACGATATTCCGGCGGTGCTCGCTTGCAGCAACATCGCTGCGATTGGTGGCTCAGCCGTTGCGACGCGCGAAATGGTCACGGCAAAAAACTGGAGCCTGATTACCGAAAACGCAAAGCAGATGATGGCGTTGGTGCGGGCTTCGCGCTCCTTGTAGGACCGGCTCTGCCGCGACCCATCCCGCCAATCGCTGCGCCTGTCGCCGCGTTTGCCCGCGTGTGAACCGTTCGTCTGCGCTCCTACAGTTGCGTCGCCACCCAGCTCGATATTGCGTTACGGATTGAGGCGACTTCGCCAATCGGTTCGGCAACCGTGAAGCGAACGCCAGCATGCGCTTGCTGCGCGAGTTCAATGAGCTCCGTGAGGTCGCGCCGAGTATGTGCACCGGTCGCGAGGAACAGTGGAATCACGCGAATCTGTTTCGCGTCCCGATCGACCAGAGCTTTCACGGCAGACGCAAAATCCGGCTGCGTGAATTCGAGAAACGCGAGTTCAGCGAGCTTGGTCGCGTGCATGCCGCGAAAGTCGGCGAGGATGGCGTCGAAGGGCACGCGCCATTGCGGGTCGCGCGAGCCGTGAGCAAAGAACAGGATCGCGGTCATGGATTTGGCGTCGAGCATCGCGCGCGAACGTGGAACGTTGGAGTCGCGATTATGCGACTACGCGACGCGCGTTGTCCGCCGTTTGCGCACCCGACATGGCCGCAATGGCTAGCTGCAGCGCTCGTTCGGCCATTGCTTCGCCAATCACCAAAACCGCAGGGCTTTTTAGTTGCTGCTCGGCGAAATCTTTGACCATAGCCGCAACGGTTGAGCCCACGCTTCTGGTGTCGGCACGTGACGCGCTTTCAACTGCAATCACGGGCGTGTCGCCGCGTAGGCCACCCGCGAGCAGGCTCGCCTGCAATGATGCGGCGCGTGCCACGCCCATATAGACAACGAGCGTGAGCGCGCCTTGCGCCAAGGCCTGCCACGGAATTTCTGCACCTTCAGCGCCGTGTGCGGTGATGAAAGCGACGCCGTGCGCATGATCGCGATGCGTCAGCGAGGCTTTCAGTTGGGCGGCGGCGGCGAGGCCCGCCGTGACGCCGGGAACGACTTCAAATTCGATGCCCGCAGCTTCTAGCGCGTTGATTTCTTCGCTGGCGCGACCGAATAACGAGACGTCGCCGCCTTTGAGGCGCACGACCGTATGACCGGCCTGCGCTTCGCGCACCAATAACTTTTCGATGAACAACTGTGGCGTGCTCTTGCACCCGCCACGTTTGCCGACATGAATGACGCGAGCTTGGGGGCAGAGCGTCAGCACGTCGTTGCCCGCCAAATCGTCAATAAGCACGACGTCAGCAGACCCCAGTAAGCGCGCGGCTTTGACGGTCAACAGATCGATGTCGCCGGGGCCAGCGCCGACTAAAAATACTTTGCCTGATTTAGGCGATTGTTGTGTCAATTTCATGGGTCACTTGAAGCACTTGCCGTGCCAGCCAGTCGATCCACGGCGGCATGTCGCGCCTGCCCTGAATCACTGATTCGATGTAAGCGACGGTTGTCGCGATATCACAAGTGTCAGGCAGATCATGCGTCGCCACACCGGGCCATTCGTGCATAAACGATGTGCCGTTCTGGAATATCTGCACGGGCACAGCGCGTTTGGGATGCAGCACAGGTTCGCCCTCGCAGCCACGGAAGACGGCTGCCGACGCACCGGGGATGGAGGCCAGATGCGCCGACATTCGCTCGATGTAGTCCCCGTGAGTCAGTGCGACAACGCGCAAACTGCGCCCTGCGATCGGTTGCAAAAGCTTGGTGACGGTGTGCGGCGTGGAGCGGACGCCGATGCGCCAACGGTTGGCGATCAGCGCGGCAAGTTTGGGGTGAATGGCGTCGAGCGGAGCAAAAGAAAAACCAGTGGATGTGAGCGCCCGCTCTGCGTCCACACCATACTCAGCAATGGGGAAACCTAACGCCTCGAATAACACAAAAGTCGTCACCCGCGTCGGATCGGCCCTGACGCCATGCAAAACCACCTTCCCGCCGCGTTGCGCCAGCGCCCACGCCAACAGCGGCGTCAGATTTGGCAGCTGCCGCGCGCCGTTGTAGCAGGGCAGAACGACGACAGGTACAGGGCTTACGACTTGAAACGCCAGCGTGTCCTGCATCGCCTCCACGAAGGCAGCCAGCTCTTCCGCCGTTTCGCCCTTGATCCGCATCGCCAGCCACCATGCGCCGAGCTGCACATCGCTAACCTCATTGTTGAGCAGCGCAGTGAAAGCTGCGCGGGCGATGTGCGGCTCCAGGCCCCGGGCACCGCGTGCGCCGCGACCGACTTCTTTGATGATGGCGTGGAAGT
>JAYVPF010000016.1:0-10471 GCA_043757535.1 Burkholderiales bacterium
ACCCTGAATTTACGATTGATGCCTGAATATTAAGCAACAACAGCCGCAAGTACAGCGTAGCGAAGCGGCTTGAAGCTTAAGTCCGACAGGCTGCTAGTGCAGTCAGCGAAACGGCATGGGCGTGGGACATGGGATTGAGCACTTGCTGCCGGTGAAGGCGAATATCTTCAAATGACGCATTGACGGCGGCGAGTTCGGCCGCAGGCACTGGCGATACAACGCCACCTACTTTCCGATTCGGATCATTCACATCCTGCTTGGCCGCATTGAAGAACAAGTCAGAACCCATCTTGTGTGCATCACGGTAAAACGGCAGCGGCGTGCGTCGGTCTTCGCAGTACTTTCGCACCGTCGCCTCGTATGCAGCCCTTGCGTACATCGCCGCTGCTTTGTGATCGTGCTCCTGCATGTGCTGCTCCGCACGCTTCAGGTAGTCGCCCGCACCTTCGTTGGGTGTGCGAAGCCGGGGCGTATCAATCCACGTGTTACCTGCCAGCAGCGACTGATCAGCGTAGAGCTCATGGCAGGCCCATCGAATGCCTGATGCCGCATGCGACGCGTAGTCGTACCAGACGCGATCATGCGTCAGCAGAATGATCTGCCAGCCTTGCGCGGAGAACTCTTTCTCCAATATCCGTAATACGGGCATGCGGTTCTGCATGTCGAGCCCGATCAACACGTCGTCCAGCACCAGCAAGCGTGGATAGCCCGCCACACCCTTCGGTTTGCCATCAAGAAGCGCCGCGAAAAACACGCAAAGCGCAATCGCGGATTGCTTGGCTTCGTTGAGGACGGTTTCGTACTGTTTGAACGAGCGGCCTTTGTACGTTAGATCAAAGAAAAGCGTGCCGTCCTTCGCAAGTCTTGCGCCCGGTTTGCGATGACGTAGAAAAGTGGCGTTGGTGTAGGCGAATGTCAGCGCGACTTCATGACCAAAGTAAATGCTCAATAGCGCATCTGCTCTCGCTTTAAGTGCAGGAATGACCTTGGCAACAGCATCGTTGAATGCGTTCTGTACAGCAGTGATGCGGGCGATAGCATCGCCGCGGTAGTACTGCGTACGGCGAACAGTACGATCAAAACTTTCCCAAAGGCTACCAACCGTCTGCGTAGTACCGCCGGCCTGCACCACCTCGAAGTCATACAACATTTCAAGCAAGATCAGGCGGAATAAGTTAGGGCGTTGTAGGCGATCGTATGCGTCAACCGTTGACAGATTCGCCCGCAACAGGGAGTGATAGTCGAGCAACCCCTTGCGGCGCGACAACTGCTGTACGTTGGGATCAGCGCTGGGTTTGATTTCTCCCGCAGTGACATTTGGCGCAGACCAACAATGTTGCGTAGTCGTCGCCGCAGTTGCGGGCGCAATCGCCGGATGCTGAAAAGCAAGCTCCACTTTGCCGCAGGTCAGCGGCTGGGCATATGCAGCGTCACTGAACAGATTTTTCAGTTCGGCGAAGGGTTTTGCTTTTGGGTCGTTATCAAAGTACTCGACAAGGGCGCGAAACACCGATGTTTTGCCGCTACCGTTTTCACCGTAAATCAACAAATGCTGCCGATTCCCAAAGTCGAGCACGTATTCCGCAGGCCCCGGAAACGCGCGGAAGTCGCATAGCGTGATGCGTTGTAGCTTCAATCGAGGCCTTCGATAATGCGGACGGCTTCCACCGATTGCAGATCGAACAGCATGCCGTAAATCGTGTGGCTGGGATGGAAAATTTTGGTCGCTATTGCGGCGGCATCCATGCTTTCGCCTACCCCTGCAGCGGCGCAGGCGTCGAACAGCCGAATGTTCTTGGCGTACAAATCTTCGGGAAAGAAGAGTTCGTAGACGAGGCCGTTTAGGAGGCGCTCGAATTCGGGCACAAGAATTTTTTCGAGCGCCGCATCAACACAAAATTCAATTGCCGCCCGCTGGTGTGCCTTACAGGTAGGAATCGGCAACCCGCGCATTTTGTCGGTGAATGCACGGAGGTATCCGCCCTGCATACGAGTTGAAATCTGGTCGTAAAACCACTCAGTGAGTGCCGAATTGAGAACCGCAGTCAGCCATTTCTCCGCATCCGGAATGAAGTAAGCTGTGTTCGCGCAATGTGCCCCAGTGGCATCCCACGCAAGACTTTGATGCAGGTAAATATCGGGATAAACAATTTTTGGTGAAGAAAACTTGTCCCAGTAAGCACAGGATCGAAGCTCCCAAAAATAATGCCCCTGATCTGTTCGAGCAATAAGCTGGTCTCGTCGATCCCCCTGCGTAAACCACGAATAGATTGATGGATAGACTCCTGCGAAAGTCGCCTCGGCTTCCGCAGGCTCTTGGCCTGTCCACGGATGTTGGACATTTTCGGAAGACTCTATGCGGATGAGATATTGCTCCGCGAACTCAACATTCCAGCGCTTGATGTCCTTGCCACGCAAGAATGGTTTGATAATTTCCTCGCAGCGCGGGTCTTGCGCCACCAACGAATCTCGCTGCTCACGCGAAATCACAAAGGCCTCGTTCAGCCCAGTCAATATGCCGCGATAAAAGCGCCCTTCACAATAATCACCCAACGGTCGCCCTGCCTTGCGAAGCCGCGCCAGCAGGCGACGTTTAACCGGTGACTCCAGTTGCCAGCCATCGACCTTCAATTCGCGTTGAGGTACGTCGAAGCTCTCGGCGGCAAACACCTCGGGAAATGCGTCAATGGTGTGCGTCTCGTTGTCGCTGTCCCAATTGAGCGCCAGCACGTCGTTGTTCACATCACTGATCGCCAGCGCGCGCTCACGTTTGGAAGCGATGACGATGGTGGGATAGGCCAGCGCGTCGAATACGGCCTCGTCGCCGAAATCAATGATTTGTCGCAGCGTGGTGTGCGTGGCCATGTATCCGCGCAGCAGCTCGCCGTATTTGGCGCGGAACCATTTGTTGCTGGTAATGAAGCTCAACACGCCATGCGGGTTCAGCAGTTGGAATGAGCGCTCGTAAAAATACACGTACAAATCGGCGGTGCCGCTGTAGCAAGCGTAGTGCGGTTTGAGCTTGGGCTTTTGCTCCTTGATCGCTTCTTGGCGCACATAGGGCGGATTGCCGATCACCACATCAAAGCCGCGACTGAAGCCGAACATCCATTCCGGGTCAAAGAATTCGGCGTGACGGTTCTGGTCGAACGGATCCCATGCGCTCATCACATCGGCGTCGCCGGGGGTGACGAGCCCGTCGTCCTCAAGCAGCTTCGCGAGCTCGTCACGCAGCCGCAGGATGCGCTCTTTGCGGCGGCGTTTGTCGGCAAAGCGCTTTGCGGCGAAGTGGCTGGCGTTGGCTTCGCGCAGCTCGGATTCCTTTTCCGCAACGTCGGGGTTGGCGAGTAGGCTGGCTTGTTGCCCACCGCGCGGGATGAGTAGCAGGGTGTTGGCCGCGACAATCTTGGTTTCAAGATTGGGCAGCGGGGTGATGCGCTGATGCCCCGTGCCCAGCCGCTGCTCGACCACCAGTGAGATGAAAAATCGCAGCTTGGCGATTTGTACCGCGATGGGCTGAATGTCCACGCCGTACAGGCACTTTTCAATCAGGTAGAGCTTTCGCGCGTAGTCGGCATACTCCGGGTCGGCGAAGTCAGCGTCAAAACGCTCCAGCGCGGCCTGCGCAGCGGTGATCTGTTCGTCTTTAAGCGTGGGGTCACGGAGCTTTTTAGCGGCGGCCATTTGCTCCATGAGCGGGGCGCGGTTCTGCGCTTTCCACAGCGCGTTGTCCGGGTCGAGCTTCCTGAGCAGATGCACGAGCTTTTGCAGCATGCCCATCGGGAACGCGCCGGAACCGCAGGCCGGGTCGAGCGCGCGAAGTTGCTCGATAGCGGCGATGATTGTTTGCGTTTCGTGCGCGCTGAAATCGTGACCTGAGCGGCGGTAACTCAGGGCATGGCGCAGGCGCGCTGCGATAGGCGGCTCGGCGTTGGTGCCGTCCTCAGATTGTGATGCCGTTTGGCTGCCGGGTTCGCCTGCTTCAAAGTCCAAATCACCTGCACCGGCTCCCAGGACGAGCACTTGATTGACGGGGCGTTGGGCGGGTGGTTGCTTCGCGGCGCTGCTCGCCTCTGCGACGATAAAACTGCGCTCAAAGTAGGCCACGAGCGCTTCGTCGACCATGTAGTCCACCACTTCGCGCGGCGTGTAGAACGAGCCGCTCTTTTTGCGAGCGGTGGTTTTGGTGTCCGGGTTGTAGCTGGCGAGCAGGTTTTCAAAGACCTTGCCCAACAGTTCGGGGTCAAGCGCAACCTCTTCTTCAATCGGGGTGTTTTCTTCGATAGTGAACTTGTAGCTCTCGAAGATTTTGAGTAGTCCGCGCGGTTTGTATTTGCGGTTCTTGGTGTCGAATACGGTGTTGAGCTCGGGCACCTCTTTGCCATCCGAGAAGAAAATCTCGTTCGGGATGTGCAGCGGGTTTTCCGGGCGCTCGGAGAAACCGTCGACGCGCAGCACGGTTTGCTTGCCCTCGTGAACAACCAAGTCCGTCAAATCAGGATTGCGCGCCAGATCCGCCGGGGTGACCGGCTTGTCGAGGCATTCGAACAGGCCACCGTTCAGAAATGGAACGCTGCGGAACAAGCCGATGGCAGCGTCCGGATCCTTGAACGCTGCCTTGTAGCGATACACCGTGTGGATCAAGTATTTTTCAAGCCGCTTGGGGCCTGCGGCTTCGCGCCACACACGTTGCTTGTTGCCGCTTTCGTCCTCGTCCGTGGTTTCGGTGTTCAGCGTAGCGAAAAAGAGATTTTGCAGGATGGCTTGGTAGTAGTTGCCTGCGCGGCCATTGGCAAGGGCGTCGGGCGCATCAACGAGCAGAGCCGCGAGTTTTTTGCCATCAAACAAGGCAGCGGGGATCAGCCCTTTTTCTTTCAGGAACCAGACGAAGATCAAACGTGTGAGCAGGCGAATCAAGGCGACCGTAGGGCGGCCTTTGGTCGCCGGGTCGGTGGAGTCTTCGAGCGGTTGGCCCAGCGGGAAAGTGACTCCCGTCGACGCCAGCACGGCCCAGTAATACCAATCGGCCAGGTCTTTATAAAAGCGGTCGTTGAGCGCCTTGACATCGAGCACCTTGAGCCATGCTTTGTAGAGCGCTTCAAAAGTGGCGGGGACGAATTTATCGTCGACTTCGCCGAGCGCGAGGCTCTCCAAAATGCGCAGATGCGCCGCATGTGGCGATTTGAGGTCAACGTCCTTAATGATCGAAACCTTGCTTTCGATCACGTCACGTGTTGCGTCACGTTTGTTGGCGCGACGGTGGATCACGGCAACCGAGATTTGCGGCTGTTCGTTTGCGTCCGCGTGACGAAACAACAGCACGGCGGGCATCGGGAACAGGCGGTTGAGTTCGCGCGTGATTTGCGCGAGACGAGTTCGTGACCACGTGCCGGGCTTCAGGTCGAGCGCGAGGAAAACGAAGCTTTCGATTTGGTGCGGTTGCATGCCGCCGCCGACAAAAAAGCTTTGCTGGCCCGCCGCCAATGCGGGCAATTCATCATCGGTGAGCTGAAATAGAAACGAGACGCTGCGCTAATCGGCGAGACTTGCGCGCGCTGCGTCAAGCGTTGATGCGCTGGCAAGCAGGCTGCCGAGCTCGCTGGCGAAAGCGTCCGGCTGCGTGGGGAGTTGAAGTGTTTTTTGGCTGGCGTATCCGAGCGCGGACAGCAATTGCGTAGCCGACTGGCCGAACGCTGCCGCGCCGTCGGCCTCACCGATGCGATTCAGGGCGTCGTTAATGGATTGGCGAAGATGCGGCTTTGCCACGTTCAAACCGTCCAGTCTTCAAGGGTTAGCTGCCGCACATTTTCAAAATGGCGCGTGTTGTGGGTGACCAGCGTCAGCTTTTCAGCGAGCGCGTGGGCGGCGATCAGGGTGTCAAAATCACCGATGGGTGTGCCTTGAGTTTTGAGCGTATGTTTCAGCGCACCGAACTGGTCGGCGGCGTTGATGCTCCACTCTACGCTTGGCAGTCGTAGCAAAAAGCTGTCGATCAGGGGACGGCGGCGGTCTTCCGTGGCAAGCCCCATTTGCCCGTAGCGCAGCTCCGCGCGGACGACCACGGAAATGGCCAGGCTTCGCTGCTTGAGGCCATCATTCACCCGTGCTTCTAATGCGGGTGATGCGCGGCACAGGTAGTAGCTGACGATGTTCGTATCCAGCATGTAGCGCATCACTCAACCCAGCCTTCAAAAGGGCTGGGGCGGGGCGCATCATCGCGGGGTTGCAAAAATTCTTCGGTCGCGGGCATGGCACGCAGTTCGGCCAAAAATGCTTCCAGCTCGTCCTGCTTTGGTTTGGGCTGAATGGTGAGGGTGCCGTCGCTGGACTTGCTGATCCAAACCTCTTCAGTATCAAGCCGAAACGCTTTGGGCAGACGAATGGCCTGGCTATTGCCCGTGGTGAAGATTTTGGCGGTGGCGATCATGGCGCTACCCTCTATGTATATATGAAAACGTATCTACTTTATCACAAGCCACGTGATGAGGTCGAAGTCCGTGGCACCTTTGATGACAGCACTTTCACTCGCTAGCTTGCCTGAGCGGCCTGCGAACAGGTTGGCTGCGTTCTTTCGGTCAAACTGGCCGGCAATGGCTGCCACCCCGGCATCAAGTAAATCGCCATACCGGCTCATGTCTTCGCCGTGTTGGGTTTCTTCGTCGAACAGTTTGCAAAGCGTGGCGTAGGCCTCCGTCTTGCCGAGGCAAAGCGCGCGGAAGATTTCGAGAATCTGCTTGGGCGCGGTGAAGTTGTAGCGCACCTCCCCGTCGTCCCGGATATAGACGAGAAAGTACGGTTGCAATGCGTTCACCGCTTCGTTTTCACGCGCATCGGCGCGTTGCTTCAGGCAGTAGATTGCTCCCGGTTTGATGACGGTGTGCTCAGCATGCGTGGGCACGACGGCGTAGAGGCCCAGCGGCGCGTCGAGCAACTTCTGGCGGTTGGCTTCGATATAGCGCGACAGATCCATGCGGAAGTCATCGAGCGTGAACTCGTTGAGCGCTACCGACTCGTTGAAGTCTTCCAGGTCAAGCACTTCGTCCTTCAGGCGCATGAGCTGGCGGTCGCGATATTTCAGGTCTTGCTGCACCAGCTCCTCAAGCTCGTCGGCGGAGAGGATGTTGTCTTCGTTGGTGGCGGCAATGTCTACCAACGCCATGCGCGCTTCAACACGATTTTTGAGGTTGATGTATTTGTTCAAGTCCGGCGTGGGCCAGAAGTTAACGAGCTGGATGCTGCTGTTCAAGCTGCCGATACGGTCAATACGGCCGAAACGCTGGATGATGCGGACGGGGTTCCAGTGAATGTCGTAGTTGACCAGCAGGTCACAGTCCTGCAAGTTTTGGCCTTCGGAGATGCAGTCCGTGGCGATCAGGATGTCAATCTCGCCGTCCTGCGGCATGCTGCGCATTTTGTGGCGCTGCTTGGCGCGCGGCGCGAAATTGGCGAGGATGTGGCTGAAGTCCTGCGCGCCAAAGGTGCTGCGGTTCGGGCGGGCACCGCCGGAAACCAGCGCGATATTGAGCTTGAGCGTGGTGGTTGCCCAAGCCTCCAGCGTCTCATAAAGATAAGCTGCGGTGTCGGCAAAGGCACAGAAAACAATGATTTTTCGATTGGCCTCGCCCGAGCGGTTGGTGCTGGGGTGCTCGGCCTTTTCCTGAATGATTTTTTTGAGTTCAGCGAGTTTGGCATCGCGCTTTGCGTCAACGCCATCTGCTGTTTCGGCAAGCATGGAGAGTTGCTGTTTGTCTTTGGCAAGATCTTTCAGCCAACGATCCACGTCCATGTCCGCCATGCTGTAGCCGAGACTGCCGACTTCGAACGCCTCGCGCAAATCATCGTCGTCGCCCTCTTCTGGTTCCGGGACAAAGAGGCTAGCTTGCAGCTCTTGCGCGTTCGCGCCCTGAGTTTCCCGAAATCGATTCAGTCGCGATTCCAGCGCCTCGATTTTGGTGACGGTGCGATCCATGGTGATGGCAAAGGATTTCACCGAGCTTTCAAGCCGCTTGAGGAAGTTGACCTTCATCATGCCGATGAGGAATCGCTCGCGAGTCTCCTGCTTGAAATTTCGTATCCGCTGCTCGCCTTGGTACTTGTGCTTGTGCTCGGGACGAACGTAGGCGGAAGGCTTGAACAACGCCAGCTGGTAGCGCTCAATCTCCTGATTGATGCGGTCGTAGGTCGGGAAACGCCCCTTGCTGTCGATAACTGAATAGATGGAGTGCGGTTTGTTGCGCTTGGGGAACTTACCGATCTTCGCAATCGAGTCTCGGTAGTATTTTTGAATGTGTTTGCGCGAACGGGCAATGGTCAACTCGTCAAGCAGCGTAAAGAAACTGGCCGACAATTTGTCAAGCAAGTCCTTCACCTCACGTTCGCCCTTGCGCTGCGCCCATTCCGAGAATGTCTTCTGCGCGGTGTCCAGCGTCAGCTTGATGCTGCCAATGCCGGCGCTTTCCATAAAGGCATGGTCTTGTCCCTCTGACACCAGGTAGAGCTGATTACGCAGGTCTTTAAGGTCGTTATTGACCGGCGTGGCCGAGAGCAGGAGCACCTTGGTCTTGATGCCCGTCTGGATGATGTCTTGCAGCAGGCGTTCGTAGCGACTCTTGCGAACGACGTTGCCATCTTCGTCACGCTTGCCTTTGACGTTGTTGCGAAAGTTGTGTGATTCGTCAATCACGACGAGATCGAAATTGCCCCAATTCAGCGAACCGAGATTGATGTCACCCGACAATCCGTCGTCGCGAGATAAATCGGTGTGTGAGAGAACCGTGTACGCGAATCGATCTGACGGAAATGGATTCAACTCGCTTGCGTTTTGTGCGAGGAAGACCGTCCAGTTGTCGCGCAGTTTTTTCGGGCACAGCACCAGCACGCGCGCATTACGCAGCTCAAAATACTTGATGACGGCGAGCGCGGAATAGGTTTTGCCAAGACCCACACTGTCGGCAAGGATGCAGCCGTTGTGCGCGTTGATTTTCTGGATCGCGCCCTTGACGCCGTCCTTTTGAAATTCAAACAGCGCCTTCCAGATGCCAGTATCGACAATCTGGGTGTCCTCGAACAGCGCACTGTTTTCTTCCTGCCCCGAGAGAAAGCGCTCGAACACATGAAAAAGCGTTTTGAAGTAGATGAACTCTGGCGCGTGGTCAACGTAGAGCTGCGCCATGTAGGCAAGGACGTTTTCTTTGACGTCCTCGACCAATGCACCGTTCGTCCACAGCTCATCAAACCATGCTTTGAGATCGGCACGGTCACGATCACCGTCGACAACCATGTTGAGTTCAATGTTCGGTGTGGCCGCGACACCCAATCCGCGCAACGTGAAATTCGAGCTGCCGAGAAGGGCGTGCTCGCGGCGACCGTCATCGACGTGATAGAGCTTGCCGTGCAGCAGGTTGGACTCTCGAATCGAGCGAATCTCGACCTTGTCGTTGATCCATTGCGCACAACGTCGTGCCACTTCACGCTGCTGAAGGCGATTGGCCAGCGCCAGCCCTTCGTCCTCAATCTTGAACGCTTTTTTGTCGGTCTTTTCAGGATCAAGCGTTTGCACGAAGCGCGGTTCTCCGAACAAGAAGCGAACGTCCTTGACCGTGTCAAGCCGCGAGACCAGCGCTTCGTACGCGTAGATCGTGAAGTAGGCGGAGACAATAGACAGCGAGGACTGCGCGCCTACTTTGTCATTCAAAAAGTCGGCGACGCTGCCACGACTGCGGTTGTCGCGAATGCCAGACGCGGCTGGCGATGGATTCGGAGTCGTGTGTCGCAAACTTGGAGTCGCAGATATGCGTGATTGTTGTCAAGAGCATAGCGCGAAGTCGCTGGAACGTGCATGTAACTGAATGTTCGAAAGCGCAGCAGGCACGCGGATTCATGGTGACCGACGAGGCAGCGCTCGTACCAAGACAAAAAAACGGGGCCGAAGCCCCGTTTGTCGTGTCGCGCGTGTATTTTTAGTGCTGCGGCGTGTCGCCTGCCGGTGCGGTGTTCGCGTTAGCGGCAGCCGCCTGCTCTTCCAGCAGCGCTTTCATAGAAAGCTTGACGCGGCCTTTGTCGTCGAAGCCGAGCACTTTGACTTTAACCGTTTGGCCTTCTTTGAGATAGTCAGTGACCGCGTTCACACGCTCGTTCGCGATTTGCGAAATGTGCAGCAAACCGTCACGGCCTGGCAGCAGTTGAATCACGGCGCCGAAGTCCATGATGCGGATGATCGGGCCTTCGTAGACGCGGCCGACTTCAACCTCAGCGGTGATGCCGTCGATGCGCTTTTTGCATTCGGCAAGATCTTCACCGTTTGGCGACGCGATGGTGATCGTGCCGTCGTCTTCGATGTTGATCTGGCAATGCGTTTCTTCCGACAGCGCACGAATCACCGCGCCACCTTTGCCGATCACGTCACGGATTTTTTCCGGATTGATCTTGAAGGTGATCATGCGTGGCGCGTAGGCGCTCATCTCGGTGCGCT
>JAYVPF010000017.1:0-10452 GCA_043757535.1 Burkholderiales bacterium
TGCCTCGTCGATGTCTTTGTCGGTCGGGTTCGGTTTGTCCTTGATCAGCGCGGTGGCCGCCATGATCATGCCGGACTGGCAGAAGCCGCATTGCGGCACGTCGAGCGCCAGCCACGCCTTTTGAATGGGGTGGGAGCCGTTCGCGCTTAAGCCCTCAATGGTGGTGATTTTTTGTGTGGGCTTCATGGCAGAAGCGGGCATCACACAGGATCGTACGGGCACGCCGTCGATATGCACCGTACACGCGCCGCACTGTGCGATGCCGCAGCCGTACTTGGTGCCGGTCAAACCGAGCTGTTCGCGCAGCACCCATAACAGTGGAGTGCCGTCGTCGGCAACAAAGTCCTGCATTTTGCCGTTGACGTTCAATTGGGGCATTTACGCTCTCCTGAAAAATCGTAGTTTGATTATCTGCTCATCTGGTGAATTTTCGCCATCGGGTTAAGTGGAATTGAGACGATTTGAAGTGTGAGCTGTGGCTATTGGCTTTGCATTGAAATGCCCATTTCATATGGGCATAGAAGTCAATTTGGCCGAACATCGACTTTGCAATAAATACACGCCACGCCCATATTAAATGGGGTATTCACAGAAAAGCTGACTACCTACTTGACGCCATACCAACCCGTAGGTATGCTTCAATATAGATATGGAAAACTCCGCTCAAAATTCAAAGTCAAAACTCCTCGACGCTGCGCTTCAGGTGATTCGCAGCAAGGGCTATACGGCGGCGACGATTGATGACATTTGCGCGTCAGCGAGCCTGACCAAGGGCAGTTTTTTTCATCATTTCAAAAGCAAGGAAGATCTGGCGCTCGCGGCGGTGGACCACTGGAACGTGATGACCGGTGGCCTGTTTGCGCAGTCTGCATATCAACGCTTGAACGATCCGCGTGATCGGGTGTTGGCGTACCTCGATCTGCGCGCCGAATTTTTGCAAGGCGAGCTGCCCGACTTCACCTGTCTGCTCGGCACCATGGTGCAGGAAACCTACGAAACGCACCCTCGCATTCGCGACGCCTGCGAGGCGGGCATTTCGTCACATGCGGAAACGGTTGCCGTCCACATTGCCGCAGCAAAAGCGATATACACGCCCAACGCAACATGGGACGCAGACACGCTTGCGCTCTACACGCAGGCGGTGATTCAGGGCGCGTTCATCCTCGCCAAGGCGCAGGGAGAAGCAGAAATCGCAGCGCTGTGCATTGGGCATTTGCGCTGCTATGTCGAAGGCTTGCTCACACCGGGCAGCCCATTTTCAAAACCACAGTTGAAGGAGACACCATGAGAGTTGAACCCTATTTGATGTTGGGTGGCCGTTGCGAAGAAGCCCTGGCTTTTTATCACCAAGCCATCGACGCAAAGACCACGATGTTGATGCGCTTTGACGAAAGCCCAGACAAAAATCACCCGATGCCGCTGCTGCCAGATTGGGGCCAAAAAATCATGCACAGTTCAATGACGGTCGGCGACACGACCGTGATGATGTCCGACGGCATGAGCGCGGAAGCGGTGAGTTTTTCAGGCGTGAGTTTGTCGATCACCGCCGATGACGAAAGCGAGGCCAAACGTCTGTTCGACGCGCTGGCGGTGGGCGGCAAGGTCTTTATGCCGCTTGGCAAAACATTCTGGTCGCCCTGCTTCGGCATGACAAGTGACAAGTTCGGCGTGAGCTGGATGGTCGGCGTTGAAGGCGACGGTGAGTAGGGAGAGGCAAGCATGTCTTTTCAAGCCTACCTCGACAACATTCAGGAAAAGACTGGCAAAAAGCCGGAGGACTTCAAACGCCTGGCAAAAAAGAAAGGCCTCGCTGACGGCAATGGCCTCTGCGAGGGCGTAAAGGCTGGCGACATTGTGGCCTGGTTAAAGGCCGACTTCGATCTCGGACACGGTCATGCCATGGCCATCGTTGCGCTGCTAAAAGGGACGAAAGCCGTTGGCGATAAGTAGCGTCTTCGGGGCATTCTTTAGCGACCACCCACCACCTTATCAACACACTGGAGAACACAATGAATTACGTAGACGGATTTGTATGCGCAGTGCCAACTGCCAATCGCGACGCTTATCAAACCCACGCAGCCAGGGCAGCGCCACTGTTCAAAGAGTTCGGCGCGCTGAGCGTTGTCGAAACCTGGGGCGACGATGTGCCGGATGGCAAGCTCACGTCCTTTCCGCTGGCGGTGCAGCGCAAAGCTGACGAGACGGTGGTGTTCTCATGGATCACCTGGCCGTCGAAACAAGTGCGCGACGAAGCATGGAAAAAAGTCATGGCTGATCCGCGCATGAGTCAGGAAAACAATCCCATGCCCTTCGACGGCAAGCGACTCATATATGGTGGCTTTCAGACCCTCCTTGACGTCTGAAATTGCCTGAACATCTTCAACATTTTGCAATTTGAGGAGCACCTCCCATGTCCTGCACTTTTCCCATGTCCGAGCACAGCCACGAGCTCTCACTCACGCGTCTGATGGAGGTGCCGCGCGAGAAACTTTTCCGCTGCTGGACGGAGCCCTCGCTCATCGTGCAATGGTTCACGCCACCGCCGTGGCGAACGACGCATGCAGAAGTCGATGTGCGCGCCGGTGGTTCGAGCCTCATCGTGATGCAAGGGCCGGACGGCGCCGAGATGCCGAACCGTGGCGTTTATCTGGAAGTCGTCAACAACGAAAAACTCGTCTTCACCGATGCCTACACGTCGGCCTGGGTGCCGTCGGGCAAACCCTTCTTCACCTGCGTACTTACATTTGCAGAGGAGGGTCGAAAGACGCGCTACACAGCAAAGGCGCTGCACTAGACAGCAGACGATTGCAAGGCCCACGTTGACATGGGCTTTCACCAAGGCTGGGGCGTCGCCACCGATCAGCTCGCCGCACTCGCGGCAACACTATAAGCTCAAGGACTCGCCATGTTGATTCAACCAAAAAGCAAAGTCACGCCGTTTCTCTGGTTCGATACCCAAGCCGAAGCCGCTGCGAATTTCTATGTAACGCTATTCGCCGATTCGAAGATCGATGACGTAGCGCGCTGGGGCAAAGGCTCGCCGTATCCCGAAGGTAGCACGATGAGCGTTACGCTCAGTCTCGCGGGGCAGCAATACATTTTTTTCAACGGGGGTTCACATTTCAAAATCAACGAATCGTTTTCATTGTTCGTGAGCTGTGAAGATCAGGCCGAAGTCGATCACCTCTGGAATGCGCTAACTGCCGACGGCGGCTCGCCCAGTCAATGCTCATGGCTCAAGGACAAATTCGGCGTCTCGTGGCAGATCGTGCCGAAAGCGCTGATGCGTTTGCTCGGCGACCAAGACTCGGCAAAAGCGGGCCACGTGATGCAGGCGATGATGAAGATGACAAAGATTGACGTGGCGGAATTGGAGCGGGCGGCGGGTTAGCTCTGGCAGGCATAAGGTCGAATCAGCGATTGGCTGGAGGCGTGACTTGCCGCGTGTCGGCGGCGACCGCGACGCGCTTTAGTCGCGGCAAAGTGATCGCATGGTTTGCCAGTTCCCGTAGCATTCACCGCGATGAATTCGATAGCCAATTTAGCCGACTCGTCCGCTTCCGACACGCGTACGCTGGATCACGCCACGCTTGTGTTGTTGCGCGGCCAGCATCCGGCATGGCGCATGCTGGCGGCCGACTCCGCTCCGCTCGTTGCCAGTTTTCTACACCGCCTGTTTGTGCTGCCAAATACTCGCGTCGTCGCACAATCAAAGCTTGCCGACGCACTTGACGACTACCTGCATTTTCTGCGGCAGGACATCGGTGAGTCGATGTATCCGAAAGTAGCACTTGAGTATTTGAATGACTGGGCGGCCAATGAGCGCGGGTGGCTGCGCCGTCACTACCCGCCCGATTCCGATGAGCCGCACTTTGATTTGACGCCGGCGGCGGAGCGAGCGATTACCTGGTTAACGGGCTTGGCCGAGCGTAGTTTTGTCGGCACCGAATCGCGATTGCTGACGCTGGTGGACTTGCTGCGGCAGATCAGCCGGGGCAGCGAAACGGATCCCAAGATTCGCCTTGCAGAACTGCACGCCCAGCGCGACGCCGTAGACGCAGAAATCGCGCGCGTGGTTGCCGGCGATCTGGCCTTGCTTGACGACACTGCCGTCAAAGATCGCTTCCAGCAGTTCAGCGCTCTCGCCCGTGAATTGCTGTCGGATTTTCGCGAGGTCGAGCAAAACTTCAGGAAGCTTGATCGCAGTTCACGCGAGCGCATTGCAGCGTCGGACGGCGTGCGTGGCGAGCTGCTTGCGGACATCATGTCCGAGCGCGACCTCATCGTGGATTCCGATCAGGGCAAAAGCTTCCGCGCTTTCTGGGATTTCCTGATGTCCAGCCGGCGGCAAGACGAGTTGACCGAGTTGCTGGATCGAATCCTGCAACTCGCGGCTGTGCAATCGCTGAACCCGGACACACGCATGCGGCGCGTGCACTATGACTGGATGACCGCCGCCGATCATACGCAGGCAACCGTGCGCATGCTGTCACAGCAATTGCGCCGCTTTCTCGATGACAAGGCACGACTGGAGAATCGTCGCATCATGGAAATATTGCGCGGTATTGAGGCGAAGGCGTTGGCCTGTCGCGCGCTCTCGCCCGTGCATCTCAACATGAAAATCGCCGGAACTTCGGCGAGCATCGACCTTCCGATGGAGCGGCCGCTGTACTCGCCGCCAGTGCGAACGAAAATCAGCGCGCTGAAGCTCGATGATGCCGAAGCGGACGTGGATGTTGCGGCCCTGTTCGCGCACGTTGCCGTGGACCGTGCGCTGCTGCATCGTCATGTGCAGCACGCACTGCAATCGCGTTCGCAGATTGCGCTTGCGGAGCTGATTGACGAATGCCCGTTGCAGCAGGGTCTCGCCGAATTGGTGGCGTATTTACAAATGGCGGAGACCGACGGCCATGCCAGTATTGATGAAACCCGAACCGATAGCGTTCGCTGGAAGCAGGCGGACGGACTTGTGTGGCGAACAGCGACGGTTGCAAGAGTGATATTTTTTCGATGAGTATGAATGAATCTGTAGACGACCTCGAGCCGACCAATACTGACTCGGTGGCAAACGTGATCGCTGCCGCTAAACCACGAGAAATCGGCTTGACCGCAATCATCGTTCCTTTGTTAAAAGGTGTCGTTTATCGCGAGCAGGACGCAAGTATTTGGTCGGTGCTGCTGCGGCTTCAGGCTCAGTTGCGCGACTACGTTGCCGTGTTGGGGCTCGCGCTGTCGCTCGATGAGGCGGAGGGTTACGCTTATCTGCGCTCGCGCGACGACGTGTCGGTAGACGAAGAGGATACGACTGCCACCATGCCGCGTCTGATTGCGCGTCGACCGTTGTCGTTCGCTGTGAGCTTGTTGCTCGCGCTACTTCGCAAAAGGCTGGCCGAGTTCGATGCCAGTGGCGGCGATTCCCGTCTGGTACTTTCGCGTGATGACGTGGTTGAGCTCATCCGGGTGTTTCTTCCTGCCGGAAGTAACGAAACACGCATCGTTGATCAGGTTGAAACGCACTTGAACAAAATCGTCGATCTTGGTTTTGTCCGCAAACTAAAAGCCAGTAGCGTTGGCCTTGCGCCAAGCTTCGAGGTGCAACGCATTATCAAAGCCTTTGTTGATGCGCAGTGGCTTGCTGAGTTCGACCAGCGTCTGTCCGCGTATCTGCAATACGCGGGCGGTGGCAAAGAGCGCAAGGACGCGGCAGATGAGTGACATCAGCGTGCCCGCAGCAGCGATCCCCAAGCCCGCTACCGAGACGCCTGCCACACGTACTGTCAACGCGGGTTTCCGGCTGCAAAGGCTGGAGGTTCTCAATTGGGGCACGTTTCACGGACGCCCGTGGATTCTCAATCTCAACGGCGACAACACGTTGCTCACCGGAGATATTGGCTCCGGAAAATCCACACTCGTTGATGCGGTGACCACGTTGCTGGTGCCATCAAATCGCGTCGCCTATAACAAGGCGGCGGGTGCGGAGTCGCGTGAACGCACCTTGCGCTCCTACGTGCTCGGCTACTACAAATCCGAGCGAAGTGATGTCACGGGTGCCGCTAAACCGGTGATGCTGCGAGAAGCAACCAGCCACTCGGTGATTCTTGGCGTCTTCTTTAACGATGCGTTGGGCGAAACCGTGACGCTAGCGCAGGTGTTCTGGATCAAGGATCAGAGCGCGCCCCCGGCGCGACTCTTCGTCGTGGCTGACGGCGGCATGTCCATACTAGACGACTTCGCGAACTTCGGCGCAGATATCAAACTCCTGCGCAAGCGCCTTCGCGAAGTCGGCGATGATGGCCCGGCGGTGGCCTTATTCGACACCTTCGCTGAATACAGCAAACGCTTTCGGGATCGCTTCGGCATTCAAGGCGAGCAGCCACTGGAGCTGTTCCATCAAACCGTGTCGATGAAATCGGTGGGCAGTCTGACCGAGTTTGTGCGCACCCACATGCTGGAGTCTTTCGACGTCGCCCGTCGTATCAGCGAACTGAATGCGCACTTCGAAAACCTCACGAAAGCCCACGAAACGGTGCTGCGGGCCAAGCGCCAGATTGAGGCGTTGCAGCCGCTGGTGGCGCAGTGTGATCGGCACACAGAACTCGTGACTCAAGTCGACGAGCTACGACTTGATCGGGACGGATTGAGAGGCTATTTCAGCGCGCACAAGTGTGCGTTGCTGGAGGTGCGAATCGATGCGCTCGACAGCACGATCAAGCTGCGCGAACAGGAGATCGAGCAGATTGATCGCGCGCTGCATGCTCAACGCGAAAAAGAGCGCGAGCTGCGCGGGGCCATTGCCGAGAACGGCGGCGATCGCCTTGCCCGCATTGACGAGGAAATTAGACGCAGCGAAATCGAAAAATCGCAGCGTACGGCCAAGGCGTCACGTTACGGAACCCACGTCAGCGCGCTGGGGTGGCGCGCCGCCGCCGACACCGAGCAATTTGAAGCGCAACTGCGGGATCATGCTGCAATGACCGAGACGGCCAACAACGACGAGGCAGCGCTACAAAATCAGCTCACGGAGCAGAGCGCAGCGCTTTCGTTGCTGCGCGACCACTACAGGCTATTGGTGCAGGATCTGGATAGCCTCAAAGCACGCCGCAGCAATATTAGTCGCGTGCAGGTAGAGCTGCGAAGTGCCCTGTGCAACGCGCTGGGTCTCAAAGAACTCGACCTGCCGTTCGCTGGTGAACTCATTCAGGTGCGCGCTGATGAGCAGGCGTGGGCGGGGGCTGCGGAGCGGTTGCTGCATAACTTCGGCCTCTCGCTCCTGGTGCCGGAGGACAGCTATGCAAAAGTGGCCGAATGGGTGGATCGCACGCATCTCGGCTCGCGTTTTGTTTACTACAGAGTCCGCCGCAGCGCGCGTCCGGAGGTTGTGAGCCTGCACCGCGATTCTTTGGTCAGGAAGCTCGAAATCAAGCCCGACAGCGAGCATTATGATTGGCTGCTGGCGGAAGTAAATCGTCGATTCGATGTCGCATGCTGCGAGACGCAGGATCAGTTCCGTCGTGAGCCCAAGGCGGTCACGCGTTCAGGGCAAATCAAGGCTAGCGGCGAGCGCCACGAGAAGGATGATCGCCACGCCATTGATGATCGAAGCCGCTTTGTGCTCGGCTGGAGCAATGACGATAAAGTCGCTGCGCTGGAAGCGAAAAGGCGAGCCGCTGAGGGCGGCATCGCGCTGGTGTCGTCGCGGATCGCCGCGCTTCAGCAACAGCAGCGTGGCTGCCGTGCCCGCCTCGAAACGCTCGGCAAGTTGGGTGAATATCGCAGCTTTGACGAGATGAACTGGCAACTGAGCGCGAGGGTGATCGACGAGTTGCAGCGCGAGCGAGCCGCGCTTGCCGCAAGCTCCAATGTGTTGCAGGTACTCAACGTGCAACTCAGCATCGCCGCAGCGGCGCTGATCGAGAGCGAGCAGGCGTTGCGCGTCGCGGTGGGCGCGAAGGCGGCTGACACGCGCAGTCGAAACGACGCCGCCGATCTGCTGGGCACCACGCAGTCTGCGTTGGCGTTGCTACCGATTATCCGCGGACTCGTCGCGGCAAGGATTGATGGCTATCGAGCGGAGCTCATCAACGAGGCCAGACTCACCATTGACAGCTGCGACACGCGCGAGCAGGATGTTCGCAAGTGGTTGCAGGATCGAATTGACAACGAATCAAAGAAGCTCGCGACGCTGCGCGAACGCATCGTCGAGGCGATGAGCAATTACAAAAAAGACTATCCGCTGGAGTGCGCCGACTTCGACGCCAATGTGGACGCAGCGCTTGAGTATCGCACCCAGCTCGAACAGTTAAACCGCGACGGTTTGCCCGGTTTTGAGGCGAAATTCAAAGAGCTTCTCAACGAAAACACGATTCGCGAGATTGCCAACTTTCAATCGCAACTTGCGCGCGAACGTGAGCTGATCAAGGAGCGCATCGCGCGCATCAACGAGTCGCTCGCGGAGATTGACTACAACCCCGGTCGCTACATCGCTCTGGAAGCGCCACTGTCCACCGATGCCGATATTCGCGACTTTCAACTGGAGCTGCGCGCCTGCACCGAAGGCGCGCTAACGGGCTCCGACGACGCGCAGTATTCCGAGGCCAAGTTTCTTCAAGTCAAGCGCATCATCGAGCGCTTTCGCGGACGCGAGGGGTTGACCGAACTTGATCGCCGCTGGACTAGCAAAGTCACTGACGTGCGCAACTGGTACAGCTTCGCCGCCAGTGAGCGCTGGCGCGAAGACGACAAGGAACACGAGCACTATGCCGATTCAGGTGGCAAGTCCGGCGGGCAGAAGGAGAAGCTCGCCTACACGGTGCTTGCGGCGAGTCTTGCTTATCAGTTCGGATTGGACTGGAATGCCACGCGCACCCGGTCCTTTCGCTTCGTGGTGATTGATGAAGCGTTTGGTCGCGGATCGGATGAAAGCGCGCGGTATGGGTTAGCGCTCTTCGGAAAATTGCAGCTGCAATTGCTGGTCGTCACACCGTTGCAAAAAATTCATGTGATCGAGCCGTTCGTGCAGAGCGTCGGCTTTGTACACAACGAGGACGGAAAATTTTCGCGATTGCGAAACCTCACGATGACCGAGTATCGAGCGGAAAAGCAAAGGCTGGCGTCGTGACATTGACATCTGTCGCCGAGTTGAACGCACAGGTGCAACGTCTGTGGGATCAGGGCGACATTCTGCGCAGCGTCGTAACTGATGACGCCTTGTTTCCATTGCGTTTGCGTCTAAAAGTGCCCACCGCGAGCGATGTGGCAGAGCGGTTTGACGAAGTTCGGTTATGGAGTGCCGAGCTTCGTGCGGCAGCTCGCTATCGCGTGGAATTGCAAAGTGTTCGCCACCGCGTGCATGGCGCAAATTCGCTTCCGTCGCAGGCATGGATTGATACGTTGAGCGACGCAGTGACTGTCATCGACAAAGGCGACGATCTGACGCGATTTGGCGTGTTGGTCACCGCCACTGCGCAGCGTCGCGGTGCATTGCTGCCGTGGCTGTCACGAAATCCGTTGCGCGCACTGGCGCTGGCGAATGCGTGGACGCGGTTGCTCGACATTGTTGACTGGTTGCAGGCGCATCCAAAACCGGGTGTCTACATCCGGCAACTGGATGTGCCCGATGTTCACAGCAAATTTATCGAAACGCATCGCGGTGTGCTGACAGAGCTGCTTGATGTTGCGCTGCCTGCTGCGGTGATCGAACCATCGGCGGTTGGCGCGAGCCAGTTTGCAAAGCGCTACGGCTTTCGAGACAAGCCACCGCGCGTTCGATTTCGCGTCCTGGATCCAGTTCGCGCATTGTTTCCGCAAGTGATTGAGCGTGATGTCACGCTCGACGCGGCTAGTTTTGCAAGACTCGATCCAGCGGTCTCCACTGTGTTCATCACCGAAAACGAAATTAATTTTTTAGCACTTCCCGACGTGCCGGACAGCCTCGCTATTTTCGGTGCCGGCTACGGCTTTGAGCTGATCGCGGACGCAGCGTGGCTATCTCGTTGTCGGGTTTTTTATTGGGGTGATATCGATACACACGGCTTTGCGATTCTCGATCAACTTCGCGCAACGCTGCCGCATGTGGAATCGCTATTGATGGATCGAGCGACATTGCTCGCGTTTCCCACGTTGTGGGGTACGGAGGAGCAGCCCGTGCGGCGCGAATTGTCGCGACTGACCGCGCAGGAGCAGTCGCTGTTCGACGATTTGCGCAACAACGTGATGGCCAACAATCTCCGCCTGGAGCAGGAGCGGATTGGCTTTCACTACGTGCAAGCGGCGTTAGCCAAGCTTGCGTGAGCGCGTCGTCTGGCGATGGCACGCGACTGCGCTATTGCACCGCACGCGACGCCGACGCGACAGTCAGCTTCCAGCCCTTCGCGACCGTCTTTGAGTAGTCGACGTTAAGTACGAGCGCACGCAATTGCGCAGTCGCCGGGTTATTGCCGCCAATGTCGAAAC
>JAYVPF010000018.1:0-2817 GCA_043757535.1 Burkholderiales bacterium
ACGATCATCGGATGCGCACCGCGATTGAAGACATAGACCCTGTCCTGCTTATCTACCGCCACAGCGGCGACGTCATTCAACTCCCAGCCGTCGGGTAGCGTTCCCCAATCGGCTTTTACCTCGTAACGAAAGGTTCCATTGCCTAGTATTGTGGTCATCGTTGTCTCCTCGAAGGCGGGCGATCACCGGTGAAGATGATCGACCCGATCAAGTATATCGCAGGCCTTGGCGAATATCTTAGGCCAATCATCTGAGCCGCTCTTCTTTGCGCGGTTGCAGCGAGCGGACCGGAATGTTAGCCTCGCGGAACTATGAAAATTGAAATCATTTGCACCGGTGACGAGGTTTTGACCGGCGTCACGATCAATTCCAATTTCAGCCACATCAGCCAACGCCTCGGCGATGTTGGCCTCGAGGTAAGCTGGGGGA
This sequence comes from Burkholderiales bacterium, assembly GCA_043757535.1. GTDB lineage: Bacteria > Pseudomonadota > Gammaproteobacteria > Burkholderiales > Casimicrobiaceae > Casimicrobium. The sequence goes on from JAYVPF010000018.1 coordinate 430, forward strand.
CGACGGTCGGCGACGATCGAACAACACTGTTGCAGGCTTTCGAACTTGCCAGCCAGCGCGTTGATGCCGTCATCGTCAATGGTGGGCTCGGGCCTACCGTCGACGATCTTTCTCAGGAGATCGCCGCTAAGGCGGCGGGCGTTGAACTTGAGTTTCGTCAGGAATGGTTCGACAAGATGGCGGATTTCTTTAGTCGCCGCGCCCGCACGATGCCGGCGAGCAATCGCAAACAGGCGATGTTACCGGCCGGCGCGGAAATGCTCGACAATCCGATCGGCACGGCGTGCGGTTTTGCGCTCGATATTAAGCGAGCACGATTTTTCTTTACGCCGGGCGTGCCGCGCGAATTGCACCGCATGCTCGACGAGCAAATTATCCCGCGCTTGCTCAAGCGAAGCGGACAAAATACGGCGGGCGTGCTCAAACGTTTTCATTCGTACGGCATCGGCGAATCACGCGCCGATACGCTGCTGGCGGGGGTAGAGACGCTGGCGCACGAAGGCGGCGTCAAACTAGGCTTTCGCGCCCATTATCCCCAACTCGAAACTAAGCTTACTGCGCGGGGCATGGATATCGCCGACGCGCGCCAAAAAATGGCGTCGGTCGAGGACGAGGTGCGAAAACGCTTGGGCAACTTTATCGTCGCCGAAGACGAGCAGAAGCTCGAAGGCGTGATTTTGAAGGCCTTAGTCGACCGACAGGCGACGCTGAGCGTTATCGAGACGCTTACCGGCGGCACGGTGAGCGCGCGTTTGGCGGGGCTTGCTGGTGGCGAGCTGGTTTTCCGGCAAGGACTCGTCGTGCGCAACCTAGCCGACCTGCGCGCCGCGCTAGATATTGATATCTCGCAGAGTCAAATTAGCGTCCAAAGCGCTGAACTCGCCGCGCGCGCGTTACGGCACCGGACCCATGCCACCTACGCGCTGGCTGTGCTGGTTGAAATTGACGAAGGTGCCGACCGCATCGACTTGGGCGGCACGATCTGCATCGCCATCGCCAGTGAAAACGAAGTCGTTACGCGTCACAGCCGTATGCTCGGTGGGCGAGAATGGGTCCGCGTGGGCGCGGTGGAAATGGCGCTTGACTGCCTGCGGCGCTATCTGCAGGGACTGCCTGTGGATGAGCGCATCGACTTCGAGAAAGTGTAGCTTGAGCGTTTCAGTTAGACGGCGTGGCCGCGGCGGCAACGGATACACCGCGAACGTTGTGTTTTGCGATAAGGGCTTCGACCATCCCGCTCGCTTTTATTTCTTCGACAAACTCTAGCAAGAATTTCGCGCCCGCATCACGGCCCTTGGGCGTGCCGATCGACTGCTGAATTGCGGTGAAGCGTCCCCCCAGGATACGCGCTCCAGGGTAGTTTGACGTATCGCTTGTGAGGCGTGGCTTGAGGCCGGCGAGTACTTCAAGCTGGTCGCGAACGAAAACCTCGAATGAGGCATCGATGCTGGACGTGCGAATCAAGGTCGCGTGTTTGATATGCCGGCTCAAATACAAGTCGTACGCGCTCTTGTCCATCAACGCGATGCGAACACCTTCTCGATCCACTTCGTTAATGTTTTGGATTAGCGACCCGGGTGGGACAAGATAGCCGGCGTCGATCTCGAGGTAGGCCGACGAAAACGCGATCACGTTGGCGCGTGCCGGCTCGCTACCCATAAACGCGACATCCCACACGTCGCTCTGCGCGGCATCAGCCATGAGTCCGGGATTTTTGAAGCCCACTACTTCAAAAGCAACATCGAGCCGGTGGGCAAGCTCCGCTGCAAGATCGATCACAATTCCGCTGTAGGCGCCACTGACCGGATCGCGCGTCGAGAGTAGGAAATTGCTGTGATTAATGCCCACACGCAGCTTGTCTTTTGGCGTGAGTTCGGTTTTGGCGTTGATAGAAGGCTGAACAGTCATAGGTGAAAGGTAACGCGTCTTTCACATGTACGCAACTACCGCCGGGCGTACTGTTTCTTCAGTTATTGGCGGACACTGAATATGACGGTTCATCAAAATGAAAAACTTTTCGAAACGCCAAGAGCCGACATCTGCGGATGACGACTTCTAGATTTTGCCAATGTCAGCAATGTGCGGAATCAAGCCTCGTGCGCCGCACAATTTTTCGAGCTCTTTTAATTTCACGTAGAAATTCGCGTGTTTTTCTGCTCAAACCCGGGGTTACGAGCAGATTTTGGTCATCGACTCGCCAGAGACTGTAAATTTCTGCAAGCCAACGCAGTTAGAAAATTGGCGTCTTCGTACTTTTGAATGTCGCCTGTGAGAAAGCAGACGTTGAGCACGAACAATCCAGCTTAAAATCCGGCAGCATGTGATCAGTGAAATAGCCCCGCTTCGCCAGATTAGATCAAGGCTTAATTTCAGTCACATTCGCAAGCG
>JAYVPF010000019.1:0-2810 GCA_043757535.1 Burkholderiales bacterium
GGATGGGGACGGCTATGAGCTGACCGATGTTGAGCACGGGATTCGGGCGGATGTGAACGGCGACGGGATTCTCGACTATATGGGCTGGGTGAAGGCGGATGATGCGATTCTGGCGTATGACGCGAACGGCGACGGCATCGCCACCTTGAACGAGATTCAACTGGCGAACTTCGCGCCGGCGGGCGTCCGCGACGCGCAAGCCGCGTTCGCCGCTTGCTCCTGCGGCAAAGCCGCGAAGTCGCCGCGCAGCGAATCCGGCTTACGCGGGCGGCAGTTGCATGGTGCCACGAAAGGGAAAAACCGGAAATGGCATAGGCCGGAGAGGCGCATGGATAGGGCTTATCGGATCATCGGTGGCCTGAAATCCGCTCTGGGAGCGGATTTCAGAGAGGCGGGCATATGAAAAACCTGCTCCATGTATCGGGCAAATCCCGATGGCTCCTGCTCTGCGCTGCATGGTTAGTCGCGCTGGCGGCGATGCTGCCGTCTCCAGTGAACGCTCAGCAGGTTCAGCCGGCCCAAAGCGCTTCGCGTACACCAGAGCAGATCGAGGCTGCGCGCAAACGGTTCTTCGATTTCATTGATGCGGCGATCAAGAACGAGAGTTTGACGGACATCGCTTGGGTGGAGAGGGCGCTATCAGTGCGTGCGGTGCCAAACAGCAACAACACCGAACTGAGTACGAGTTTTCAGTTGTTCGAGCGCGGGACTTCCGATGATGTGGTGTACCGAGGGTTTGCGGAGTTTAGCGTGACTACCGGGGGCAATGTTGTGAAGCAAAGTGCAAATTTCGATATTGCCGACGCAGAGTCCTTGTGTATCACGGTGGACGATTTGCGACAGCGTTACGGGTCGGGGAAGGAATCGGATTCGCCACATTCGTCACTAGTTGCGCAGGAACGTCGGCAACAAAAAGTTTATTTTTTGCACTACGCATTTTCGCGAGACCGCCGACTCCAACTTGGATTTGATTTTCTTTACCGTCGCTGTCTCGGAGCTTTCGTCACTCACGTTCGCACTTGACCTTTTTCCTTTTACTTCTGGAGGTTCATCATGCCCTTTGACAAAACCGACATTATTTTCAACTCGATCAGAAATTCTCTTCAAAACCCTGCTACCGGTTCCGTGGATGGCATGGATCAACTCGTCGCCCTCATCAATTCGAGTCCGTCAGTTGCTGCTGCAATGCGATCGGGCACGCTCAATTTCCGTATAAGCAACGTCACTCCTCCACCCGCCGGAGCAGATTACGTTTCGACGCTTCAAAGAATTACGTTTTATCTCAACGGCCTAAATCCAAATGCAAACAGTCAGCTTAATCCGCAACAAGTATTTGAAACGCTAGCCCACGAATTGGGGCACCACACTTCGTATCTGTCCAGTCTCATCCAAAGTGACTCTACAGCCACATGGAATCTGGCGCACGAACGCCAGCTTGCCGGTGCAAGTGTCAATGAACTGACCAGTCTTCGCGACGCGTTTGTCGCTGGCCGATATCGCGAGGAAGCACGCGCTGATATGGCCTGGGTGCGCTCCGTGATGGAAGTGCGCGAGACAAATCCTGGTTTTCAGCCGCTTAACTACGCAGCGCGGTTCGCTGCGCTTGAACGGATCATCCAAACAGGCGACCGGATGGTCGAAGCAGGATATAGTCGGCAGGCTGCAAATGAAGTCGCCAATAACCTCGCAGCTCAAGTTCTGCGAGGTGACGACACGCACTGGCGCGATGGAGCGGTTGTCAGTTTCAACGGCCAATACGGCACCACCGGCACTACCCTCGGCGGATTCGACCCAAATGCAACTGCCTCGGCTACGTCGCTGGTGCAAGGCAGTGGCTACGGCGTGCGCGTGATTGACGAGGCCGACGGCGGGCGCACCGTCATTACGCGTCAGATCATTGCCCCTCTTGCGTTCGACAGCAATGGTGCGGTCATCAACGTTGGGTCTGGGATACAGGTACGCCAAACCCGCTTTGGCCCCGGCGATAACCCTTTGTCCGACATCACCACCATCGCGACGCCGGGCGGCATCGTCAACACTCAAATCTCCACGGTGCGAATCAACAATCGCCTGGTGGAAGTCGAATATCAGCGCGGCGGCGCGGGAGACGAATTGCGGGCGGTCGGCGCGTATTACCGCGTGCCTGGCGGCGCCCGCGCCGAGATGACGGATCAAGCATCCTGTGTCGCCGCGATCAACCAGCACAACTGGCAGGCGGAAGATTTGCGCAAACCCGATGTCGGCGCGAATCTGCTGATTTCGGGCGGCTGTTCGCTAGCCCAGCAATTGATACCGGTGGCGATGCAGGATGACGGCATCGTGTCAGCCAATGTACCCGAAGCCCTCCCCGGCCAAGAGACCGCAACGCTGTACGCGTCAGGCTACAACGTAGTCGCCCTGAACGCCCCGACACAAGCGGGGGTCAGCACCAACACCAGCGCCGCTTTGGTGGACACGCACTTCGCCGACCGCCTGGCCGCATTGAACGAATGCCGGGCGGACTTCAACACCGCTGCCGCATCTGGCAATGTCAGCGCGTTCACATCCAGCCTCACCAATCTGGATGCATCCCTCGCCGCCATCGGCACCGCTGGCAAAGCGGTAGGTGCGGCTGAACTCAACCTCGACGCCAGCAGTTCGCGCTGGAGCCTGCTGCAAAGCGCCGAGCGCAGCGGAGAAGACGACGACTTCCTGCGTAGCGCGATGAACGGGCTGGGCATCACCAATGTGAGCCGGATCGAAGACGACGCCGCCGGCAATCTCTCCGGCGGCAGCACCACCGTCACCGCCGATGACCAAAACCTCGGCGG
>JAYVPF010000020.1:0-2798 GCA_043757535.1 Burkholderiales bacterium
GCTCATGTCGGCACGGCCGGCTGACCTGCTGCACGCGATCAAGGTAGCCAAGCGCACCGAGCGCATCGTGCGCCAAAACATCGGCTGGGCCGCCGCCTACAACCTGATCGCGATTCCGCTCGCCGCCACCGGCATGCTCACGCCATGGATGGCGGGCCTGGGCATGGCGATGAGTTCGCTAATCGTGGTGGGTAATTCGCTGCGGCTGTTGCCGCGCGAAGAAGCATCGAAGCGGGCAGCGTCGCCGCCTGTCGCTTCACCGCCTGCCGTGTCGCTTGCCACGCCGTATGCAGCGCCGCAAGTCGCTCCCTCAGCCATGCCAATCGCTTGAGACGATTGAGCCAGGACGCAAAATGGACATCCTCTACCTCCTGGTACCCGTGTCAGTCGTGCTGGTGCTGCTGATCGGCTGGCTGTTCTGGTGGTCAGTCGATCACGGCCAGTTCGATGACCTCGACAGCCCGGCGCGCCGGATTCTTGAAGAAGACGATTGAGCGTCAGACGAGAAAATGCCTGAAACCCGCCCCCACCAATCGTTTCAAGGCATTCATTCAGGCGTCAAACCGCAAGAGCGCGTCACTTGAGTTCAATCTCAATAAACGCAAACTCATAGTCATTGATGTTGATGACATTGTGCGCGACGCCGGTGAGGCGTGCGTACGAACCGCCCGCAGCCAGATCAACATCGCGTACCCCGCCCGGCTCGACCAGCCGGAGCTTGCCCGTCGTCAGTGGCACCACGACGTAGTCATGGCCATGCACGTGATCACCCGTTTCGGCACCGGGCGCAAACGTCCACTTCGTCACGACCACGCGTTCGTTATCAATCTGGACTGTTGGGATGGCATTCATAGCGCGCGTTCTCGCAAACCACTTGCTCCGGAACGCACAACTCGGATGGCGGTGTTTGGTTGGACGCTGTTGTGCGTGTCCTCGATCACCAGCTTCATGGCAGCAGAGGCAATCCCAGTTTTTTCATGGCCCAGAGGATATTGCCCAGTCGTTTTTGGTTTTGTTCGGTCATGGTCTAAGGCGTATCGTCTTGCGGTGGGGGTAGCGTTTTGGTGCTGGTCGCCAGTTTCTTGTCTTCTGTTTTGACCCTGCGTTCCAGCTTTTTCAGGTCTTCTTCGGGGGCCAGTTTTTCAGGCTGAATACCACGCTGCCCCAGCATGTCGCGCACGCTTTCGTTGTTTTTCACATGCTCGTGCGTGATAGCGGGCTCCCCGCGCAAGTTGTCTTGCCGCACGTTGTGGTTAGTCATCTCGGTGGCCAGGTTCTTCGCGGCAATGGTTAGCGTTGGCAAGAAGTCCGCCAGCGGGCGGTTGGCCACAATGCCATATTTGTTCTTCATGGCCTGCGTGGTGTTGCCACCGAATAGCGCCTGATCCCCCAGTGATCGAATTCGGCCAAAGCCGGCATCATCCACGCCGCGCTCAAAGATGTTTTGCGAGAGCGCTTTTTCCGATTCCTTCAGCCTGTCGCGTGCTTCCATGCGCGCTTGCAGGCGCATGCGGTCTTCAATCAGCTCTTGTTTGCGCGTTTGCACGGCAAAGTAGCTTTGCGCAAATGCGATCTCAGGCTTGCGTGGGTCGCCGTTCTGGGCAATCAGGTAACAGGCATAGCGGGTGAGCATGAGATCATCAATTTCACGCTCGCCGCCCTTGCCCAAGGTGATCATTTTCGTGACGCCACGAAAATGATCAGAGACCGCATGCCCAGAGGCTTCGCAGGATTGCGCTGCGCGCTGGATAGCGGTCTGAAAATTTTCCCAGCGCGCATATCCTAAAGGGGCTTGCAAATCGCGCGCAAACCAAAACTCGATGCCCTCGGCATCGGCACGCTGGGCACCGGCTTCCAGGCTGGTTTGCAAAGCTTTAAGGTGTTCATCCATGGCGTGATCTCATCTGCCGTTGCTTGTATGTGTTCATGGTTTTGGGCGGCGCATGATCGTGGTGCCTCGTGGTTGGCACCTGTGCCAACCTGTCGGAAATTCCGACGAATTGCACCTCGCTCATGCCTCCACCGCCTCTGCCGATGGGAAAAGCTGCTGCACAAGGCCGCGCTTGTGGGTCTTGACGCGGTCGAGGCCGGACACGCTACCGGCCGCGCGCAATAGATGTTCAAGCTGATGTCGTTTCACGCAGAATTTTCCAGCGCTCTTGTGGCGTGAGTTGCACCGAGAATGGCGAGGACTGGCGCAGGCGCACTGCCATTTCATCGCTGCCGGTGAGGATGCTTGCAACTGTCGTCGCATCGCTGTTCGCCAAAATCTCTTCCCACTTGCCGAGGTCAACGCACCATACGCCGGACAGTGATTTCCAGCGCGCCAGGGTGTTGCGCGCGCGCTCCAGCACTTCTTTTGGGTGCTCTACCAGGCGTGCGGCCACCGCGCTGTTGAGCGCCAGGCTTTGGCGTTCCCTGAAGGCGTGATTTCTGGGCGGGCTCATGGGGTGATTGAGTTCAAGGCATGCAGGACACAGCGCGCTGTACCTCAATTCAGTATATCGAAAACAGCCGCGTAGCTACTATCGGTTGCAGCTATCAGGGGCGTGGTGTTGATGACGATTGCGCGGTTAGGCATTCGCCGCGTCGGACGCGATGTCAACGGCGGAGGTGTCGATCATGGCGACGCCATAGCGATGCAGGTCGCGCAAAAATTCGACGCGCGACACCTCGGCCAATTGCGACGCCATACCGGAGGAAAGGCGCTTCATTTCATAAAGTTTGACGGCCATCGCCATCCGCGCATCTTGGGCGAATTCCTCCGGCGAGCGTTGCATCGCGTCGGGGAGGGACTG
>JAYVPF010000021.1:0-2791 GCA_043757535.1 Burkholderiales bacterium
CTTGGCGCGTGAAATTGACGAATCGTTCCTCCCGTTGTGTCCGCCCGGCGATGGCGGGATGTTCGCGGCCAACGCCCCCGGTGTGTGGACGCCATCCCCGCCACTGGTAAATCGCGACGTATCAGTCCCCAAAAATTGCCGACCCCGGCGGTAGATGTAGGCTGGGTTGCAACCCAGCCTACAATTGCAACCTGTTTCCAAAGCACCGCCGGATAACGCCGCGCGCCCTGCACCATGCAAGACACTCTGATCAACGCTGCGGCGTCCGCCGTTTCGCCCGTGGAAATCTCCACGCTTCCCAAGAAAAAACTCTTCATCCGCACCTTCGGTTGCCAGATGAATGAGTACGACTCTGACAAGATGGCGGACATTCTTGATGCCGGAACTATCGGCGGTTTTGAGAAGACCGACACGCCGGACAACGCTGACGTGATCCTGTTCAACACCTGCTCGGTGCGCGAGAAGGCGCAAGAAAAAGTGTTTCACGATCTCGGTCGCGTTAAGGACTTGAAAAGACTGAACCCGAATCTGGTGATCGGCGTCGGTGGCTGCGTGGCATCGCAGGAAGGCGCGGCGATTGTCGAACGTGCACCGTTTGTTGACATTGTGTTTGGCCCGCAAACACTGCATCGGCTGCCCGCATTGATCGCCAAGCGTCGCGAGACCGGGCGCTCGCAGGTGGACATTTCGTTCCCCGAAATCGAGAAGTTTGACAACATGCCGCCGGCCCGCGTTGAAGCCGCGAGCGCGTTCGTGTCGATCATGGAAGGTTGCAGCAAATATTGCAGCTTTTGCGTGGTGCCGTACACCCGTGGCGAAGAGGTTTCGCGCCCGTTTGAGGCTGTGCTGACCGAGGTCGCGGAGTTGGCGATCAAAGGCGTGAAAGAGGTGACGCTGCTCGGGCAAAACGTGAATGCCTATCGCGGCAGGATGGGCGACACGACCGACATCGCCGACTTCGCGACGCTGATCGAGTACATCGACGAAATCCCCGGCATTGAGCGCATTCGCTACACCACCAGTCATCCGCGCGAAATGAGCGCGTCGTTGATCGAGGTTTACGGCAATGTGCCGAAGCTGGTGTCGCAATTGCATCTGCCGGTGCAACACGGGTCGGACCGCATCCTCGCAGCGATGAAGCGCGGTTATACGGCCATTGAATACAAGAGCACCATCCGCAAGCTGCGCGCGGTGCGACCGAACGTATCGATCACCTCGGACTTTATTGTGGGCTTTCCCGGCGAGACGCAAAGAGATCACGACCTCACGATGAAACTGATCGATGACGTGGCGTTTGACGGAGCGTTTAGTTTTGTGTATTCGGCACGTCCGGGAACGCCTGCTGCGGACTTGGTTGATGACACGCCCGCCGCAGAAAAGTCGCAGCGTTTGTATCAATTGCAGAAGCGTCTGGATGAGCTATTTTTTGGCTACAGCAAGGCGATGGTCGGTGCGACTGAGCGCGTGCTGGTAGGGAGCGTTTCGCGCAAGAGTATTACCGAGCTTGCCGGTCGGGCGGAGAGTATGCGCATCGTGAATTTTCCTGGTAACGCCCGCTTAATCGGCGAATATGTAAACGTGAAAATTACCGACGCTGCGCCGCACAGTTTGCGCGGTGAGATGGTTTTGATTGATTGATCAAACGGGCGCAACTACCGCAACTTGCGTTGTCATTCTGAGCCTCAAGCGAAGATTCAGGTGCCTGATCTTGCCCGTTCGATCGATGTTGCATGGCGCGCGATCTGATGCTTCGCCATGCTCAACATGACAATGTTCGTATCGCTGCGTGCTCGGCGTCGAATTGATTGCCACTCAACCTCGCTTCCCTCGCTTCCCTCGCTTCCCTTGCATTCGTTGCATTCGTTGCTGGGAACCTTTGCCGGAAAATCGGGCCTACACTGGCTGAAATGTTATCGCTTTTATTGGTACAGCTTTTCGCTAAAAATCAGGATAATAAGGGGCTAAAAGCGGAAAACGGCACAAGTCGATAAATGGCAAATTTTGCGTTTCGCCCCTATTCCGTGGGGCTTCTAGTCATAAGTTGTACAGAATTTTTACGGGAGTTTTCATGTTGTTCCGGTCTCGTTCCGCTCTGTTGAGCACGCTTTTTGGCGGCACCGCCTGGGTGCTGAGTTCATGTGCCACCGTTCCTCCGCCCGCTGCCCCGGCGGCGGCGTCTGCCACAGCGAGTACGCCCGTCGGCGCACCCGCAGCGTCGACCACCAGCGCCACCGTTGTAGGCACCGCTCTCGCCGCTGCCCCGGCACCTGGAGCGCGTCCGCCCGCAGCCGCTGCCGCTACCACGCCTGGCGCCCCGCGTCCGTTCGCCGAGATCATTAAGGACGCGAAAGAGCAGCCTGGCCTGTTCACGCTGTGGACGAAAGACGAAAAGGTCTGGATCGAAATCAAGCCCGAGCAGTTTGACCAGCTCTACTACCTGCAGGCGAACATGAGCCGCGGCGTGATGAGCGAGATGTCGACATCGATGGCGCGCAGCATGCTTCGAGGCAACATCATTACGTTCAAAAAAATCGGCAGCAACGTGCAGTTGATTGCCAAAAATTTCAGCAACTACGCCAAGCCCGCGACGCCGATTGCGATTGCCACGGCTGAGGGCACCAGCGACAGTTTGCTCGCCGCCGCCACGCTCGTAAGCCTGCCCCATCCCGAGAAAAAATCCGTCCTGGTCGAGGCCAACGCGCTGTTGCTCGGCGACATTCCGATGATCACCTACGCGCTCGATAGCACCTATCGTGCGGGCTACAGCCTTGATCGCGCCAACTCGTATTTC
>JAYVPF010000022.1:0-10328 GCA_043757535.1 Burkholderiales bacterium
CGAGATCGAAGCGTGGCTGGCAGCGCTGATGCCGTAGTTTGACGGCGCAAACGCGCGGCTCATAGCGGCGCGAAACACCATCGGCTTTGAGCTGAAATGACGGCCGCATCGGGGCTGACACTCAGATAGGTAAGAAACCGACTTCTGCTGAAAGCGAGCGCTAGCCCCAACGTCGCCGTGCTTTTACGAAAAAGCTGATCGCTGCGCTATTCGTATTTTCGGGCGTCGTCAATCACTTTTCCGTCATTCGCCAGCGTGCCGATTGCGGCGAAAACCACGTCGCCGCCGAGCTTGGTCACGTCGCGCAATGCCGAGGTGATTTTGCCCTTCAAATCATCGTTCGGCGACGCGCATTCGGCATGCAACTCCATCGCGTCTTTCTGATCGGGATTGGTGATCACGAGCCGCACACGCCCAAGTTCAGGGAAGCGTTTCGCGATCTCCGCGACCTGCGACGGATGCACGAACATGCCCTTTACTTTCGCCGTCTGATCGGCACGGCCCATCCAGCCTTTGATGCGCATGTTGGTGCGACCCGTGGGGCACGCGCCGGGCAGCACGGCAGTCAGGTCGCCGGTGCCGAAACGAATCAGCGGGTAGTCCGGGTTGAACGTGGTGACGATGATCTCGCCGACTTCGCCCTCGGGCACCGGATCGCCGGTGCCGGGGCGCACAATTTCAACGATGATGTCTTCGTCAATCACCATGCCCTGCACGATGCCGTTGGCGTCGGGTGCTTCGTACGCGACGAGCCCGAGATCAGCCGTCGCATAAGTTTGCGTGCCGATGATGCCGCGTGACTTCAGCGATTCGCGCAGCTGCGGCGGAAAGTATTCGCCGGAAACAGAGGCGTGTTTCAACGATGTAATCGGCGTGCCCAACTCGTCGGCTTTCTCAAGCAAGATACGCAGGAACGACGGCGTGCCGGTGTACGCCGTCGGCTGCAAATCGTGCATTGCCGCAATCTGCTGTTCAGTGTTGCCCACACCCGCAGGAAATACCGTGCAGCCCAGTGCCACTGCGCCCGCATCCATGATCCAGCCGCCGGGTGTCATGTGATAGCTGAAGGTGTTGTGCACCAGATCGCCCGCGCGGAAGCCCGCCGCATAGAGCGCTCGCGCGGTGCGTGCGTACGCTGCGGAGCCGTGGCCCTCCGGCTCATAAATCGGACCGGGGGAGGCGAATACGCGCGCGGCACGATTCGGGTGCGCTCCCCAACCCATCGCCGCAAATCCACCCAACGGATCGCCTTTGCCTGAACCCGCTGCGCGCGACGCTTGCTGTTGCTCCAGCAATTCGCTCTTGCGGATCACCGGAAGTTTTGCTAGCGCCGCGCGCGACGTGATCGCGTTTGGGTTCACGCCAGCCAGTGATCTCGCGAACGCAGCAGTCGCACTTTGCGCGTGTGCAACTTGCTTGCCAAGGCGCGAGAACAATTCAGTCTCACGGACAGCGGCGGAGCGTGTTTCGCGGGAATCGGGGAAGTTCGACATGTCAATGAAATTAAGAGACGAGCGGATATTGAGTTTACTCGGCGATCGGCTTGACGGTAAACCCGCACCACCCCCGTTGAAGCTGGTAACCGATAATGACCGGATACCGTGTACCAATGTCTCTCTCGTGAATTCGTTACCAACCCTCGCTGCCTCTTTCTCTGGTCGGCTCATCACCGACACCGCTGACATGCAACCGTTCACCACCGACTGGCGAAAGCGCTGGTTCGGCAAGGCGATTGCGGTGGCGCAACCGGACACGACTGGGGATGTCGCCGCAGTCGTTCGCTGGTGCGTCGCGAACAACGTGCCGATCGTGCCGCAGGGTGGCAACACAGGCATGTCGGGCGCATCGGTCCCGGACGAATCCGGGCAGGCGCTGGTGCTGTCGCTGGCGCGCCTGAACCGCGTGCGCGAAGTTGATCTGCCGAACAACACGATGACGGTGGAGGCTGGCTGCATCTTGCAAACGGTGCAGGAGTTGGCGCGCGAAAAGGGCAAGCTGTTTCCGCTCTCGCTTGGCGCAGAAGGATCGTGCATGATCGGCGGCAATCTGTCGAGCAATGCGGGCGGCGTTGCGGTGCTGCGTTACGGCAACGCACGCGAACTGTGTCTCGGCCTTGAAGTGGTGACAGCACAGGGCGAAATCTGGAACGGCTTGCGCGGCCTGCGCAAGGACAACACGGGCTACGATTTGCGCGATCTGTTCATCGGTGCGGAGGGCACGCTGGGCGTGATCACGGCTGCAACGCTGAAAGTATTTCCGCTGCCAGTCGCGAAAATTACGGCTTGGGCGGCAGTGAAAGATCTGCACGAAGGCTTGCGGCTACTGGAGCTAGCGCAGAACAAATTGGGTGCTCGGCTCACCGCGTTCGAGGCGCTCACGCCACCGTGCATCGAGTTATTGGGCGAGCAGTTACCGCATTTGCGCTGGCCGCTTTCGGCGCGTGACACGCATGCCGTATTGATCGAGCTCTCGGACGGAGAAAGCGAGGCCAATGGCCGCGCTGCGCTGGAAGCATTGCTCGAATCGGCATTCGAATCCGGCCTGATGACCGACGCGGTGATTGCCGCCAATCTCACGCAGTCAGCCGAGTTCTGGAGCCTGCGTGACCACATGACCGAAGCGCAGCAGCGTGCAGGCAAAAACATCAAGCACGACATCGCGGTGCCGATCTCGCGCACGGCAGATTTTGTGACCAGTACCAACGCGGAAATTGCGCGGCACTTTCCCGGCGTACGCATGATTGTGTTTGGGCATCTGGGTGACGGCAACTTGCACTACAACGTGTCGCCACCGAAAGGCGCTGCGGGCGATGATTTTGTGACCATTGAATCTGCGATCAATCGAATCACGCACGATGCAGTGCACGCGCATGGTGGCTCGGTGTCGGCAGAGCACGGCCTGGGGGTGCTCCGTCGCGGCGAGGCCGCGCGCTACAAGTCTCCCGTAGAACTCAACATGATGCGAGCGATCAAGCAAGCGCTAGACCCGCAGGGAATCATGAATCCGGGTAAAGGGCTGCCGCTGTGAACAAGGCTGCGCTAATTGTCGCGGGCCACGCTGTTTCGCCGCTGCATTACATCAATGGTGAGCGCGTAGGCTCACCGGATACGTTCGAACTTTTTTCACCGATTGATCAGCGGGTGCTGGGGCAGATTGCACAGGCGACTCCCGAGCAAGTGGCGAGTGCTGTGACTGCCGCAAGCGCTGCATTCCCTGCCTGGTCGCAGCTAACCGCAGCCGTGCGGCGCGACTATCTGCATGCGTTTGCAGAGGAAATCGGCAAGCGCAAAGACGCCTTCTGCGAGGTCGAATCGAACGACGCTGGCGTGCTGCTCTCCCGCATGCAGCACGGCGTTGCAGCGCGCGCGATGTTGAACCTGACGTATTTCGCCGATCATGCGTTGACGCTGCAAGATCACACTATCGTGACCGATCAGGCAACGCACTACGTGAAGCATGATCCAGCGGGCGTGTGCGCCATCATCACGCCGTGGAACGCGCCGCTGATGTTGACCACATGGAAGCTCGGCCCCGCGCTGGCATCCGGCAATACGGTCGTCATCAAGCCGCCGGAATGGGCGCCGCTCACCTGCTCGTTGCTGGCCGATTGTGCGCACGCAGCGGGCTTGCCACCGGGCGTCGTGAACATCGTTCAGGGCAGCGGTGCCGTGACAGGTGCGGCGCTGGTCGCCGATCCGCGTCTAGCGAGGATTTCCTTCACGGGCTCGGTGCCCACTGCAAAATTGATCGCGGGTGCCGCTGCGCAAAACCTCGTACCGTGCAGCCTTGAGCTGGGCGGCAAATCACCGTTCATCGTGCTTGAAGATGCTGATGTTGACGCGGCTGCGGCCTGCGGCGCGCTGATGTATCGCAATGCGACGCAGGTGTGTCTTGCGGGGACGCGCTTCCTCGTGCATGAGCGCATTCGCGATGCGTTTGTTGCGAGCATGAAGCGTCTGGTCGAAAAGCTTACGGTCGGTGATCCGCGCGATGCTGAGACAGAGGTTGGTCCGGTGATTCATCCAAGACAACACGAGCGCATCACTGCGTTTGTTGCGCGTGCGAAAGTAGCGGGTGCGACGGTGCTATGGGGCGGAGAGCCGCATCCGTATGGCGCGCTGTATTTCCAGCCGACGATGTTGACGAATGTCGCGCAGAATTCCGAGATTGTGCAGAACGAAGTGTTCGGCCCGGTACTGACCTTGCAGACTTTTTCGACTGACGCCGAATTGATTGCAATGGCCAACGGTACGGACTACGGGCTCGGTGGTGTTTGTTACGGCGCGGAGCCTCATGCGAAGGCGGTTGCCGAACAGGTGCGCACCGGCTTTATCTGGATCAACAGCTTCGGCATTCGCGATCTCGCCGCGCCGTTTGGCGGTTGCAAACGCTCGGGTAACGGACGCGAGGGTGGTGACTGGAGCTTTGAATTCTTCTGCGATATCAAGGACGTGGTGGTGCCGAAAAAGCCGTTTATTCCAAGCTTTTCGCATCGATAGCGGTCTGATGATTGAGCTCGCATTATTGATCGCAAGTTCGACCCCCTCTCCCCTCGTGGGAGAGGGTTGGGGTGAGGGGGTGATGGAACGGAAGATCAACACAGTTGCTCGCTCCACCGTCACCCTCTCCCTAGCCCTCTCCCCTCAAGGGAGAGGGAACAGACCGTACGGCAATGAAGGATAGGAATGGGAAAAATAGTCGGCGCGGCTTTGGTGTCGCATCATCCAGGCCTGTTTCAGAGTGATGAATTCCGCATCAAGATGGGCGATGGCGCAGACTCGGATCTGATCCCCGGTTACGACCGTTTGCGCGCCAAAATTGACGCGGTCAAGCCCGACACATTGATCATCTTCGATACGCACTGGTTCACTACCGGTTATCACCTCATTGACGGCGGACGGGTGCATCGCGGTAGCTACATCTCGGACGAAATGCCGTGGTATCTCTATGGGCAGGCTTACAACTATCAGGGCAATCCTGAGCTGGCGGGGCTGATCGAAACGGTAGCCGTCGAACGTGGCGTGATGTCAAAAGCGGTGTACGACCACGACCTCCCCAAGCACTACGCATCGATCAACGTGGCCAACAAATTAGCCAGAGGCGAGCGCGTGGTCTCGGTAAGCAATTGCCAGAACTGCCAGCCACATCATTTCATCGAATCCGGCAGCGTGATAGCAGAGGCAATTCTTCGCAGTGATCAACGCGTAGTGTTGCTCGCATCCGGCGCGCTGAGCCACAAGTTCAACCAGATCGACTGGGTGCAAAAGCATCCGCGTATCTATCACGAGAGCAATGTCTCGTGTCCGGAAAACATCGCGCTAGACAAGGAGGCCATCGCACTCATGGAAGCAGGAAATCACGCATCGATTCTCGATCAATGGGACAGCAAATTCGGCCGACTTCCATGGGAAGGATTTGGCGGTCACTACCTGCAAATGATCGGCGCACTCGGCGCGCGAGATTGCAAGGCAGCGGGCACGGCCCTTTCCGACTACGAGAATGCGCGCGGCACCGGCAATATTCACATGTGGTTCGATGTTGAGCCGCGACCGGCACAACAGGGCAATGTATGAGCGTAGCAACACCTAACCCGTTACCGAAAATTCTCGCTGGCCCACGTGTTGAGCGTCGTCGCGTGCTGGTTGGCGGCAGCGCCTACTGGGGCACGGTAGACGAAGGCGCAGCAAGCATTCTTCTTGATGATGGTCGTTCCTTTGCGCTTGCCATCGTCCAACATCTTGCACCCTTTGAAAACGGTCAGCCGACAAAAATAATCTGCGTACACCTGTCGTACAGCTCGCGCGGTGTCGAAACGCGCAACAATCCGGTATCGACGCTCACGCCTACGTACTTCACCAAACCACCCACCGCGATCAATCATCACGGCGGTGACCTGATGAAACCCGCTGATTGCCAGTTTCTCAATTACGAAGGCGAGTACGCAGTGATCATCGGCAAAGTTTGCCGTAATGTCACGCCGGACGAAGCATGGGACTACATGCTCGGATTCGCGCCAGCGCTCGATATGGGCCTGCAAAATTTTCGCGACACCGATCAGGGTTCGATGCTGCGCGTGAAGGGCGCGGACGGCATGCTGCCCATCGGGCCGGGGATCGTCAGCGGTATCAATATTCTGGAGCAGACGCTGCGCACTTATCGCAACGGTTTGCTCGTGCAGGAAGCAAAAATTGGCGACGAAATGATCTGGGGGCCGCACTACATGGTGGCCGATATTGCGCGACACATCACGCTCATGCCGGGAGACGTGATCCTCACCGGCACGCCTTGTCACTCGCGCTCGGTTGACGTTGGAGATCTGGTGGAGGTCGAGATTACAGGGCTTGGGCGGTTGTCGAGCAGGGTGGTCGCAGGGCCGGTGCCGCGTGCTTCGGCGCTCGCTGATCGTGTGGGCCATCAACCCACGGATTCCGCCGAAGTGCGCCGGGTCGCACTTGGATTTGACGAGCGGGTGCCGCAGCATTTCAAGGATAACTACGCCACGGCTGCGCTCATAAAAGGCGTTGGCAAGTAATGCCCCTGTCCGCACAAACCATTCAAGCGCTCGCCGCCGAACTCGATCACGCTGAACGCGCGCGCCAACCGGTCGAGCACTTCTCGCGTCGCTACCCCGAGATGACGGTTGACGATGGCTACGCGATACAAAAGGCGTGGGTAGCGCTCAAATGTGCAGCGGGTCGAAAGATCGTTGGCCACAAGATCGGCCTGACCTCACGCGCGATGCAAATGGCAGCACAAATCACTGAGCCCGACTTCGGCGCGTTGCTCGACGACATGGTTTTCGCAGCGGGCGACATTCCGTTCGAGCGCTTCATCGCGCCGATGGTCGAAGTGGAGCTGGCGTTCGTCTTGAATCGCGATCTCGGTGGGCCAAACATCACGCTGGATGACGTGATGAGCGCGACTGAGTACGTGATGCCCGCCATCGAGATCATCGATGCCCGCATCGAACGGCAGGATCGTACGACGAAGGTGATGCGCCGCGTGTTCGACACGATCTCGGACAACGCTGCGAACGCGGGCATCGTGCTTGGTGCCACCCGAGTCAAGGCACACGCCCTTGATCTGCGTTGGACGGGGGCGATCATGTCGAAGAACGGTGTGGTCGAAGAAACAGGCTTGGCGGCGGGTGTGCTCGGACATCCAGCCATCGGTATCGCATGGCTCGCCAACAAGTTAGCCATGCATGGCGAATCGCTGATCGCCGGAGAGGTCCTGCTTGCGGGTTCCTTCACGCGACCGGTAGTAGCGGTTGCGGGGGATCGTTTTAACGTGGACTACGGCGAGGCGCTTGGCGTGATTGATTTTCAATTTTTGTAGGAGTGGCTCTGCCACGACTCGCGGTGGGTAAACCTCGGTCGCGGCAGAGCCGCTCCTACATTGATTGGTTACAACGCCCGGTGAATGTGTGAGTTTGAGAGGTTGCAATGAAAGTATGTGTAGTCGGCGCGGGCGCGATTGGTGGCTGGATGGGGGTGAGGTTGGCGCTTGCCGGCCACACAGTGAGCGTGCTTGCACGCGGTGCGACGCTCGCGGCGATTCAGGCGAACGGGTTGCAGTTGGTGACGAGTGGCGAGACGTTGCGCGCCGCCGTGACGGCATCGGCGAGCGCTGCAAATCTCGACACGCCCGATCTGCTCATCATCGCCGTCAAAGCGCCGGGGCTGTGCGATGCTGCGTTGTCGGTCAAATCGTTGATCGGCGCGAATACCATCGTGCTGACCGCGATGAACGGCGTGCCGTGGTGGTTCTTCGACCGCGCCGATCGCCCGTTGGCGGGAACGCAGCTTGCAAGCGTTGACGCATCTGGTGAAATCGCCGCAAGCATCCCGGTGGGCACCGTGATTGGGTGCGTGGTGCATGCCGCGTGCAGCGTGGACGCGCCCGGCTTGATTCGCCACAAGATGGGCCAGCGCCTGATCATTGGCGAGCCGGGTGGAGGACTTTCCACGCGGCTCGCGACGCTGCACGAAGCGCTCGCGAACGCCGGGTTCGAGCCGGAGTCGAGCGCCGACATTCAGCGCGACGTCTGGTTCAAGCTCTGGGGCAACATGACGATGAACCCGGTGTCGGCGATCACCGGCGCGACAACCGACAAGATTCTTGACGATGAGCTCACGCGCGAATTCTGCTCGGCTGTGATGCGCGAAGCGCAAGCCATCGGCAACAAAATCGGCATCTCGATTGAGCAAACCCCTGAGCAGCGGCACGCCGTCACGCGCAAGCTCGGCGCGATGAAAACCTCGATGCTTCAGGACGTTGAAGCGAACAAGGGCGTGGAGCTTGACGCGCTTGTCGCCTCAGTTCGTGAGATCGGACAAAGGGTCGGCATCGCTACGCCGTTCACCGACGCAATGCTCGGTTTGACGCGGCTGATGGCGCGCGGCCGTGGGTTGTACTGAGAGCCTTCTTGGGTCACACCGCCCATGTCTCCGCTGTCAGTGGCAAATCGTTAAGCTCCGCGCGCGCCTCCAACCAATTCGGCAAGTGCTTTCTCAGTAGCTCAACAAATCGTTCGTTATGCGTCGGCTCGATGAGGTGCACCATTTCGTGAACGATCACGTATTCGATCAGGTCTTTCGGCTTTTTCACCAACTCGGTGTTCAGACGAATGTTGCCCGCAGCGTGGTTACAGCTTCCCCACTTGGTTTTCATGCGTTGCAGGTAGTAGCCGTTGACCTTTACTTTCAACTTCCGCTCCCACTTTTCGATGAGTAGCGGAATCAACGTGTGCAGCAGACCCTTGTGCCAGTCGTGAATCACCGCTGCGCGTTTGGTGGCGCTGCTGCTGGGGCGAATGGTCAGCGTGATGTGTTTGTTTCCGAGCGACACTGTCGGCTTCGCATCCCGGTATTCGACCTTCATTAAATAGCGTCGTCCCCACACGTTGTGGCTCTCGCGAGTGATGAACCGACGCGGAGTTTCGCGAGCCTGACTGGCTAACTTTTGCTGTTGCCGACTGATCCAGCCGAGGCGCGATATTGCGTAGGCCCGAGCGACATCTAGCCGCGTGGCTGTGGGAATGGCGAGCGTGACACGACCGAGCGGTGGGTGCACCGACAAGTGCACATTCTTGATGTCCTTCCGCGTGAGTTCGACCGAAAGCTCGCCAATGCGAATGGTCTCGCTCATCAATAGCCCCGTTGTTGTTTGATGATGTCGAACATTGCTTTCGTGGCCTCGCGGTCACGATCAAGGATGGGGAACAGTGCGTTGAGCACTTGTGCTTCGCGGGTCTCGTCGCCTCGCCACCCAGCCGGAGCATTCTCCCGCACCACCCAATCAATCTGCAACGCAAGCGCTGCCCTGTCTTCTTCATTCGTGGGATAGCGAAAGTTAGACGCTGCAATTGAATCAAGATTGTTGTACAGAACAGTCGCGTCAGTCTTCCCCTGCAACGCCGCCGGAACGCCCGCATCAGGCTGATTCCGGGCCAGGCGTTTCACCAGATCCTCCGCCTGCTTCAGGAAAATCTCGTACGCGACGGCACCGGTGCGGCTCTGCTTGATCAGATCGTCGAGTAGCTTCGCCATCCCCTCGTAAAACTTCGGGTCGGTGAGTTGATCGCGGATGATTGTCTTCCGGACGTTATTGATGATGCCCTCGGCAATCGCGCTTTTTGACAGCGTTCCTTTTGCGTTAAGCTTTTTCGCGATCGCGTCATGAATGCCCGTTTGCACGATCAATTCGACTAACGAATAGTTGTCCACGCTGCCCAGTTGCTCGGCTGAGTCGGCCTGAATGTAGGTGTTGAGCAGGTGGCGCATGTCGGCCTCGAACGGCTTGATGTCCAGCTCTTCGCCGGAGTGCTTCTTGATTGCTGCGCGGGTGTCGGCATAGAACGCCGCTTCGTTCTGAAGGTTTGTCGCCTCGGCTTCGGAATATCCCGCCTCGGTCAGGTGTTGCGCAATGTCGGCAAAAGCCCGCACGAAGCTCGCAACCGCCTTGTAGAACGCAATCCGCAGCGGCTCCGTTTCGGTCAGCGCGTTGGCATTGGCAGCGTTGCCACAGAAGTAATGAATGAACTGCTCCACTTCGCGCGGTGGAAGCACGGGCTCGCATAAGTAGCGCAAGGCCTCACTCGCAGCGTCGAGCACAATCTTGCCTTCCACCAGCCAATTCTTGAGCGTGACATTGTTGCTGCCACCATTGCCCGCGTCTATGTCGAGTTCGTCGGAGCTGTACACCGCGATGGCCTGCTGCACGTCCCCAAACAACTCCTTGAAGTCAACGATGTGGCCGTAGTCTTTGTCAACGCCGTCGAGCCGATTGGTGCGACAGATGGCCTGGAAGAGGTTGTGGTCGCGAAG